>NZ_VDAG01000081.1:0-130196 GCF_019584505.1 Kluyvera sp. EC_51 | reverse complement strand
ATCCGGCGCGGCAGCTTCACCAGAGCCGTCCTGACGGACGATGACCTGATGGCTGGGGTTTTCCTGTGCCAGAATGCTGGATTCTCTCTTACGCCTTACTGGTGCGCATAATGTATATTATGTTAAATTGGATCTGGTATCGCTAACTCGCTGGTCTGAGTCAAATACTCTTGTCTCCTGGGCCATTCTCACCTGCATCCGTTCTCTGGATGCAGGTACACTGCGACAAACAAGAACACACGATGACCATTCTTGCTGATAAGAAAATTTGCTGACATGATGGTTAAGACCTGATTCAGCTACGTAAAATAACCGTAAGGCCGCAATATGCCCCCTACTTTACAAGGCTCTCTTGTAACGCTTCGTCCTCTGCTGAAAACTGATGCTCCGCTATTGATTGATGCAGCTGAAGATGGTGAACTTTGGTCCCTGCCATTTACGGTAGTCCCGTCTGCTGACACCGTTGATTCGTACATCCAGAAAGCCCTGAAAGGTCAAGCCGATGGCACGGTCATGCCGTTTGCTGTAACGCTCTCATCCGACCAACGTGTCATTGGGTCAACGCGTTTATGGAAGATTGATCGTGAAAACCGAAAGCTCGAAATTGGGCATACCTGGTATTCACAAAGCTGGCAAAAAACAGCCGCAAATACCGAGAGTAAACTGCTGCTGCTGCGATACGCCTTTGAGCAACTTAAGTGCATTCGCGTTCAGTTTACGACTGATGTATTGAATGAGCGTTCTCAGGCCGCCATTCTCCGCATTGGCGCGATCCAGGAAAGCATTATCAGAAACGAACGAATTATGCCCGATGGTCGAAAACGTACTTCCATCCGCTACAGCATAATTGATGACGAATGGCCGCAGGTTCAGAGCAACCTTGAGCGCCGCCTCTCCGGTTACAGGCAAGAGAAATGATCCGGTGTATCCTGCGCCCTATAGACGCCCTTCTCCTTCAGGAGGAACCGCCGGGGCTGGGTACCAGTTTTCTTTTGCAACCATCACGGAACCTTCAGGCTGCATGACAAAATTCGGCGACATGATCTGCACGTTAAACTCGTTAAACACATCCTGAATATGGCTATAGAGTTCATTGCGCGCTTCGGCTAAAGATTGGCCGTCTAACAGACACACCTGTAATTCATAGGCAATATACCAGTCCATCAGGCTGAGCTGACGTACCAACGGCGGATGATTCTGGTCGACTCCCCTCGCCCGCTTGGCGGCGAGTTCAAGCATGGCATGAACCTGTCGCCAGGGCGTGTCATAGCCGATGGTTACACCGACCGTCAGATTGATCCCGCCGCCATTGGTCTGTGCGCTCAGGTTGGTAATTTTGCCGCTTACCACCACCGCATTGGGCACCGTAACAACATAATTTTCGCGAGTAATAATCTTGGTGGCCAGCATGCCAATTTCACTCACCAGCCCTTCGTTATCAGCCACGCGGATCACGTCGCCTTTACGTAGCGCACGGGAATAAATAAGCACCAGTCCACTCATCGCGTGGTTCATTATTCCCGCCGAGCCCAACGTCAGCATCAAACCAAAGAAGACGCTGATGCCTTTAAACGCTAATGAATTGGCTCCAGGCAGAAAAGGATAGGCTGCTGAAAGTGCAAAAAGCCACACCATGACTGAGATGAGTTTACGCGTGGCGCCTACCGTTTCCGGATGGATACCCGGAAGCTGTAGACGCCCGGCCGCAACCTGATCAAGCACCACTTTAAGCAGTTTTAAAATAAAGGCGGTGAGCAAGAAAATAACCAGTACTATCAGTAGACCTGGCAAAGCAGAAACGACAGAAAGTGCGATGTCCTGAATGACTTTTACAGACCAGTCGCCCAAAGAAGCACCCCAGATACGGGTCCAGGGGAACAGGCTGAATGCCCAACTTAGCCAGAGATAGAGAGCCATAATTCCGAGCAGGATAACCAGCAGTGCATAAAGACGCGTTTCGATTGCGCCAATAAAACGTCGCCAACTTTGTGGGATCCAGCTGCGATTTTCAATGATACGTCGCCGATACAGACGCTTCACCCAGCGCCATGACCGATAAGAACCATACCAGAACAGCACTAGCCCCAGCAGGCCTGCCGCGGCCTTTACCGTTGAGAGCACAAGCCAGCGACTATTATACTGATCCCGTAGCGCCGTTCTTTGCGCTTCCATACGCACCAATACGCGCTGCGCAGCCTGATCGAGCGTGAGATCGTCCCCCTCGTCAAGATCGCCTTCCGTCAGTAACATCACCGGTTTGCCGTTCATAACAATGAGTTTGCCGGGTTGGTTATAGCGGGTAACTGATAGAAGCTTAAGCGGTTCCCGGACGTCATCTTCAGTGAAATTCCGCAGCGTATTCCTGATGCGTAAAACCCGCTCTTCCGGAGTGGTGAGACCAAATTTGGCCTGCAGCATGACAATAGGTTGGTGAAAAATATAGACCGTACGCGCACGCTCTTGTTGCGTGGGTTCCTGTCGGGGTTCAGCCGCTGACGCGACATATGTGGTTATCGTGAAAAGACATGTCAGAAAAGCGAACAGAATTCGTTTCATTTCCATCCTCATCTCACGAAAATTATTATTATTTTCAAATAGCCCGCGGACTATATCTCTTTAATGTTTGAGCATAGACCAGTCGTTCACTTCTGCAATGATTCACCTGGGTATATTCTGTAGCTGTAGTAATGAGTTCCTCGCCAAGATTAACTTGAAAATTATTATTCCGGATTTTTGAATTCTGAAAGCAAAACTAATCCACATACAATGATAAACACGTTCTTTATACTTGCCTCATTCTGATGACGAAAGAGATATCAAAATGACTAAGGTATTGATTTTGGGTGCTGCGGGTTCCCTGGCGCGGGTGGCGACACGCTATCTGCTGGATAATAGCGATGTTCATCTCACCCTGTACTTACGCAACGCCAAACGATTAAACAATCCCGACCCATCTCGAGTAACGATTGTGGACGGCGATGTGCTCAACGCGGAACAACTGACAGGCGCCATGCATGGCCAGGATGCGGTCTATGCCAATTTATCAGGAAATATGAAACAACAGGCGCACTGCATTGTTAAAGCGATGACATCAACCGGTATTACCAGGCTGATTTTTATTACTTCAATGGGTATTTACGATGAAGTTCCAGGTGAAAACCACGGTAGCGTATTAACGCCGTACCGGGAATCCGCCGCTGTGATTGAAGCATCCGATCTGGACTATACGCTGATCCGTCCCGCCTGGTTTACAAACGGAAGTGAAGTGGAATATGCATTAACGCATAAAGGGGAGAATTTCTCTGGTAGCAACGTTTCCCGATTAAGTATTGCCGATTTAATTAATCGACTGGTGACGACGCCTGGACTCTATTCACGGGAAAGTTTGGGCATTGCCCGCATTTAGAACCAGAGTGGAAATGGCCTATTGCCTAACGCCTTTCTCAGATAGAACGCCAATGTCATTCATCACGAAGCCCTGGCGGCCTCACCAGCCGCCAGAGCATGAATGACATCAGACCGTTTTTTCCAGCACTACCACACACTGGCCCGCTCGCACCGAAGAACCCGGCTGAACGCGCACCTGGCTGACCACGCCGTCCTGCGAGGCTACCAACGGGATCTCCATTTTCATCGACTCCAGGATCACCAGCACGTCCCCTTCGCGCACGGTTTTGCCCACCTCAACGTTGACCTGCCACAGATTGCCTGATATCGGGCTGTCGATACCCGCCTGTCCTGGCCGCAACGGCGCATCATCGCCCTCATCCGCCACCACGTCGCTGCTGTCAAAATGTGCCTGACCGTTGGCAATCCAACGCTCGCGCTCTGCGTCAAATGCCCCCTGCTGATGGGCGCGGAATGCGTCAATGCCAGGGGCTTCATCCGCGAGGAACTGCTGGTAGTCCGCCAGATTCAGCGTGGTATGTTCAATACGCAGCGGATAACGGCCCAGCGGAAAGTCACGGCGAATGGTCAGCAGTTCGTCGGCAGAGACCGGGTAGAAACGAATCTGGTCAAAAAAGCGCAGCAGCCACGGCTTACCACCAAAATCATCAACCGCGTGATAGCGATTCCACATCTGCAACGTACGGCCGACGAACTGATAGCCGCCCGGCCCTTCCATGCCATAAACGCAGAGATACGCCCCGCCAATTCCCACCGAGTTTTCCGCAGTCCAGGTTCGGGCCGGGTTGTACTTGGTGGTAACCAAACGATGGCGCGGGTCGAGCGGCGTCGCGACCGGCGCCCCAAGATAGACATCCCCTAATCCCATCACCAGATAGCTGGCGTCGAACACCGTCTTATAGACTTCATCGATATTCGCCAGATCGTTGATACGACGAATAAACTCCAGGTTGCTCGGACACCATGGCGCATCGCGGCGCACGGTGGTCATGTATTTATCGATGGCTTTCTGACACGCCGGATCGTCCCAGGAGAGCGGCAGCCAGACGATACGCGATGGCACCGACAGCGACGCCTGCTCGCAAACGCCCTGCCATACCCCGGAAACTATCTCCAGAAGGGTTGCCAGACTCAGCGTTTCCGGCTGATAGTGAATTTGCAGTGAGCGAATCCCCGGCGTGAGATCGACGATCCCGCACAGTGATTTCTCTTCCAGCGCCTGCATCAACGCATGCCCGCGAAAACGCAGCACCAGATCCAGCTCCGGCTCGCCAATCTCCAGCAACAGGTGAGTATCACCGGAGAGTCGCGCCACCAGGCGCTGGTCTGCACGCCCTTGTTCCAGCACCACCGGCGACTCAAGGGCGACAGGTTCCCAGGCAACCTCTTGTGGTTCGAGGGTGGCGATCTCAGCTTTCTGAGCCTGCGCCAGACGGCGCGCAGTGGCGATATCAACCGGCACAAAACGGATTTTATCACCGGCTTTCACCTGCCCGACCGCCGGTAAATCAGCCTCAATAATGGTCACCGGGCAGACGAATCCGCCCAGACTTGGGCCATCAGGCCCCAGGATCACCGGCATATCCCCGGTAAAATCGACCGCGCCAATGGCATATGGGTTGTCGTGAATGTTTGACGGATGCAGACCCGCCTCACCGCCGCTCTCACGAACCCACTCCGGCTTCGGCCCGATCAGGCGCACGCCGGTCCGGCTGGAGTTAAAATGGACTTCCCATTCGGTGGCGAAAAAGGTCGCCATATAGCCCGGCGTGAAATACTCCGGCGCACCGTGTGGGCCGTAGATCACCCGTAGTTCACGCACGGTACCCAGTGTGGCGCGCAGTGCATTTGGCAGTTCGTTCTCCTGAACGGGTTCGGTTAACGGCGCAATATGCAGCACGTCACCGGTGCGCAGCGCCCGTCCGGCGTGGCCGCCGAACTGCCCCAGGGTGAAGGTACTTTTGCTGCCCAGATAGTCCGGCACGTTGAACCCGCCGCGCAGACAGAGGTAGCTGCGTACACCCTGATGGCTGATTTCGCCCATACGTAAGGTCATGCCCGCTCGCACGGTGAAAACACGATTATTCACCAGCGGTTCGTTGTCCAACGTCAGCGCAATCTCTGCGCCAGTGACCACCAGTTGTGCATCGCAGTTAAATTTGAGCGTCGGGCCGCTGAGGGTAATTTCCAGCGCGGCGGCACTTTCATCATTGCCCAACAGACGGTTACCTAGCCGCAGCGCTCGGCTGTCCATCGGGCCAGAGGGCGGAACGCCTACCGCCCAATATCCTGTACGCCCGGGATAATCCTGCACCGTGGTCTGCGTACCCGCGTTAAGCACCTCCAGCGTGGAGGCCTGATAGTTGAGCCCTTCCAGGCATCGGGTCCAGGGTTCACCGCGAACAAACGGTGTGAAGGTTAAAATCTGCTGCAGGTAGCTGCGGTTGGTTTCCACACCGTAAAGACGTGTCTCTCCCAACGCGGTATGTAACGCCTGAACGGCAGCTTTGCGCGTCGGTTGCCAGGCGATGATTTTCGCCAGCATCGGGTCAAAAAACGGCGGGATATCGCAGCCGGACTCCACCCAACTGTCGATACGCAGCGTACGGCGATCGTTTGCCGGAAACACCACTTCGGTAAGCAGCCCCGGAGACGGCTGGAACTGGCGGCCGGGATCTTCAGCGTAAACGCGGGCCTGAATAGCATGACCATTCGGCTTGAGGGTTTCACGCAATGCCGCCAGCGGGGGCAACGTCCCCGCCGCCAGTTCAATCATCCAGCGTACGAGATCGACGCCCCATACCTGTTCGGTTACGCCGTGTTCAACCTGCAGGCGGGTGTTGACTTCCAGGAAGTAAAACCGCTCGGCGTGGCTATCGTAGACAAATTCGACGGTACCCGCACTGCGGTAGTTGACCGCTTTACCCAGCTTAATCGCCGCTTCACACAGTGCATTTTCCATGCCGGCAGGCAGGTTTGGCGCGGGAGTCTCTTCCAGCACTTTCTGGTTGCGGCGCTGTACCGAGCAGTCGCGCACACCGAGAGCAATGACGTCTCCTCTGCCATCGCCAAACAGTTGTACTTCAAGATGTCGCGCCCGTTCGATGTATTTCTCGATAAACACGCCCGCGTCGCTAAAGTTGTTTTTCCCCAGTCGCACCACGGCGTCGAACGCATCGTTCAGCTCTTCAGCGCTATAGCACACGCGCATGCCGATACCACCGCCGCCCGCCGTGCTCTTCAGCATCACCGGATAGCCGACCTGCTCAGCAGCGTTCAGCGCTTCGTTCACATCCGCCAGCAGTTCCGTGCCTTCCAGCATCGGTACACCGTGCAATTTCGCCAGCGCACGCGCGGTATGTTTCAGCCCGAACAGACGTAGCTGTTCCGGTGTGGGGCCAACAAAGGCGATCCCTGCTTCTTCACAGGCTTCCGCAAACGCCGCGTTTTCCGACAAAAATCCATAACCCGGATGAATGGCCTGGGCGCCACTGGCCTGCGCCGCGGCAATCAGTTTGTCTATCACCAGATAGGTATTGGCCGCCGGGCCCTCGCCCAGGCTCAAGGCTTCATCCGCTTCACGGATATGCAGGCTGCTGATATCAGCCTCAGAATAGACCGCCACGCCGCGCAGATGCATGGCGCGCAGGGTACGCAGGATGCGGCAGGCAATCGCCCCGCGGTTCGCAATCAGGAGTGTCGTCAACATAGGTCAGACTCAATCGTGGCGGGTCGTCCCGCCGGAATTCGGCTCACCCATGGTCGTCCACGGGGGCAAAGGCGTTTACGGCAGGAGGCGTCCGGCACGGACTTCAAACAGGCGATAAATCACCTGACGCAGGCGTTGCCAGCGAGTTGGCGTTAGTTCCATATCAGCACCTCGGCAGGCGTTGGGTTCCAACCGTTGCAGGGGTTGTTCAACTGTGGGCAGTTGGAGATGAGCACAATGACGTTGCACTCGGCGCGCAACTCCACGTATTTACCCGGCGCGGAGATCCCATCCTCAAAGGTCAGCCCGCCCTGGGGCGTCACCGGTACGTTCATAAAGAAGTTGATATTCGCGCCAATATCGCGCTTTTGCAGGCGGCCGTCGTGCAGGCAGGCGCAGAGAAAGTTATCCCGGCAGCTATGCATGTGCCGTTTGTCGAGAGCATAACGTACGGTATTGCTCTCCTGTGCGCAGGCGCCGCCGAGCGTATCGTGACGGCCGCAGGTGTCGGCGACGATGGTCAGCAGCGGGTTGCCGAGGTTTGAGTAGAGCACGCTGCCGCTGGTGAGATAGGCATTATTCTGGCGACGCAGCGTACGCTGGGCATCGTAGCGTTCACGGGGTTTATCCGCGTTATAGAACAGCGTGTCTACTGCCTGATTGCCTTCCAGATCGAGCAGACGCAGCGTTTGCCCTTTCTTCACTTCAAACAGGTAAGGTTCACCCGCCGGGATCACATGGCGGAAGCTGGCGTGTTGGGCTTGTTTCTCGCTGGCTATGGTCATCTTGTGGCTCCTTAGAGGGCAAAAAGTTGGGTGTTGGTAAGGGCGCGTTCGTTTTCCGGTCGCGTCAGCAACGCGTTAATAGCAGCGTCTTCATCTTCAGCCTGTCTCCAGCTCAACTGCACCGGGCGCGGCGCATATTCGCGGGACGGATCCATGGGATGTTGAAGCGCGGTCATCACTATCAGCGTGTCCATCGGCGCAAACAGCTCGACATAGCTACCCGGCTGCGAATGGCCGCTGTGGAAGCTAAACTGTCCGTGGTCATCTACCGTGACCTTGCTGAAGACGTTGATCACCATCAGCAGATCCTCAAGGTTGAGATCCCACTTACCCATCTCGACCAGCAGGTTGTCGGTGCCGTTACGGTAGAAACCGTTTCGCAAATCCTGGTAGCGCCCCTGCCCGTATTTTTCCGCCACTTCCTGTGCGTTCAGTACGCCGCCAAACGGGTCGTGCCAGCCGCTAGTATCGGCAGTGATCCCGGCCAGCACGCGGCCCATGTCGGAGTAAAAACAGTGCCCGGCGGTGAGGCGCGCTGTGTGCTGACCTTTCAGCGTATCGGGCAGGTTCAGACGCTCGCTTTTGTGGTGCGGGTTAAGCATCAGCAGGCTGACGTTTGCCCCGCCGTCTATATCCGTCATGCGTAGGATCTGTCCGCGTTTGAGCACGAATGACAGGTGTCCACCGCCTGGCAGAACCTCTTCGCGCAATGGTGTGTTCGTTTTCATAGGGTTACCCTTTTAATGCATAAACGTTGTCGGGAGCCGTACCGCTCAGCGCGGAGAGCCGCGTCTCGTTAAGCGGAATGTCATAAGTAATGCGCGCGCCAAAGGCATTCGGTGCCTGCGGGTCTATGCGCACTTTGTCGAACACCAGTAAACGGGTGCCGAGGTTGAAGCCTTCGGAAAGATCGTGCGTGACCATAAATACGGTCATCCGGGTTTCACTCCACAGTTGCAGCAGCAGCGCATGCATGTCTTTGCGGATGCCGGGGTCGAGTGCGCCAAAGGGTTCGTCAAGCAGCAGCACGCGGGGCTGCATAATGAACGCCTGGGCGATGGCTAAACGCTGCTGCATGCCGCCGGAAAGCTGTGCCGGGTACTTATCCAGCGCATGGCTGAGACCCACTTTTTCCAGCATCTCCGCTGCCCGTTCGCGCGCCGCGCGTTTTTTGGCACCGAACAGTCGCCCGAACAGCGGCGATTGCGGCAGCTCAAGCCCAATGGTGACGTTATCCAGCACGCTGAGGTGTGGGAAAACGGAATAGCGCTGAAACACTACGCCGCGACTGCTATCCGGCTCGGCGCTTAGCGGCTTACCATCCAGGGTAATTGTTCCACGGCTTGGCGCTTCCTGGCCAAGCAGCAGGCGCAGGAACGTCGATTTTCCACAGCCGGATGCCCCAACCATCGAGCAGAACTCGCCCGCTTTGACCTGCAGGTTCAGACGCTCCAGCACGACGTGGTCGCCATACTCCTGCCAGATATTGTTGATAGTGATAAAGCTCATGCCTTCCCTCCTTCCGCCCAGGGAAAACAGGTTTTATGTAACTGACGTAGCCCCAGATCCATCAGCCATGCCAGCAACGTGATCCACAGGACGTATGGAATAATCACGTCCATGGCCATATAGCGGCGCACGAGGAAAATGCGGTAGCCCAGCCCGGCAGTGGACGAAATCGCCTCGGCCGAAATCAGGAATAACCACGCCGATCCCAACAGCAGACGCAGCGAGGTCAGCAGACGGGATAGCAGCTGTGGCAGCACCACGCGCAGGACCAGCGTCCAGCTGTTGGCCCCCAGCGTTTGGGCTTTAATCAGGATCTCCGGCGGGATTTCGCAGGCGCGATGCTCCAGATCGCGCGCCAGCATCGGGGTGATGCCAATAACAATCAGCATCACTTTCGACAGTTCATCCAGCCCGAAAACGATAAACAGCACCGGTAATATCGCCAGCGGCGGGATCATCGACAGCACCGTCATCAGCGGTGACAGCGACGCGCGCCACAGCGGGAACACGCCGGAGGTCACGCCAATACACAGGCCC
Organism: Kluyvera sp. EC_51; assembly: GCF_019584505.1. Lineage (NCBI taxonomy): Bacteria > Pseudomonadati > Pseudomonadota > Gammaproteobacteria > Enterobacterales > Enterobacteriaceae > Kluyvera > Kluyvera sp. EC_51. The sequence goes on along the minus strand of NZ_VDAG01000081.1, from coordinate 120,248 downwards.
AGCAGTGAGGCAATCGCCAGCCCAACCAGCAGACGCGCCAGGCTGACCAGGGTATCGACCCAAAACAGATACTCTCCGCTGCGTTTATCCGGGGTAAACGCCATCCGCGATAGCGCGTCCAGCATCTGCTGTAGACCCGGCAGTAGCTTGTCCTGCGGGTTCGCTTCCAGCCGCACTGCAGAGCCAAAAAAGTAGGCCGCAAGCAGCAGGAAGAAAGGCAGCATGACCAGCATCAGCCGCAGACCAGAAGTGGGATGACGATTAATTTGTCGCATGGAAATTCCGTCCGTTATCACAGCGTGCCGGCAGCGGCCATTTTCACGAAGCTGTCGTCAAAGCGCAGTTTGACGTTACGGGCATCGCCTTGGGTTACGTTGCCCGGGAAGCTCATGCCGATAAAATCAGCGCTCTGCGCACCATCACCCAGTAGACCTTTATCGAAGGAGAACGCGGCCACGCGCTGCATGGTTTTCGCCAGTTCAGGAGAGCTGATAAAGGCAATATTGTCCTGCGGCGTATAGAACAGATGGGTGGTTTTGAGCTGTGCCTGATACCCAGCCAAATCGGTACCGGAGGCGGCGGCCATCGCATTTAGCGCGTTAGCATCCTGGGCTTTCATCAGCCCCATCATCTCGTACCATGCGCCGGTCAACGCTTTGCCGAGCGCCGGGTTGTCCTTCAGGGTTTCGCTGTTCACCACCATCATGTCGATAAGCTCGCCCGGCACCTGCGAAGAGCTGAACACTTCGGTGGTTTTTGGGGTGCCTTTGATGACGGAAAGCTGCGGGTTCCAGGCCACTGCGGCCTGTACGCTAGAGGTGCCGAACGCCGAGACAATATCAGCATCCGACGTGTTCACCACGGTGACGTCTTTCTCCGCCAGCCCGGCTTTTTCCAGGCCACGGACCAGCAAATAGTGAGAAACGGAGAGTTCTGGCAGGTAGACCTTCATCCCTTTCAGGTCTTTGAGGGTTTTGCCCTCGCCTTTCATCACTACGCCGTCATTGCCTTCCGAGTAGCTACCGAGGATCAACGCGGTGGAATCCACCCCACCCGCAGCGGGAATGGTGAGCGCATCCATATTGGTCATGGTGCAGCCGTCGAACTGACCTGCGGTGTACTGGTTGATGGATTCGATGTAGTCGTTAAGCTGGACAACGTTGATTTTGATGCCGTACTTGTCGGCCCATTTATCGATGATTTTGCTACTGCTGATGGTGCCCCACGGCATCCACCCGGCGTAAATGGTCCAGCAGACGTTGAACTCTTTTTTCACTGCAGCAAAGGTGGGGAGACTGACCAGCATTGCCAGCGACAGTACAAGAGAGCGGAGTAATGGCGTTTTTTTCATGCTTGACCTCTGAGTGGCACAAAATTAGGGGGCAGCGCGACACCAACTGGTGCTGCTGTCTCCCGGGCTTTTGTCCCGCCGTGTAACCTCTCAGAGGTCGCCCGCTCTCGGACCAGTCATTCACCGAAGTGAACCGGAACCCTAGCCAGCTATTGGTCAAATTGTGTGTGCTGCCCTTTCATATTTATCTAAGCAAGGGGTATGCCAGGTTTTAATTATCTTGTTTTTCAGGTTATTAGCGATTTCCAGCAGTGCCGATTCACTATTTTGGGGAGGGTTTGTGGGGCGGGTGCACTGCGGTGGTGCCGGGAGGATGTTATACAGAACAACAATGATTCCCCGGCACGCGAACGCACGGATAGAACTCGTCAATAATCGCCTAACACGCAGGCATTTCCCTCTATCTTCAGCACTACGGCCATATTCACCTGCCATTTTTGCAGACTGACCGTTTTCACTTGCAGCACATCAGGCCATGCCGGAGAGGTGAGCGTTAGCGTTGAAAAATGGCCGGTGAAATCCACATCGACGATGGTCACGGCCTGAGCCGGATTGCTGTCGGATAGATAAGGCGCGATAACGACCTGTTCAGGACGCAGCATGATGCGTTTTTCACCGCGCGTGAGTGGGTTATCCACCGGGATCGCGCCCAGCGCGCAGTTTGCCACCCCGCCGCTCACCTGCGCCGGGAAAATCAGCGCATCGCCGAGAAACAGCGCCGTAGCTTCATCCACCGGTTGCGAATAGACCGCCATCGGCGTCCCAACCTGGGCGAAGCGTCCCTTGCGAATCACCGCAATCTGGCTGGCAAACGAGAGCGCCTCCTGCTGGTCGTGGGTGACCAGAATCGACGCCACCCCGGCCTCATCTAACAGATCCGCGGTGGCTTTGCGCGTTGCTGCACGCAGCCCGGTATCCAGCGCAGAGAACGGCTCATCCAGCAGCATCAATACCGGCTCCTGCGCCAGGGCGCGCGCGAGCGCAACACGCTGCTGCTGCCCGCCGGAGATCTCATGCGGCCAGTGATTGGCCAGTTCATGGCTGAGGGAGACCAGATCCATCAACTCTGCTACCCGACGCTGATTGTCCTTTTTTGACCCCTTCAGGCCGTAGGCAATATTATCGGCCACTTTCATATGCGGGAATAAGCCACCTTCCTGCGGCACAAAGCCGATGCCGCGCTGGTGCGCAGGCACAAAGGTGTTGGCATCAAACAACGTTTTGCCATTCAGGACAATCTGCCCGCTGTCCGGCGATTCAAAACCGGCCAGAATACGCAGCAAGGTCGTTTTGCCTGAACCGGACGGGCCGACAATCACCGTGCGGGAGGACGGCATCACCGTCAAGCTCAGATCCTCAAGCACCGGCATCTGGCCAAATTTTTTGGAGATATTCGTTAATTCAATCATCTTACAGGCCCGCTAATTTTTGCGACTGCACGTAAAGGAGTCCGGTCAGCGGCAGCGAGATCAGCACCATCAACAGTGCGTAAGGCGCTGCGGCAACATAATCAATTTCACTGGTTAGCGCCCAGAATCCGGTGGAGAGCGTTTTGGTACCCAACGGTGAAAGCAGCAGCGTCGCCGTGAGTTCGTTGGTAATGCCGAGGAACACCAGCGCGCCGCCGGCCGCAGCTCCCGGTGCGGCCAGACGCATGGTGATCCCCCAGATGGCGCGGGCCTGTGTTTTCCCTAAACTACGAGCAACGTTTTCCAGCTCCAGCGGTGCCTGCGCAATACCGGCGCGCAGATTCACCAACCCACGCGGCATAAACATCAGCAGATAGGCCAGAAACAGTGTGAACTCGGTTTGATAAAGCGGACGCAGATAATGGATGGTTACGGTGACCAACGACAACGCAACCACAATCCCCGGCAGCGAGCTGGTGAAGTAGTTGCACGCCTCCAGCGCGCGGAACAGCGGACGCAGGTGACGCACCGTCAGCCAGGTCACCGGGATCCCCGCCAGCATAATGAGCAACGCGCCGCCGGAGGCCAGCACGATGGTCTGGCGCAGCGACAGCCAGAGGTCGGCCTGAGCCCAGTTTTCGATGCCGCCCAGCCACAACCAGCGACAAAGCACCGCCAGCGGCACCACCAGTGCCAGCATCAACACCGTCAGCGAGAAAAGCTGCCCTATCACGCTTAGCGGTAAATTCAGCTGTAGACGATGCTGTTCGCGCGGCGCACCTGAACCCACGCGAGCATAGCGCGCTTTACCACGCGTCGTCCCTTCAAGCGTCAGGAACACCAGGCAGCAAAGTGCCAGCACGCCCGCCAGCATATTGGCCGCCGGGCCGCTAAACGTCGACTGGAACTGATCGTAAATGGCGGTGGTAAAGGTATCAAAACGGATCATCGCGTACAGGCCATATTCCGCCAGCAGATGCAGGGTGACCAGCAACGCGCCGCCCCAGATAGCCAGTTTTAGCTGGGGCAGAACAATACGGAAAAAAGCGGCCAAGGGCGGCGTGCCTAATGACGCGGCGACATCTTCTAGTGTCGGATCGAGGCGGCGCATTACCGCAGAGACCGGAAGATAAATGAAGGGGTAGTAAGCCAGCACCGAGAGAAAGACCCCGGCACCTAGGCCATGAATGGACGGCACCGCACTGACCCAGGCGTAGCTCTGCACAAAGGCCGGGATCGCCAGCGGCGCGACGGCCAGAACTGACCAGATACGGCGCCCGGCCAGGGTGGTTCGTTCCGTGAGCCAGGCAAGCATCACCCCTACCAGCACACAGAGCGGAACGGAAATGATCACCAACAGCAGCGTGTTGCTGAGCAGTTCAGCAACACGCGGACGGAAAATGAGTGCCTTGACCGTGTCCCATCCGGTGTCAAAACCAATCACCACCACAAAAGCCGGGGGGATCATCGATAACAGCGCGAACAGTATCGCGAGCAAAATCATCGTCAACGCCGGACGGCGTCGCATCCCACTGCGCCGGAGATCCGACGCGTGGGTAATATTAACCACTGACATCAGGCACTCACCACTACATCAATTAAAGAAGGCCAGCTTGCGTCATCAAATCAATGACTTTTTTGTTGTTGAGCGTGGAGGCTTCAACTTTTGGTGCATCCAGATCCTTCAGCGGAACCAGTTTCGGGTTGGAGGCGGCATTCACGCCCACTGCGTATTCAAACGCATCGTTGGTGCGCAGGCTGTCCTGACCCGCTTTGCCGGTGATGTATTTCACGAAGGCCTGTGCCTGCTGCTGATGTTTGCTGGAAGCCAGTACGCCGCCACCGGAAATGCTGACAAACGCGCCTGGATCCTGGTGTTTGAAGTAGTGCAGCTGGGTGTTTTTACTGTTTTCACCGGTTTTCGCCTGATCAACAAAACGGTAGTAGTGATAAATCACCCCGCCATCAATTTGGCCAGCGTTGACAGCTTTCAGCACCGTGCTGTTACCTTTGTAGGCCACGAAATTAGTTTTCATCCCTTTCAGCCATTCCAGCGTCGCTTTCTCGCCTTTCAACGCCAGCACTGCACTGACGATAGCCTGGAAATCAGCACCGGATGGAGACGCGGCCCAGCGCCCTTTCCACTCAGGTTTCGCCAGATCCATTAACGATTTTGGCAGCTGGGATTCATTCAGCTTAGCCGGGTTGTAGACGAACACGGTGCTACGCGCCGCGATACCAATCCAGCGCCCGTGTTCTGGACGGTAAGCCGGAGCAACCTGGTCCAGGGTGGCTTTATCCAGCGGCGCAAACAGCTTCGCGTTATCAACCAGCACCATCGCCGGGGAGTTTTCAGTCAGGAAAACGTCAGCAGGAGATGAACTGCCCTCCTGTACCAGCGCGTTGCCCAACTCGCTGTCGCCGCCGTTACGCAGCGTCACCTTGATGCCGGTCTCTTTGGTGAAACCGTCAACCCAGGATTTCACCAGGTTTTCATGCTGGGCGTTATAAACCACAAGACCGTCGCTGTTGTCCGCCGCGCTGGCGAACGGTGTTAACAATACAGATGAGGTCAGCACCGCAATGGAGCAGAGGGATGAGAAACCAAACTTCATACGTTAATCCTTTATAGAAATGAGTAGATAACACCTGAATGCATAGCGAGTGGATTAAAGCACATCAACATGAAGATGGTAATGATAATGATTTCAATTATCACATAACGGTATGAAATAGGGAGAATGATAAGAATGTTGCAATAAAAATCCTGAATCGCAACCTTGAGGGTCGATAAGGTTAAGAAATCCTTAAGAAAATATTTATGGTGGGGTGTTCAACCACGTTAGGCGGTTCTACCTTTTGAATTACTGACTTTAAACCGGAGGAAACATCTGCTTCTGGCATGAAGATGGGGATACGGATGAGTTGAAGGTCCGCTGAGAGCGAAAAGCGGACATTAAAATTCAGTTTGAATTAACATTCGTTGTTGATTAGTTGCCTCTGCCACGCTCCAGAAGAGATTCTGAAAAACTTTGGTGCAGCGTTTCCACTAAGGGCATTAGTTGATTTTCTGTAAGTGGGGCCAATAGTAGAGATTTCGAACCGTCAGTGGAATACCAGATAACTTCTTCGATCTCCGCTGCTGGCTGAATATCGCTTGCAGTAAGGACACAGTGATAAATATCAGCAATAACGACGCGGCCTGGCTCGTTTATCGCTTTATCAGTGAATCGCCCAACGTAGCTAAAGTCCTGGCCTGTCAGGTTAAGATTCAGCTCCTCTTGCAGTTCTCGCGATAGGGCCGCGACAGGGGATTCATCTGGTTCCATTTTACCGCCTGGCTGAATAAAGTGAGTCGTGCCACGTTTTCTGACCAGCAGACAGCGCCCGGATTCGTCAGTAATGATGGCTGAGGCAATGCAGATATCTTGATTGGTATTCATTGTTTCCTCTTTACGATAACGGGTTAGTAAAATCGCGTGGCGTTGAATCCAAAATGGAGCGAAAAGCAGCAGTAAATGCGGCTGGACATGAGAAACCTAGCTGAAAAGCAACCTGTTTGATTGGGATGCCATTCGCGAGAAGATCTAACGACGCACAAATTCTGGCTCTCTGCCTCCAGGTTCTGTAACTAAATCCAGTATCCTTAACAAACAATCTCGAAAATGTACGTTCAGACACGGCTGCAATAAAAGCAAGCTCACTCAGCGATATATCCCAGCGCTGATTAATCAGCAACTCTCTGACTGCATTGAATAATCGCTCGTCATGTGGCATTGGAAGCTCCGCAGCTAATGGGGGAGCCTCGCTGAGAATTTCCAGAAGCAACAGAGCCATTTTCCGTTGGCTCGGTTCGTTGTAGTCCTCACTGAATAGCCCAGCTATCAACTCTTTCACAAGTGCCGTAGCAGTAATCACATGCACCTGGCTACTCTTCGTAAAGTTCGTGCATTCTGCTATGAGGCTGCTGCTGAAATAGATAGCCCGTAGGTCTGTTTGTGAAAGCAGGTTGTAACTATGGATCTGAAGAGGCGGTAACCATAATGCACGCTGGGGAGGTATTACCCAGCGGTTACTCTCTGTTTCAACCAGCATCACCCCCCTGGAGGCAAACAGTAGCTGTCCCTCAACATGATGATGTGGAGGATCTTCCTCTCCACGTTGATAGCTTATCGCTGTGCCTGACCAGCCAGTTGCTTCATCATGTCTTGGCGCCTTATCTATACTACCTGGCATTTCAGATTTAGCTCCTGCAATTATGATATCAAAGTTGGAACCACCCGCTGTACAGCCGTAATGGGTGAGTGATTTATTATTCAAATTATCATCGATATTACAGGAGCATATCCTAATGCGAGTCCACTTTATCGTACATGAAAGTTTCGAAGCCCCAGGGGCTTATGAAACATGGGCAAGAAATCAGGGTCATGATGTGACGTACTCACGTGTGTACGCTGGTGAAGTGTTACCAGCAAACGCCGAAGGCATCGATTTTCTGATCGTTATGGGCGGTCCGCAAGACCCAACCATTACTCTGGAAGAATGCCCGCACTTTGATTCCAAAGGTGAACAGGCATTGATTGCTTCTGCGGTTCTCTCGGGTAAAGCCGTGATTGGTATCTGCCTCGGCTCACAGCTAATCGGTGAAGCGCTGGGCGCACCGTTTGCTCACAGCCCTGAAAAAGAGATTGGTAAATTCCCGATCACTTTAACTGAAGACGGCTGCAAGGATGAAATGTTCTCTCACTTTGCTAAAACGCTTGAAGTTGGTCACTGGCATAACGACATGCCAGGTCTGACCCCGGAAGCAAAAATTATCGCTTTTAGCGAAGGCTGTCCGCGCCAGATCGTTTCTTATTCAGACCGCATCTTTGGTTTCCAGTGTCATATGGAGCTAACCCTGGAAGTTGTTGAACAGCTGATCGCTCATTCAGAAAAAGGCCTGAGCCTCGCCGCAGAATATCGCTTCGTTAACACCCCTGCTGAACTTCGTGCTCATGATTACAGTGAAATGAATCAGGTCTTGTTTGGATTCATGGATAAGCTGGAGGCACGTTACAAAGCAGCTCAATAAAAAACTAACGCCCGGCGATACTTGTTACCGAATATTAGTTTCAATGTCCGCTTATGGCACAAACCTGAAGCGCCCCCCCATCGCTATCAGGCACTTCATCTGCTCCCGTATAAACCCCGGCGTCGCTGCGCTCGGCCGGGCTACGATGAGGCCAGTCTACTCGGGGGAACCCTACAGAAAGGGGTTAGCCAGATGACAATCCTGTCATCTGGCGGAAGGCTCCGCTATCTCGGCGAGTAGCGTGTCGGCGTGGTGCCGGTATGCTGACGGAAAAAAGCGATGAATGCGCTGTCACTAACAAACTCAAGCCCTTGCGCGACATCGCTTAACGAGAGTCCATCGGACAGCATTTCCATGGCCTTCAGTAGCCGCCACTGCTGCCGCCAGCTTTGATAATTCATGCCGGTATCTTTGACAAAAATACGGCTTATCGTGCGCTCAGAGGCACCTGCCTGCTGGGCTAACTGACCCAATCTCGGCGGTAAATCTCCCTTATGCACCCTATCCAACCAGTCGTTCAGGCGTGGGTCTGAGGGGAATTTTAGCGTCCAGTTTTCCTGACGTGCGCGCTGCATTTCCTCACTAAAAACGGTAATCAGGCTGGCCTGTTGCGCGGCTTCCATACCCCAGGGCCAGAACGCCATTCGTTCAATAACCTCAAAAAAGAGCGGGTTCACTTCGACTATCTGCAGCGGCAGCGTCGATAGCGGTAATGTCGTTGAAAAATAGAGAGAGCGATAGGCCAGCACGCCGCGCATAATGGCGCGGTGAACGATGCCTGCGGGGATCCAGGCAGCCCGGCCCGGCGGCAGCAGGCACAGGGTTTGATCGAGTTCAATGGTGATGCTTCCTGCCGCCGAAAAGAGGAGTTGATGGCGCTGATGGCTGTGCCGCCCGGAATCATGCACGCCCATATCGGACGCGATGCCGACAACCGGTTCATTAAAACGATCCGGGTCGAATATATCGCTGGGGCTAATCTTCATGAATTGTCCGATATTTGATAGATAATGTCTTTAATATGGTAATAAGACACCCGTGCGTTCGCAATAATACGCCTCAATTTTCTGACGCACTGGATCTCATCATGAATATCACCACCCGTCCGCCCTTATGGCTGCTGACGCTGCTAATTATGTTTCCGCAACTGGTGGAAACCCTATATAGCCCGGCGCTGCCGGACATCGCCCGCGCATTTGAGGTTAGCCACGAGCGCGCCGCTCAAACGCTTTCCGTATACTTTATCGCTTTTGCGGTCGGGGTAGCGCTGTGGGGCTGGCTATGCGACCACATCGGACGTCGGCCAGCCATGATGGCCGGGCTGGTCTGTTATGGCGTGGGCGCCACAATGGCCGTTGTCGCCAACGATTTTACCCTGTTGCTACTGGCGCGTATGGTGGCGGCAATAGGAGCCGCTTCCGGCTCCGTTGTGGTGCAGACGATGCTGCGCGATTGCTATGAATCAACCGCCCTCGCCCGTGTGTTTTCGGTTATGGGAGCCGCGCTCGCGATGAGCCCGGTTTTTGGGCTGGTTAGCGGCGGTTGGCTGGTCAGTCTGTATGGTCATACCGGCGTCTTTTTTGCGCTAGTATGGCTGGCGTTATTGTTGCTCATACTCACGTTCTTCGCCCTTGCAGAAACACGACCGAATAACGTGAAGAGGCCACGAGTTGCCGAGATTGCCTGCCGTATGGTGCGGGACGGCACGCTCTGGAAAAACGCCATGCTCGTTGCTCTACTGAATACCATGCTGTTCAGTTACTACAGCCTGAGTCCCTTTCTTTTCGCACAATTGGGCTGGAGTTCAACGGCATTTGGCTGGACGGGATTCCTGCTGGCGATCGCTTCACTACTGGGGAGCCTGTTGAACCGGAGACTGCTCACCTCCGGCCTGACGCCAGAACGATTGGTGTATTACGCCTGCATTCTGGCGCTGCTCTCCGGTGTCGTCGCATGGGGGTTGCAACATTCCGCGTGGGTACTGATTCCGGTTGCTGGCGTGGTGGTTGCCTACGGCATCGCAATACCGAACGTGCTGAGCCAGGCGTTGCATCGCTACCGGGAGCAGGCCGGGGTTGCTGGCGCGCTGTTCGGGCTAAGCTACTATCTGCTGCTGGGGACCTTACTCGGGCTCGCCGGTATGGTGCAGCAGTTGGGGCTGGTTCTGACGGTCTGCGCGCTGATCGCCTGGCGATGCAGCACGCCCCGACGCTAAGTTGCCTGGCCCTATATGCAAGGCCCGGTCGCGCATCCGTACATCATATACAGTGGGAACAACGGGATTAATGGGATCATCGCGATGGTGCCCAGAGTGGTAATCGATTGGGTCTTATCGCTGATGGAGACCACAATCGGTTGTTCCAGCCGATACGGCGCAGACAGGTCATCAGATTCATCAGATAACACCCAGAAGCCGCTGGCTTTAAACATCACTCCAAGATGATCGTTATCAATCGGCTTCGCCTTATACTGATTCACCAGCACGGTTTGTTGCTCAGCATCCACTTTGCGCTTATCAATCACCACCAGGTACTCCGCCGTTAGCTCGTGGTTCTCGGCCACAAAGTTAACTCGTACACCGGAAGCCTGTTGATGAAAGCGATCGTAGAATGTTTTATAGCGCTGATACTCCTGAGGCATGCCCGCGCGCCCGAAACGATAGCTGTATTTTTTTGAACTGGCGATAATGCCGGTATCATCCGGTTTTATCGCCACAATGGTATCCGTTGGCGGCAAGTTTGGCGTATTGGCGCATCCAGCCAGCAGCAGAACAGCCAGCAGTGAGAGGTATTTCAGCATGTTAACCATCCCGGTTGATCATTTTTATCTCCCTGTTTACCACATCATCAACCGCTTGCCACCTCCCTGATTTTTAGACCTACGACTTTCCGTTGTCATTTTTTTGTCATTTCAGCGTCAGCACTTTGTGGGTCCCAGGCCACTACAGTAGCCATGACCCCATTGCTGAATCTGAGGATTAACCATGAAATTACGCCATCTTACCGTTCTGAGTTCCCTGATACTGGGCGCATTAAGCCCGCTCGCCGCACAGGCGGACACACCGCAGGAAGTTAAAAATATCGTGCTGGTGCACGGCCTGTTCGCCGACGGCTCCAGTTGGGGAAAAGTGATCCCATTGCTACAGGCAAAAGGCCTGCACGTCACGGCAGTGCAGAACCCAACGACCTCTCTGGATAATGACGTGGCGGTGGTGAAACGCGCGCTGGCACAGCAAAATGGCCCGGTGATTCTGGTAGCGCACTCGTACGGCGGTATGGTGATAAGTCAGGCGGGAGATGAGCCGGAAGTGAAAGGGCTGGTCTATATTGCGGCCCGCGCACCGGAGGCCGGGGAAGATTATCCGGCATTAACCAAACGATACCCTGCGGCGCCAGCGTCGGCGGGCCTGAAATGGAGCGACGATGGCTACGGCGCACTGAGCGAATCGGCGTTTATTCATGATTTTGCCGGTGACCTGCCGGAACGCGAAGCCAAGGCCTATTACGCCGTGCAGCAACCAATCGGTAAAGCGATTACCCAGGCTAAAACTACCGTTGCCGCCTGGCAGCACAAGCCAACCTGGTATGCAGTATCCACGGAGGATCGCACTATCAACCCGGATCTGGAGCGTTTTATGGCGAAACGAATGCATGCGCAGACCATTGAGCTGAAATCCAGCCACGTCTCTCTACTCTCGCAGCCAGAAGCGGTGGCTAACCTGATAATGAAAGCGGCCCACGTGCCGGGATACTAAGGTTATACTGACAAAATTGGGGCGCTTTCCGCGCCCTTTTCTCTACTTTTTACAGGACCCGCTGGGTGAAAATCCTCATTATTGAAGACGAAGCGAAAACCGCCGCCTATCTGGTGAACGGGCTAAATGAAGCGGGTTATACCGTGGACTGGGCTGCCAACGGTATCGACGGGCTGCATCTCGCGCGGGAAGAACGTTATGACCTGATATTGCTGGATGTCATGCTGCCGGAAATGAACGGCTGGACGGTCATGGAACGCTTACGTACCCATAGCCAGATTCCGGTGCTGTTTCTGAGCGCACGCGGGGCGCTGGAGGATCGCCTACGCGGGCTGGGCCTGGGCGCCGACGAATATCTGGTGAAGCCATTTTCCTTCGCCGAGCTGCTGGCACGTATTCGTATTATTTTGCGCCGCGGCCAGCGTCAGCCAGAACCAGAAGCACGTCTCTCGCTGGCGGATTTGGTGGTGGATATCGAAAAATTTCGCTGCGAACGGGACGGCAAACTCATCACGCTCACCAACAAAGAGTTTAAGCTGCTGGTCTGCTTTCTACAGCATCCCGGCCAGGTGCTCTCACGAACGTTTCTCGCTTCCCGCGTCTGGGATATGAATTTTGACAGCGACACCAACGTGGTGGACGTCGCGGTACGTAGGCTGCGGCAAAAAGTGGACGATCCCTTTAGCGAACGGTTGATTCATACCGTGCACGGTGTTGGATATCGCTGCGAGAAAGCGCCATGAAGCGCAGGTCCCTGACTTTTCGATTAGCCGTTCTGCTGGCGGCGTTCTCCTTTGCGGCCTTAACCGTGATGGGCAGCGCACTCTACTATGGGCTGCGCCAGCAGCTCACAATACGCGACGATGCGGCACTGGTCTCTCGCGTCGACCAGATCAGCACGCTGCTGCGGGATCTTGATGCCCGCCAGTTGATCCACGAAAAGCCCCATCTGTTTGCCAATATGCTGGGCAACACGGAGTCGTTGTTGATTATCCGCTACGTTGGCGGGCCCACGCTGCTGGAAGTCAATCCGATGCGGCGCGATATTCCGGCCGTTACCCCCGTTGCTGGCAACCAGCGGCTGACGCCCGCCGCCGTACATCATGCCAACAGCGCGGACGGCACGCCGATGGTCTATATGGCGGCAATCAGTCCGTCGGCCAACGACCAGCCGCCGCTGGAAATTCTCTCAGCCAGAGTACTGAGCGAGCGCACCCATATTCTTGAGGCGTACCGTACCAACATCATACTTTTTACCGCCATGATGGCGGCAATTTCCGTCATACTGGCGGTTATTTTCGCTCGCCGCGGGATGTTGCCGTTGCATCAACTTGCCGAACACACCGCAAAAATCGGCACACAAACGCTCTCTTCCCGCCTCGATAAACACGGCGTACCGACCGAACTGGATGCCCTGATCGACTCGGTAAATGCGATGCTTGAAAGACTCGAGCGTGGATTCCAGCAACTTAAACAGGTCAGCGCGGATATGGCCCACGACCTGCGCACACCGATTAACACCCTACTCGGTCAGACTGAAGTGGGCCTAGGCGCGGCTCGCGATAATCACTATTACCAGCAGCTGCTGGGGTCAAACTTCGAAGAGCTACAGCGCATGTCGCGGATGATCGACAATATGCTGTTCCTCGCCCAGGCGGAGCAGCCTGACCGGGCCATCCAGCGCCACAAGATAAACGTCACCGAAGAGATTCAGCGCCTGAGTGACTATTTTGAGGATCTGGCCGCCGATCGTGGCATCTCCTTCCACGCCCAGGGCAGCGGAACGGTGTACGCCGATGCCCAGTTGCTGCGCCGCGCGCTGGCAAACCTGCTGTCTAACGCAGTGCGTTACGCCGAACCGCAAAGCGTGATTACGATAGCGGTCGCCGCCGAAGCAGACGGCATGGCTATCCGGGTGATAAACCGAGGGGAAACTATCTCGCGCGCTCATCAGGATAAACTGTTCGATCGTTTTTACCGGGCCGATCCTGCACGCCACGATTCGGCGCACTCCAGCGGTCTGGGTCTCTCTATCGTGCGTTCGATAATGCAGTTACATCAGGGGCGATGCTGGGTAGAAAGCGAGGGTGGTATCACCTGTTTCGAGCTGCGGTTCCCCGATAAACATTTAACTATTTGATTTTAAACTATTTCGTTGTTTTATCGTGCGCTACGTGAATTCTGCTAATTTAGCAGTATCGTTGTGCGTCAGAATCCACGCAAAACCGCCTGAAAAATGAGCAGTATTTCAACCGCTCAACGCGAGTCATTGCCGGAGGTTCCGCTTTCTTGTAACCTTCCCCCCGCTCACTCTTTTTCACTCAATGTTTAACGGACCCCGCATGACAGCACATATTTCAAAAGATCCTTTGCACGGCGTCACTCTGGAAATGCAGGTCAATGCGCTGGTGGCGCGTTATGGGTGGGATCAATTGAGCAAGCTGATTAACATCAACTGTTTTAAGAATGAGCCGAGCGTAAAATCGAGCCTCAAGTTTCTGCGCCGTACGCCGTGGGCGCGCGCAGAAGTAGAAGCCCTCTACCTCGACTCACTGTCAGGTGATGTGGATATCGCGCCGGAAGAACCGGCGTTCAACCCGTGGGGAACCGGTCGTTCTAAGGGTTAACTCGCACCAGCGGTTTGCCGCTGAACTGACGGTGACGGAGCTGGTCCAGTAGCTCCGGCAGCTTATCGAACCCGGTAGCCACCGTCTCTTCTGCCACCAGACGACCAGCGGCGAGATCGGCCATTATCTTCTCACCCGCAGCGGTGAGCTGCTGCCAGGCTTCATCATCGCCATACCAGTGCAGCGCGCCGAGCGCCACTTCATGCATCGACAGGGTTCTACCGAACGGCGCGCAGGGCCACTCGCTTAACCGCCCCTGAATCGCAATGATATGGCCGTTGGCCTTCAGCGCTGGCGTCAAGCGAGCGGCGTGATCTTCATTCACGCTGTCAATCACCGCATAGAACGACGCGGCATCCGCCTCTGGCCAGGATTGCCCTGCGGCTAATGGCCCGGCAATACAGCGCTGCGCGCCCATTGCCTGCAAACGCTGCCAGTGGCGCTGGTTACACATCGCGGTCACCGCAAATCCTCTCGCCGCCGCAAACTGAACAAGATAATGCCCCACCGCGCCGCCGGCGCCGCTAATCAGCAGCGGCGCATTAGGGATGACGGGCAGCTTTTCGATAGCCAGCCAGGCGGTCAGCGCCGGGCATGGGATACTTGCCGCAGTGTCAAAGCTCACCGCATCCGGAACGCGCATCAGGGCGCGGGCGGCAACCGGCGTGTGTTCCGCGTAGCTACCAGGTTTCGCCAGGCTTTGATGATACGCCACCCGCTGGCCGAGCCAGCTGCTATCAACCCCTTCCCCTAGCGCGACCACCGTGCCCGCACCGTCAACGCCTGGGACATGGTCCTTCTCCCAGTCAATTAACCCCGGCCCCAGCACTTTCCAGTCAACCGGGTTTAGTCCGATAACCGCATTGCGTACCAGCACTTCGCCGGTAGCCAATGACGGAACGGCGATACGTTTCAGCTCAAGCGCGTCCGGTTCGGCGCTGCCTTGCCAGGTCCAGGCAAGATGTGAGTGTTCAGACATAGGGCTTCCTTACTTTTTTCGGGATGAATATCCATCAACGATAAGAAATTCGTAGAAATAAGGCAAATGACATATCAGGATGATCGTTATCATTTCGTGTGATATCAGCGCTGCTAATTGATTGACTTCATCTTAAATAGTACGAGAATGTTCTCACTCGATTTAACCCGAATAACGGCACCTATGATTCTCAGTTCTTTTAGTTTATTCCGTATGTCGAAAACAAAAAAAGCCGCCGCGCTGATTGCCGCTGCGTTATTTCTGGTCAGCTGTGACTCAAAGACTCCCGTTAAGTCGCCTTCTAACGTCAATACTGGCAAAACCCAGCAGAGTAATGAACCGATGCGTGGTGTCTGGCTCACTACGGTATCTCGCCTCGACTGGCCACCGATTAGCTCCATCAATGCCAGCAGTAGCATGCAGCGCGTGATTCAGCAGCAGGCTGCACTGCGCGAGAAGCTCGATAAGCTGAAAAGCCTTGGTATTAATACCGTCTTCTTCCAGGTTAAGCCTGATGGTACGGCACTCTGGCAGTCCAACATTTTGCCGTGGTCTGAAACGCTGACCGGCACTATCGGCCAATATCCAGGCTACGACCCGCTGCAGTTTATGCTGGATGAAGCGCACAAGCGCGGCATGAAGGTACACGCGTGGTTTAACCCGTATCGTGTTTCTACTAACATCAAACCATCCACCGTGACGGCATTAAATAATACGCTGTCGATGACGCCGCCGAGCGTTTACGTTCTGCATCGCGACTGGATCCGCACCGCGAGCGACCGCTTCGTACTCGACCCGGGCATCCCGGAAGTTCGCGACTGGATAACGAGCATCGTGGCTGAAGTGGTCTCCCGCTATCCGGTTGACGGCGTGCAGTTTGACGACTATTTCTATACCGAAACTCCCGCTTCAGCGCTCAATGACAACGCGACCTACCGCCAGTACGGCCAGGGCTTTGCATCAAAAGCCGACTGGCGTCGCAACAACACGCAGCAGCTGATTGCCCAGGTTTCTCACACCATTAAACAGCTCAATCCAAAGGTCGAGTTTGGCGTGAGCCCGGCGGGCGTCTGGCGTAACCGTTCACACGATCCGGCCGGTTCCGATACGCGCGGCGCGGCGGCGTACGATGAATCTTATGCCGATACTCGCCAGTGGGTGCAGCAGGGTCTGCTCGACTATATTGCCCCGCAGCTTTACTGGCCGTTTGCCCGTGATGCCGCGCGCTACGATGTGCTGGCAAAATGGTGGGCCGACGTGGTGAAACCAACCAATACCCGCCTTTATATCGGCATCGCGCTGTATAAAGTGGGCGAACCGTCGAAGAATGAGCCAGACTGGACGGTTCAGGGCGGCGTGCCGGAGCTTAAAAAGCAGATTGATATGAACGAGTCCGCGGCAAATATCGATGGCACAATCTTGTTCCGCGAAGGCTACCTCGAACAGCCGCAAACTCAGCAGGCGGTTGATTATTTAAAAAGCCGCTGGGGTAATTAATCATCAGCAGGAACCGGCAAGCGATCGCCGGTTCCTTTAATATTAATGGTAATAAGTTAAGATGGTGTGAATGGGTGTTATTAACCATCTTGTAGTTTCCTGAAAACACCAAAAAACAGTTGCGAGGCTTATCCGGCTGCCAGTAGTATCGAACAAAAGGCATTAGCATCGCCTCAAATAATAATAAATCAATTCCACCTCGTTTATTCTTTCCGCTTAGGTTACCCCAATAACTCCCCATTAACGTTCGCGTTATTCTCGAAATATATGAGTACTATGACTAAAGAAACAGCTATATCTCGTCCTCAGTGGACGAAAAAAGATACCATCTGGATGATGGGTGTTTATGGTGCTACTGTTGGTGCAGGCACGCTTTTCCTACCAGTGGAAATTGGTACCCGCGGCCCGCTCGTCTTTATTCTGCTACTCCTTCTTGGATTCCCGCTATCGTTAGTGCCGCACGTGCTGATTTGCCGCGTCTTTATGCGCGACCAGCAGGGGCATGACGGCGAGGATCGGACGCTGCCGCTGTTTGGATCGTTCTTCGGGCCAAAGGGCCGTCAGGCGATGAAGCTGTTTTTCTGCGTGGCGCACTATCCGGTGACGCTGGTGTACGCCCTCAGCCACTTCCT
The DNA here is from genome assembly GCF_019584505.1 of Kluyvera sp. EC_51. Classification (NCBI taxonomy): domain Bacteria; kingdom Pseudomonadati; phylum Pseudomonadota; class Gammaproteobacteria; order Enterobacterales; family Enterobacteriaceae; genus Kluyvera; species Kluyvera sp. EC_51. The sequence goes on along the minus strand of NZ_VDAG01000081.1, from coordinate 102,925 downwards.
GACCGAGCGCTTGCACATTGCCGGTATTAACCGCGCCACGCTGACGCTGGTGGTGCTGTTGATCCTCCATCTGGTGCTGAGCAAGGGCCGCGACCGGGTTGTCAGTACCATGAGCGCGCTGGCGCTGCCGTTTGCGATTGCCATTATCGTTATCGCCGCCTCGCAGATTCCGGCATGGGACATCAACAACGTGACGCACGCCTGGCAGCAGACCCACGCCTCAACGGTTGGCAGTTCGCTGAAAGATTTGTGGCTGACGCTGCCGCTTATCGCTTTTTCCCTCTGCTCTGCCCCGCTGATTCCTGCGCTGGCCTCCTGGTATCGTGAACCGGGTAACGGCGGCGAGGAGCAGTCGGTACGGGTTATCCGTCGCGCTTACGGGCTGATTTTCTTCAGTATTATCTTCTTCGTACTGAGCTGCATTTTAAGCACGCCACGCGAAACCTTTGAGATGGCGAAAGATCAGAACCTGAACGTGCTGTCGGTGATTGGTAGCAACGGCGGCATGAGCGCGCTGCTTTATCTGGCGCCGTTTATTGCGATTCTGGGGATGACGAAATCCTTTTTAGGCATTTCGATGCCGGTAGCCGAAACCTTTAACGTCCTGGCGACCGATCTGTTTAAGATTAAACGAACCAGCCATATTAAGCGGATTAAATTAATCACGTCGGTGGTGATGTTTATTGTGACATCGGCGGTGGTTTATATTAACCCTGACGTCATTAATATGATTGAAACCCTCTGCGGGCCGTTAATTGCGATCTTCCTGTTTGTGATCCCAACCTGGCTAATTTTCACCCGTCCTGCGCTGAAAGCCATGCGCGGATTTACCGCTGTGATGGTAATGGCGAGCGGCGTATTAACCGTTTCGGCGCTGCTGTATGCAATGTTTTGATTGAGATAAGTGAGGGGTGGTGCAAACTGCCCCTCACCCCAACCTCGCCCCTTTGGGGCGAAGGAATGAATGGTCAGAGTGGCTTTTTTAATCGACTGATATTATCGCGAATCTGCCGCTGAATCTGACCCAGCGTCTCTTCGGTAATCCGGCCTGGATATAGCGACCTTGCGGTATCGGCAAACGCGTTACCCACCGCGCTAAACGCCTCTATTTTTTCGTCAATCTGTGCCAGCGTAAGCTCGGCCTCCTGTTCACCCAGCGCCACCATATGCTGGCGTTCAATATCCAACGCTTCCCCCATCACGTCCATCTGATGATAGCCACCCGGCCCATCGTTGTAGGTGACGTCAAAAGCGGGAGCCAGCGACCATTGGCCGTTTGCCGCCATCAGATAGGCGAAGTTTTTTGGGTGATCGTCGCGGTTATTAAAGATGACGTTAAACAATACGCGTTCAAAGGCACGAGCCTTCTCCCGCACATCGTTGGTGCACAGATGAGTGGCGCGCAGGAAGTTCACGTAGTCCAGCGACCCGGCAACCTGATAGTTTGCGCCAGTAAAAGCGGCAAGGCTTTGCATTGGCACACGCATACCGTCCTGGCGGTCAAAGCGCTTGCTGGCAAAAGCGGCCTGCCCACCTGGCAGCGCGAAATAAGCGGTGTCCGGCGCGGCGATACCGCACTGACGAAGGCACTCACCGTAGACAGCTTCAATGGCACACACTTCAGGGTGCTCTTGCTGCGCCGGGAATTTCACCAGCCAGCTTTCAAGTTCGGGTTCGGCGACCGTCGTGAACTGCCCCGTTTGTGGGTGGCGATACAGCAGCACCTTCGGCCTTGCGCCCTGAGGCGAGCCGCCCATTTGTAGCAGCTTTTGCAGGAACTGGCCGCCTTCACCGCTCAGCACCGCCTGAACTTCCTGTGCCAGCTGTGCAAGCGGCACATTATCTTTCGCGGCTAGCGGGTCATCAGTCTGGAGAGGATGAAAGGTCATCGCCCCCATCGCGGCGTTGCCAATATAGGTCAGACGTTCCAGCGGCCCAATGCGCGCGGCGTTGAGTCCCCGGCGTTTGAATAGGCGATCCATCAGCAGCATCCCCCAACCGTCGGGTAGCGCATCGTAAACCGGACCCGGCAGGCCAAGCTGGTGGGCGGGAAAATCCCGACGCAAGCGCGGGCCATTAAGCGGCAGCGTCAGGCGCGCTAGCTCCAGCCCTTTGCGTACGGCGTCTTCGCTGTATTCAAAGGCAATCATTGGCCGCCCGGTCAGCGCAGTTGAGGAAACCAACCGGCCCCATAGCCAACGCTCTCCCCAACCTTCGTAATAGATGTCGACCTGATTAGGCATCGTCGTGCTTCCTCTTTACCCGGTGGCGCGTGGCGCTTTTTTCATAGCGCAGGATATCGTCCAGGCTCTCAATCTTTGGCTTAAACAGCGTTTCCAGCTCACCGGCGAAGCCCAGTACCATCGCCACCCTGACCAGGCTATCAAAATTGACGTTACGCCCGGCTTCCAGGTTAGAGACTGTGTTAACCCCGACACCGGCGCGCGCTGCGAGGTCAGCCTGGGTCATTTGCTGTGAAAGCCGCTCCTGGCGCAGTCGGCCGCAGAGCAGTTTGACAATTTCTGCTGGTTTGCTAAGTGATAAATCCATCATAGAGTGGCTTATCCAGAATAATTCAGGTTAATACCCAATATTATAGAATTAAGCAGTAAAAATGGAAAGGTTGTGTAACACACAAAATATGAGATTTAACGAATGAATAGCGAGATAAGAGACAATATAATGGAATTAACTTAAAAACACGCCGCCAGAAGGCGACGTGCCAAAGCCATTAGCGATAGACGTACATGCCGCCTTCGGCACCACGGCTGAATAACACCTGCCAGAGCTCGATATCACGTGCGCGGAACGCCCCGGCGCAGGCGCACAGATAGTAGTTGAACATGCGGCGGAAACGCGGCGTGTAGTTGGACGACAGTCCCGGCCATGCCTGGTTAAAACGCTGGTGCCACGCCATCAGGGTTTTATCGTAATCGCTGCCAAAGTTATGCCAGTCTTCCATAATCAGGCGTGACTCGCTGACGCTGGCAATCTGGCGAATCGACGGCAGGCAGCCGTTCGGGAAGATATATTTGTTGATCCACGGGTCGACGCTGAGCCCGGTCTGATTACTGCCGATGGTGTGCAGTAAAAACAGCCCATCGGGTTTAAGACAGCGATCAACGACGCTGAAGTAGGTATCATAGTTTTTCGGCCCAACGTGCTCAAACATCCCGACCGACACAATACGGTCGTAGCCAGTGTTAAGGTCACGATAGTCCTGCAGCAGGATGTTCACATCCAGCCCTTCGCAGCGCTGCTGTGCCAGCTTTTGCTGTTCGCGAGAAATGGTAACGCCGTCTACGCTGACACCGTAGTTCCGCGCAGCATAAGCCGCTAACCCGCCCCAGCCGCAGCCGATATCCAGCAGGCGCATACCAGGTTTAAGCTGCAGTTTTTCGCAGATCATTTTCAGCTTGGCGTTTTGCGCCTCATCCAGCGTCTGTGCGTCACGCCAGTAGCCGCAGGAGTACTGCATATGTGGGTCGAGCATCAGTGCAAAGAGATCGTTGCCAATATCGTAGTGTTCTTTGCCAACAATCCATGAACGGCTGCGTGACTGAAGATTAAACAGACGCGCGCTGACAACGCGTAAAATATCCCTCAGGTTGCCGGGCACCTGTTTATCCAGCTTTGCTTTCAGGATTTTGCAGAACAGAATATCCAGGCGTTCGCAGTCCCACCACCCTTCCATATAGCTTTCGCCCAGACCCAGCGAACCCTGCTGAAATACACGCTTAAAAAAGTCAGCGTGATGAACCTGAATATCCCATGGCCGGGCACCATTGATTTTAATATCGGCCTGACTGAGCAGGTCATTCCCCATCCGCGACCAATTATCGTTCAATTCATCAATGCTAATTACGTCTGAGCAAACCGTGGCCATGTTTCTTATCCATAAATGAGTCAATATGCTGTGCAGAAGATTATTATGGATAAGCTGATGGTATGTATTATGATGTGAGGACAATATTTATCGAACAGATGCCATAATGATGGACGATCGCACCCCTTTCACGCTTCAGCAGGCTAAACAGTGGTTTTCATCGCAAGATGACTCGATGAAAGAGCTGCCGCAGTCGGTCTATTTTCGTTCGTATGTGCTGGAAGCCAGCAACCATGTTGCCGAACATAGCCACGCCTTTGCCCAGTTTCATTTTGCGCGCAAAGGCAGTATGCGGATTGATGTTGCGGGTAAATGTTGGGTCATCCCCGCGCATTATGGTATCTGGATCCCACATAACACCGTGCATGCGGTGTGGGCGCTGGATGACGTACATCTGGAAAACCTGGATATTGACCCCGACTTTTTACCTGCGCCCATCAGTGATTGTAAAGTGGTCGCCATCAGCGATTTTGTGCGAGAGTTTATCCACTACGCCACCACCACCACGCCAGAACGTTATGATATTGCAGGCAAAGAAGGCCAGTTAGTCAGCGTGCTGCTGGATGTGATTTTGAAACTACCGGAAGTGGAGTTAATGCTGCCGTGGCCGCACGATGCGGCGCTGATCAAAGTCTGCAGGACGATTCAGGAGTCGCCGGGCCTTGAACACGCGATGGAGGATTGGGCTCACCACCTTGGGATGTCGGCCCGCACCTTTTCCCGCCATTTTAAGAAAGAGACCGGCATGCCGTTTAGCGCATGGAAACAGAAAATGCGTATTCTGGAGTCGGTCATTCATCTGAAGCAAAATAAGAATGTAACGGCCGTTGCGCTGGAGGTGGGCTATTCCAGCACAGCCGCCTTTAGCTACGCTTTCCGCCAGGCATTCGGCGTGCCCCCATCCAGCTATTAATGGATGGTCTTATTCCTGGGGTTATATTTATAGATAAAGGCAATCGAACGGCCGGTCAGATGCTGTATTTCTTTAATGCTATGGCCCTGCGCCAACAGTTGTTGAATCTTAACTTTATCGCGCTCTACATCCTGCTTTCGGCTATCCCGACTGACCGCTACCGGCGTATTAATTTGCAGCTGTAGATGGCAGGCGCTTATTTTGTCCCACGCCAAACGACACTGCTCCTTCGTAGCATCAAAATGCGTCGATATCTCCTGCCAGATGCGCAGAGCGCGGCGATAAAAACCCTTAGATTCGTTGCATTGAGCAAGCATAATGAGAGCGTTGACTTCTGCGGTCATAATCAAAAACCCACAAGTGAATGAGTGGAACGCGAGTGCGCTGTGGCTTAATTCATTTGTATGATAAATACATTATCCACACCCTGTCTACGCCTTTACCGGCCGAATTTCATACTCATTTTTCATGATAACTATGCCCGGATGGCATTAATGCGTTTTAAATTGGCCCAATCACATCGAAAGTTGGCTTTTAGCCAGCGGCGTGGGAATATCACAACGCGCATACTGTGATTATCGAAACAGAGCACGAGGATGCCACCATGAACATTACCCAGATTCGCAACGCCACCCAGCTGATTACCTACGCCGGAAAACGCTTTTTAATCGACCCGATGCTGGCGCCAAAAGATGCTTATCCTGGCTTCCCCGGCACGGCGCGCGCAGAGGTGCGTAACCCGATGGTCGACCTGCCGTGCCGCCCTGAAGAGCTGCTGGATGTCGATGCGATTATCGTCACCCATACCCACCCAGACCATTGGGATGAAACGGCGGCGAAAATTATTCCCAAATCAATGCTGATTTATGTGCAGAACGCTAGCGATGAAGCGCTGCTCCGCTCCCAGGGATTTACGCAGCTACAGCAGTTGTCCGCAACCAGCCGCTTCGGCGATATCGCGTTGATCAAAACCGATGGGCAGCACGGCTCTGATGCACTCTATGCGATTCCAGAACTGGCCGAACGACTGGGTGAAGCCTGTGGCGTCATTTTCCAGCATCCGGCGGAGAAAACGCTCTACCTGATCGGTGACTCCATCTGGATTGACGGCGTGGCGAATAACCTGCGCCATTACCAGCCAGGCGTGGTGATTATGAACACCGGCTGGGCGCACGTGCTGGGCTTCGGTCCGATTATCTTTGGTCTGGAAGATGTGTTGAAAGCGCATCAGATTGTGCCTGAGGCACAGATCGTGGGCACCCATATGGAAGCTATCAATCACTGCTTAGTCACCCGCAGTGCACTGCTGGCCTATGCTGAAGATAACCAGATACTCGACTATGTTAATGCACCTAAAGATGGTGACACTGTCACGTTTTAACGGAGAATAGCCCTATGTCCACCACCTCGGTTGCGATCGTGGCCAGCGAAGGATTCAGCACCTTTCACTTTTCCGTACCGCTGATCCTGTTCGGTAATAGCGTGAGCGAAACACCGCGTTTCACGCGTTATATTTGTGCCGAAACGCCGGGGCTGGTGTGGTCAAAGGAAGGCACCGCCGTGCAGGCTGATAGCGATTTTTCCGTGCTCGCCGGGTGCGATATCGTCATCGTCCCCTTCTGGCGACACGTGGATGAAAAACCATCACCAGCGCTGCTTGAAGCGCTGATTCGCGCTCGCCAAAACGGCGCAACCCTGGTGGGATTGTGTCTCGGCACCTTTGCGCTCGCTTATGCGGGTTTACTCGATAATCGCCGTGCCGTCACGCACTGGGAATTTGAGAAAGCGTTTGAACGACTTTTTCCCCGTGCCCGACTTGATGTTAACGTCCTCTATACCGATGACGACGGTATCATCACCTCTGCCGGTACCGCCGCGGCGCTGGACTGCTGTCTGTATGTTATTCGCCAGCGTTTTGGCGCGCGCATCGCTAACCAAATCGCCCGCCGAATGGTCACGCCGCCCTACCGTGAAGGCGGCCAGGCGCAGTTCATTGAGCAGGTGGTGCCGCACCGTACGGGCGATACGCGGATTAATCAGCTGCTGACGTATTTGCAGGATAATCTCCATCAGGCGCATCAAATTGATGTGCTGGCAGAACGGGCTGCCATGAGTCGTCGAACCCTGACCCGCCATTTTCAGAAAGCGACCGGTATGTCGATTGGTGAATGGATAACCACTGAGCGTCTGCGCCGCAGTCAGACGCTACTGGAGAGCAGCACGCTTTCGATTGAACAGGTGGCGGAACGTTCCGGTTTTCAATCATCCATCACCTTTCGGCAGACGTTCCGCGAGAAACTGGGCGTCAGCCCGGTAGAGTGGCGCAAAACCTTTCAGGGGATGGCGAGCGAGCGCTAGCGAAAATGTTATCCACAGAAACGGTGCACAACCTTGTGGGTAATTAGCCTAAAAGCCGTTGATTATCTGAAGATTCATCCGCTGCTTAAGGGCGCAGCAGTGGTCTGCGCCCGAACAGGAGTGCATCATCGAGGGATTAGCGGCCTACCAGTTGAAGGCGCGAACCAGCGATAAATCCCAGGCGGTTGCGAAGAGTGAAATGAACACAATGATGTTCACGGCAGTTTCGATTCTTTTTTCCATTTTGATTCTCCTTATGTCGGTGCAACCATTAAACATGGAAAACCTTAATGATTTATTCTGCTCGTTTACCTTAAAGCGTAACAGAATAGCGGACGAAATCGTCGGCTGCGACAAACTCATCATAAAGCTTACGGGCCGGATTATGAATACGCGTATGCCAGTAGAAGCGTGACCATCCCTGCTCTTTCGCCTTGTTTAGCACAAATTGCTGCTGTAGAAACCGTTGTACCCTTCCTATCGTCTTCCTGTACAGCGCGTCACCGACCCCTCTCTTAACTCAGCTGATAGTACTTATCGACGGTGATCCGGGCGGGTATCTGCGACTCATCATTCATCTGCAGCAAATCTATTTCGATAGCGTTACAGATAGCGTCCAGCGGTAAATCATTATTTTCCATACCGAAGGGTTCTTCAAGCTCTTCTGCCAGGGTATCAAGTGAGATAAAGGTGTACGAAATCAGCACCGAAATAAACGGCGTCATGTAGTGCAGGTCAACGACCAGCGCAAACGGCAACATGATGCAGAACAGGTAGACAGTACGGTGCAAAATCAGCGAATAGGCAAACGGCACCGGGGTATTGGCGATACGCTCGCAACCAGCCAGTACAATAGACATGTCGTTCAGACGAATATTCAGGCTGTGGAACAGAATATCGGACAGCGCGCCTGAACGGCGGCGTTCTGCAAGCCAATCGCCCATGATAAGCAGAATACGGTTTGCCGGTGACTGCGCGGCTAATACCTGCGTCAGATGCGCTTCGCAGAGGTACTTAGCCAGCACCGCGCGCGTCGGCTGGCGGCGTAACGTCAGGCGCAGACAGTGTGCAAAAGCAATCTGTAGGCGGACAAACTCCCCTACATGTGGGTCGTCATGCAGCGTATTTTTCACTTCGCGCAGCAGCGAACGTGAGGCAATCATCAACTGGCCCCAGAGCTGTCGCGCTTCGACGTAGCGGGCATAGCAGGCGTTATTGCGAAAACCGAGGAATATCGCGATGGCCACGCCCAGAATGCTGAACGGTGCGACGGTGAGCTTAAAGCCTAACGAGGAGTACCACGGCAGGATGAGGATCACCACTATCGAGAGCAGGAAATTGAGCAGTAAGCGAGAGTAGATTTTCGGCAGTACAGAGCCGTGCCAAACGAAAATGCGTGCCAGCCAGTGCTGGTGTGGACGAACGATCATGAGTTTTTCAATCAGGTTAATAAGTTGTGTATTAAACGTGATCTCAGTCATGTATTCAAGCAGTACTGGCGGTGTAATGGTATGCTTACGGGCCCCATTTTGTGCTGTTTAGCCTTGTTGGCACGGGGTTCAGGTGTGGATATATAAAAGGCATTTAATGTATGTTGTAACTAATTAGGTGCTTGAGTGAAAATACGGTGCGACTCCGGAGTCGGCTTCGCCTCGTCCGGGCTACATTTGTAAAAAACCCGGCCGGAGCCGGGTTAGTTAGATGCCTGTATGGGGTCGATTAGCAGAGCGGTTGTACCGCTTTACGCATGCCTTTAGCCAGAATGGCGTCGAGATCTGCTGAAACCTGTTCGACCAATCCATCAACTTGTGTAAGATCTTGTTCCCAGTGTTCGCTCACGGACAGTACGGCTTTCACCAGATCGGTGGTGCTAATCTGCTGGTCGCGATGCTGAGCCCACAGCTGCTGGTAGCGGTCAATCCAGTGCGCGTCGTCCTGCACCGGGTACGCTTCGCCGTTACGCTCTGCGCGGTAGAAGGCAATCAGCGCGGCCAGCGCAAAAGTCAGACGTGCAGGCAGTTTACCGCTCGCCTTCTGCCCTGCCAGCAGCTGCGGCAGGATACGGGTGCGGAACTTGGTCATGCCGTTCAGCGCGATGGAAAGCAGCTGGTGTTTGATGTACGGGTTACGGAAACGACCGGTCACCGCGCTGGCGAAGGATTCCAGCTCGTCTTTTGGCAGATCCAGTACCGGAATGATCTCTTCATAGATAGCTTTTTCAACGAACGCGCAGATTTCTGCATCGTTCATCGCTTCGCCCACGGTATCAATCCCCGCCTGGAATGCCACTGGAACCAGCGCCGTGTGTGCGCCGTTCAGGATAGCGACTTTACGTTCTTTATACGGTTTGATGTCGTCAACGATCAGCACGTTCAGCGCCAGTTTGTCCAGACGCAGTTCGCTGGCCAGTGATTTTGGCCCCTGAATAACAAACAGATAGAAGTGCTCTGCGGTATCGAGGAAACCGTCTTTATAGCCCAGTTCCGCTTCCAGCTTAGCGGCTTCATCACGCGGGTAACCGGTGACGATACGGTCCACCAGCGTAGAGCAGAAGGCGTTAGATTCATTCAGCCAGGTCATAAATTCAGCCGGCAGCGCCCACTCCTGCGCGTAGCGAACCACCAGCTCGTGCAGCGCTTCACCGTTGTAGTCGATCAGTTCGCAAGGAATGATCACCCAGCCTTTATCCGCCGCACCGTTGAAATGAGTGAAGCGTTCGAACAGCAGACGCGTAAGCTTAGCCGGGTAGCTTACCGCTGGCGCATCATCAAATTTGTCACCCGCATGGTAGCTGATGCCCGCTTCGGTGGTGTTGGAGAACACGAAGCGCATGTCCGGGTTGTGAGCCAGCTTCAGGTATTCCGCGTAGTCGGCGTAGGCGCTGATTTCACGGTTAACGGAGCGGATCAGGCGTGCGTCACTGACGGCTTCGCCCTTCTCATTCAGACCACGAATAATTGTAGTATAGAGGCCATCCTGAGTGCTCAGGGACGGCGGGAAATTGCTCGCAATAGGACGAACGATGACCACACCGGAATTCAGGTCGGTATGTTCGTTCAGCAGGTCAATCTGCCAGTCAACGAAGGCACGCAGGAAGTTGCCTTCACCGAACTGGATAATGCGTTCAGGGTAGTGGGCACCGGGGAAATCATGGCGGTTCAGTGTTTTCACAATGGGTTCCTTTCTGGATTAGTCATACAACCTGCTAAATTGGTCTAATAACTTATCAGATTTTCCGCTTATGAAACCGTGTTTTGATCAAAAGTGAGAGAATAAATAGTGAATCTATAAAAATTTGTAAAATAAGGAGGTTGCCGTCAGTTCGCCATCTGGCATATAGGCATAGCGCGGCAGTTCGCCCGCTTTCTGCCAACCGCAGCGCGCATAGAAGGTCTCCGCCCCACTACCGGTGGCGGTATCCAGCACCAGCACGCTTTTCTGTGCATCAACGGCAATCTCTTCCAGACGCTGCATCAGCGCACGAGCAATACCGCCACGACGCGCGCACTCATGCACCAGCAGCTTCGAGACATCGGCGCGATGCGGCTGGTTCTCCGGCTGGTCGATAACTAATTGTACCGTCCCGACAATCTTGTGGTCGCTATCTTTCGCCACCAGCACCACGCGTTCCGCACGAGCAACACTCGCCGCCGTTTTCTGCCAGAACGCCCGCGCCTTTTCAACGTTAAAAGGCAGCATAAAGCTCACCGACGCGCCACCGTTAACGCAGTTGCTAAGCACATCGGAAAGCGGTTCGAGGTGCGCAAGAATGTCAGCCTCAGAAAAGGTATGCAGAGTAAAAGGTGCGGTCATGTTGATTCTCCTTGTTAGCGTGCTACACACTATCACGCTAACAATTTGATAACACAACAGGCTTAATCATTGGATTTTCTTATGCCGCTAATGGGCGAAGATCTGATTTTTTCCGCGACGTTTCGCTTCGTAAAGGGCGCTATCTGCCGCCTGCAGCCAGTCGGAAACTTCGTGCATGTCCGGTAAAGCATCGGCAATACCAATGCTCAGGGTTAGCGTCTGATGATGATCCGGTCGGTCCGTTACCACCGCCGTGGCATCCATAATACGCTGGGCAATACCGCGCCCCTCTTCTAGTGTGGTATCCGGCAGCAGGATCACAAACTCGTCGCCTCCAAGCCTTGCCGGCGTATCGGTACCGCGCGTCGCCATCTGCAATATCTGCGAGACGGTTTTCAGCATCACGTCCCCGACCTTATGCCCGTGACGATCGTTTATCTCTTTGAAGTTGTCGAGATCGATAAACATCAGCAGCGAGTGGCCATAGTTCTGCTTCAACCGGACAAGCTCCCAGGCGATACGCTGTTCAAGCAGACGACGGTTAGCAATATCAAGCAGCGGATCCAGCATTGCGATACGTTCCAGCTCCTGGCTTTTCAGCCGCAGCTTCACCGCAATACTGTCGGTCAACAGACTCAGGGCCAGCACGTAGAGAGAAATCAGCGGCAACGTTGCCAGCATAGTCTGCTGCGTCACCTCGCCATAAAACGGCATCCCGGTCAGCACCCAGGTGCCGGCGAAAACGGACAGCATCATCACCGCCGCTTTACGCATCAACGGGATCCCCCCGGCAGAGAGACGATCCGCCAGCAGGATCGTGGCAATCGTCACCGAAGGCAGCGGGTTCAGTGCCATTAAGGCAATCCAGAATCCCCCGGCCCCGGCATCAAATAGCAGGTTCTGGTATTCAGCATCGCGGGGTATAGGCGCACGGACGGCGCGCAGATAGGCAACCGTTGGCCAGATAAACGCATTGCACGCCAGCAGCAGTTCAAAATAGACCGGCTGATGGCGTTCAATAAGCACTGACACGATCGGCAGGAAGCAAAGAAAGGTACCGAGCATCCGCATCAGATACATACGTCTGACAAACCGGGTTCCCGTTACCCCTTTATTCGTAATTAGTTTGTCAAATCCGTTCATAACGCAATTTATTCCGATACGTCGCCCGGCCTATCATATTGGACGAGCGAAGTCACATCAACCTATCAAAATCGATAGTTTTTCAGAATAAACTGATAAGTGTTAGCCGCCTCGCGGGTTCATTTGCAGTACCAGCCAGTGGTGGATAACGCGGACAACATAGTTTTGCTGCTCAGCGCTGAGCGCCTGCCCCTGAGGAATATGATGCCATTTCTCCAGGCAGCCGCGACAACAGGTCGCCGTCGCGTGCTGAGCGATAAACACCGGATGCCCTCGCATCGGCGTCTGCTTACCGTCATTCTTCGGCCACGCCGGAGCCAGCCTGCCCGCAACAAAATCAGCGGCATGCTGGTCAATCGTCGGCGCACCTTTGTCATAACAGTACTGCCGTTCTTTTACGCCCAGATGAAAGCGGCTGCGAAACGGTGAACGTTGCAGTCGCACAAACAGGCTTTCTAACGCGTCCATCAGTAAACCGAGCGTCCTATTTGTTGAGTCAGTTTTTCCAGCACGGCGACACCCGCCAGCGAGTTCCCCGTCTCATCCAGCTCAGGGCTCCAGACCGCGATCGCCATCTCGTGCGGCACAATCGCCACCACGCCGCCGCCAACGCCAGATTTCGCCGGCAGACCCACGCGCCAGGCAAACTCTCCGGCGTTCTGATACATGCCACTGGTCGCCATCAGCGCATTCACCTGACGCGCCTGCATCGGGGAGATAACCGGCGTATCGAGATGAATCGCCTTCCCCTGATTGGCCAGGAACAGGAAGGTATGGGCCAGCTCAATACAGTTCATCTCCAGCGCACAGTAATGGAAATAGTTCTGCAGTACCGTCGTGACATCATGATGGAAGTTGCCGAAGGATTTCATCAGCCAGGCAATCGCCGCATTACGCGCCGAATGTTCAAACTCAGAGCGCGCCACCTGCGCATCGTAACCAATACTGGAGACACCGCTAAGCTTGCGTACAATTTCGAGCATCCGCTGACGCGGGGCGCTGAGTCGCCCCTGCAGCATATCGCAGACCACCAGCGCACCGGCGTTAATAAACGGGTTGCGCGGAATGCCCTGCTCGATTTCAAGCTGCAAAAGGGAATTGAAGGGTTGCCCGGAAGGATCTTTTCCGACACGAGACCAGATCTCCTCAGCCTGATAGTGGTTCATCGCCACCACCAGACTCAGGACTTTCGAAATCGACTGGATGGAAAAACGTTCAGTCGCATCGCCCGCGCTATAGTGCTGCCCGTCGACGGTGCTGATAGCAATCCCCAGTTTATTGCCGCTGACGCAGGCCAGTGCCGGAATATAATCCGCCACCTTCCCCTGCCCAATCAGCGGCCTGACATCATCAAGTATGGATGTCAGCATGGCATTATTGATAACCGTAGCCACTTACACTCCTTGCCCACAGGCTATTTTCGGCCTGGGAGTATAGCAGAGCCTAAGGGCTACGTCGTTTGGGTTAGTGACGATCTTTCCATACCGTCTGCACATTACAGAACTCGCGCAAACCGAAGTGCGACAGCTCACGACCAAAGCCACTTTTCTTCACGCCGCCGAAAGCGACACGGGCATCGCTGGCGCTATAGCCATTGATAAATACCCCGCCGCACTCCAGCTCATCCGCAAAGCGCTGGGCCTGGACCGTGTCACTGGTAAAGACGGTCGCCGACAGGCCAAACTCACTATCATTTGCCAGCGCCAGCGCGTGGTCAGCGTCACGGGCAACGGTAATTGCCGCCACCGGGCCAAACATCTCCTGACGGAAGGCGGTCATGGTCGGCGCCACATTCGCCAGTACGGTTGCCGGATAGTAGTTACCCTCGCTACTCAGCAGTTCGCCGCCAAGCAACAGCGATGCGCCCTCATTGACGGTTGCCATCACCTGGTTATGCAGTTCATCGCGCAGGTCAAAACGCGCCATTGGCCCCAGATAGTTCTCTTCGTCAGTCGGCTCACCCATTTTGAGCGCCGCCGCTGCCGCAACAAACTTCTCGGTAAACTGTTCGGCGATACCCGCTTCGACGATGAAGCGTTTCGCCGCTGCGCAAACCTGCCCGGTATTCTGATAGCGACCAATGACTGCCGCCTGCACCGCCATGTCGATATCAGCATCGTTCAGGACGATAAACGGATCGGAACCCCCCAGCTCCAGCACGCATTTTTTCAGCGCCGCACCGGCCTGAGCACCAATCGCTTTACCTGCACGCACGCTACCGGTCACGGTAACTGCCGCAATGCGCGGGTCGTTGATCATCTGCGTCACGCCGTCGTTAGTCGCGTTAACCCAGCTAAACACACCCGCCGGAACGCCAGCCTGCGCTACGATATCGCCAATCAGCGCCGCACAGCCCATCACGTTAGGCGCGTGCTTCAGAATATAGCTATTCCCCGCGAGTAAAATAGGCACAGCACCGCGCAGCACCTGCCACAGCGGGAAGTTCCACGGCATAATCGCCAGCACCGGGCCAAGCGGACGGTATTCAATCACCGCCTGGTTATTCTCAACCTGAGTCGATTCGGTGGCCAGCATCGCCGGGCCATGTTCGGCATACCAGTCGCACAGATGGGCAGATTTCGCCACTTCGCCACGCGCCTGTTTAATCGGTTTACCCATTTCACGGGTGATGCATTGCGCCATCTCTTCACCACGTTCACGCAGAACGCGGCCAATCGCACGCAGTGCGTCAGCGCGTTGCTCAATTGCCGTCTTACGCCATTGACGAAACGCGGTATCCGCCAGCGTAATGGCGATATCCACTTGCGGACCGGTTGCCCACGGCAGCGAAGCGATGGTTTCGCCGTTAGCCGGGTTAATAGAGACAGCGTGCGTTGCAGGTGAAGTCATCTTATTTCTCTCTCAATCAATTGCGTAGTGATGACAGTTTCGCCTATCCTGCCATTTATGAAAAATGAATAATATTAACCGAACCATTCACGATACGAGAATGCCATGGATTTAACCCAGCTTGAGATGTTTAACGCCGTTGCCGAGACCGGCAGTATTACCCAGGCCGCCCAGCGAGTGCATCGCGTGCCCTCTAACCTGACGACCCGCATTCGCCAGCTGGAAGCTGATCTTGGCGTTGAGCTGTTCATTCGTGAGAACCAGCGGCTGCGTCTGTCGCCCGCCGGACATAGCTTTCTACGCTATAGCCAGCAGATCCTCTCGCTGGTTGACGAAGCCCGCATGGTGGTGGCTGGCGATGAGCCGCAGGGGCTGTTTTCTCTCGGTGCGCTGGAGAGTACTGCCGCCGTACGCATTCCCGAAACGCTGGCCCGCTATAACCAGCGTTATCCGCGCATTCAGTTTGATTTAGCCACCGGCCCATCGGGCACGATGACCGACGGTGTGCTGGAAGGCACGCTCAGCGCCGCGTTCGTCGATGGGCCGGTGATGCATCCGGGATTGGACGGTATGCCCGTCTACCCAGAGGAGATGATGATTGTCGCCGCCCACGGGCATCCGCCGATTACCCGCGCCAGTGAGGTCAACGGTGCCAGTATCTATGCGTTTCGCGCCAACTGCTCTTACCGTCGGCATTTCGAAAGCTGGTTCCATGCCGACCAGGCGACGCCGGGGCGTATACATGAAATGGAGTCCTATCACGGAATGCTGGCCTGCGTGATTGCCGGAGCCGGGCTGGCATTAATGCCGCGCAGCATGCTGGAAAGCATGCCGGGGCATCATCAGGTAGAGGCATGGCCGCTGGCAGAGAAATGGCGCTGGCTGACGACCTGGCTTGTCTGGCGACGCGGGGCCATGAGCCGCCAGCTGGAAGCCTTTATTGCGCTACTGGATGAGCCAGCGGTTTCACCATAAAGACGCTGAGCGGATCCGGCTGATACGGCGCAAAAGCGTCACACACTTCATAGCCGCAGCGTTGATACAGACAGATTGCCGCATGCTGGTGAATCCCCGTCTCCAGCTGCAGCGTGCGGCAACCGCGCTGCAATGCGGCAGTTTCAAGCTCTGCCAGCAGTTTTTCGCCCAGGCGCTGACCGCGGTGCGTCGGATTGATAAAGACCCGCTTCATCTCACCGCGCCCCGCGTCATCCAGCACAATTGCCCCGCAGCCGACGGCTTCTTCCCCTTTACGGATAACCATCACGATCAGCTGATTTTGCGGCAGCGACGCGAGATCCAGCAGATGATTACTCTCCTCGGGATAGAGCGCACTTTGATAACGGTCAAGCTCGGCGATAAGGGCATTGACGGCGGGGTCGGCGGATGGAGTTATTGCGATCGTGTACATGGGTGCAGGGTCCTGTTTTATTGTTGTTTTTCTACTCTATCATTCGCCATCGTTTAGTCTCATAGCATTAACTTATAATTTGCCCCGGCTCTTGCGCTAACCGGTTGTTAACGAGTAGTTTTATCCACTGTTATTTGTCCCTGTACTGGAATAACCATGAACACGAAAGCCCGTAAAGTCATGATCATCGGCGCCGGTAACGTCGGCGCGTCAGCCGCCTATGCGCTGCTGAATCAGAATATTTGCGAAGAATTGATCCTGGTCGACCTGAATAAGACCCGTGCCGAAGCGCACGCACAGGACCTCAGCGATGCCGCGGCCTATATGCCCGGTATGATGACCATCTCCTGCCGCGATGCCAGCGACTGCGCCGATGTGGATATTGCGGTTATTACCGTCTCCGGCGGCGCGCTGAAGCCCGGCCAGACACGTCTTGATGAGCTGAAAAGCACGGCCAAAATTGTACATAGCATCGTGCCGCAGATGATGGCCGGTGGCTTTAACGGTATTTTCCTGATTGCCACCAACCCCTGCGACATTATCACCTGGCAGGTGTGGCAGCTTTCTGGTCTGCCGCGCAGCCAGGTTATCGGTACCGGCGTGTGGCTCGATACCACGCGTCTGCGCCGCAAGCTGGCTCAGGATCTGGATATTGGCGCGCAAAGCATCGACGCGTTCATTCTCGGCGAGCACGGCGACAGCCAGTTCCCAGTATGGTCGCACTCGTCGGTGTACGGTTCACCTATCGAGAACGTCTACCTGCAACGTACCGGTAAAGCACTGGATCGTGAGTCGATGGCAGAGAGAGTTCGTAAGTCAGGCTTTGAGATTTACGCCGGGAAAGGCTGCACCGAGTACGGTATTGCCGGAACCATTGCCGAAATCTGCCGTAATATCTTTACCGGCAGCCACCGCGCGCTGGCGATTTCCTGCATTCTGGACGGGGAATACGGCGTTGAAGGCGTCGCCATCGGCGTTCCCGCCGTGCTGGCGCAAAGCGGCGTACAGCAGATTATTGAACTGCAGCTCGCCGCCGAGGAGCAGGAGAAGTTTGCCCGCTCGGTGGCGATTATTAAGTCGAATATTACGCTGTTACCGTAAACCCGTCGCCCCGGTTAGCCCGCTATGGTTAGCCGGGGTTTGCTGTTTTCCAACGCCAGACGAGTGTCGTCGCTCAAGTGACGGTCGGTGATGATGTCGGTCAGCGAATCCAGATGCACGATATTAAACAACGACCAGGCGCCGTATTTTGAACTATCGGCTAACAGCACCCGGCGACGGGCGTTCGCAATGAGATCGCGTTTCAACGCGGCCTTCTCTTCCGTCGGCGAAGTAATGCCTTTCTCCAGATCCCATCCGTTGCAGCTTAAAAATGCCAGATCGGGCCAGATATTCTGTAATAAGCGTCGCCCGTGATCGCCAATACAGGACTGGCTGCTATCGTCGATGCGGCCGCCAATAATGGTGACCTCAATTTGCTTAAACTCCGCCAGAAACAGCGCAATATGCAGGTCGCTGGTGATCACGCGTAGCGGCAGGTGGGTAATCTGCCGGGCCAGCTCAATCATGGTCGTACCGGCATCCAGTACGATAGCATCACCCGCTTTTACCATCGCCGCGGCGGCGCTGGCAATCGCCTGTTTTTCCTGTGGACTACGCTGCGATTTTTCAACCGTAGTGGGCTGGATAGGAATAAACCGGTTAAGCGTAACGCCGCCGTGCGTTCGGCTGATGACCCCTTCCTGATCGAGTTTAATCAGGTCGCGGCGAATCGTGGCGGGTGACGCATTCGTCGCCGCGACCAGTTGGTCGACTGTGACCAGATTATGGCTTTTGAGAAAGTCCATAATCTGCTCTAACCGGTTATATCCCTTCATGTTATTCCTGTGCTATTTGCATGGCGAGCGCAATGGAGGTTGCCATGCTCTCAGACTTAGCTTTACCTGTCCAGGCAATATCAAACGCGGTGCCGTGATCGGCCGAAGTACGAATAAACGGTAGCCCGGCGGTGATGTTCACCCCATCATAAAAGCCTAACAGCTTCAGCGGAATATGCCCCTGATCGTGGTACATCGCCACCACCATGTCATATAGCCCTTCGTGACACTGCATAAAGACCGTATCCGGTGGACATGGCCCCGTCACCTGGATGCCCTTCGCTTGCATTGCGTTAACGGCCGGGCCAATGATGCGAATCTCTTCATCGCCGAACAGTCCGTTCTCCCCAGCATGTGGATTGACGCCCGCAACGGCGATACGCGGCTGGCGGTAACCCACCCGCCGCAGGAAGCGGTCAGCAATACCAATCACCGTCTCAACACGCTGCTGGCTTAGGTTATCCAGGAATTTACGCAGCGCCACATGGGTAGAAATATGGATGACTTTAAGCTTATCGGTATAGAGCACCATGGCGTAATCTTTGGTGTGCGTCAGGTGCGCCAGCATTTCAGTATGCCCCGGGAAATCATGCCCCCCCAGATGCAGCGCCTCCTTGTTAAGCGGCGCGGTGGCAATCGCGAAAACCTCACCGGCCATCGCCAGTTCCGTAGCGCGCTTGATACAACGATAGGCCAGGTCCCCGGCCTCTTCCTGTACCAGACCCGGTTTAAGCGCCTGTGGGTTAGCCAGCGGTTCATTGATAACGTTGATTGTGCCTGGAGTAAACTGCGCCTGTGAAGGACGTTCAATCACCAGCAACTCGGCGTGCGGCGTGATCCCCAATGCCAGTATGCGACGAAAGGTCTCAACGCATCCCACCACCACCACCGGCGCACCGTTCAAATCCCCTTCCGTTAGCGATTTAATAATGATCTCCGGGCCAATGCCCGCCGGGTCGCCCATCGTTACTGCAATGATGTTAGTCACTCATTTTCTCCTCAATAGAATCTACGACTTCACGCAGCGTGGTTTCGCTGCCGAACCCGCCTGCTTTGGTCATTACCGGACGTTGCCAGTGGCTGCCAAGAAAATGGCCGTACGGCACGCACTGCGCCACACGGCCTGTAATTTGAAACCCGGTCGCATTAAGCGCGGTTGCCACCGCGATAGCGACATCGCCACCGGACAGATACAGCGCGCCGGGTTGGCTGCTGTGCAGCGCCGCTTTCACCAACTGCGCCAGGTGACGGCAGACCCGTTCGCCAAGTTCGGCGCGCGTGACGCCACGCACCCGGCACTGTTCGCTAATACGCTCCCGCGTTTGGGCATCCACCGTGGTTGTCACCACACAGTGCAGGCCGCGTTGAATCACCTCAGCGATCCGCTGCGCATCGCTTGTCGTGACGCCGGTGAATGCCTGCTCAACATCGATGGTTATCTGCCGCACTCGAGGGTGCCCATGCAGCACGGCAATTTGCCGCTGAGCAATTTCACTCATCGATCCCACTACGGCCAACAGCGGCCCATGCT
This sequence comes from Kluyvera sp. EC_51, assembly GCF_019584505.1. NCBI lineage: Bacteria > Pseudomonadati > Pseudomonadota > Gammaproteobacteria > Enterobacterales > Enterobacteriaceae > Kluyvera > Kluyvera sp. EC_51. Next base: position 83,146 of record NZ_VDAG01000081.1, on the reverse strand, counting down.
GGCGATGGGCAAGATGGCGAGCCAGCGCGTCACACACGCCGCCAGAACCCACCAGCAGAACACGGCGTTGGCGACGGGCTATCCCGGCAATAATGGCATCGAGGTCCGCATCGGTTTGCGCATCAACGATCGCTATCTCCCCCGAGGCCACACTATGACACAGCGTGGTATCCAGTTCGGTGAGAGCGATAGCGCGACATGGCAGCGGGCTTTGCTGCGTAATCAGAGTGGCAATATCGGCATGAGTGACGGGGGTTTTCGGGTCGCTGGCAAACTCAGTCTCCGTAAGCAGTACACCGTTTACATAACAACGGCCCCCTTGTGTCACTCGCCCTGCCGATGGATACGCTGGGGCAACGATGGCGAGTGAACACGCCAGCGCCTGCATCATGGTTTCAATCTCCGCCCCCACGTTACCGCGTAAGGTAGAGTCGATTTTCTTGACCGCCCAGCGCGGCGCAACCGACCCCTCCCTCTTTTGCAGCAACGCGCTAACCCGGCGTACCGCCTCGGTTTTTGTCAGCGCCCGACTGTCGCTATTAAGGATCAGCGCCTGCGCATCTCCCTGGTAATGCTCATCAAACGCAACATCAACCCGCATGCCGGTTTCCGCCAGGCTGACCCCAGCATCGTTGGCACCGGTAAAGTCGTCCGCCAGGACCAGTACCTTGTTATCGCAGAGTTGCATGGTTTTCCCTTTTTGCATCGTTTAATTTCTGATTTGATCATATTCAATCACATTTGATTAAGTGTGAGCAACTTCAAGTTATTAAACCGCGGGATAAATTATAAATTCTCGCCATGTTGTTATCAGCATTGATATCAGATTGATTGATTTCAATCACACACAGGAGAAGAGAGTGGCTACCATAAACAGTACGCTTATCAGCGGAGCCGGGGCGTTCAGCGCCCTGACCTCGTTATTGCCAGAAATGAAAAAGGTATTGCTGGTCACCGATAGCAACGTCGGAAAACTGCCCGCCACGACGGCGATCCACGCGCTCCTTACGGCGAACGGCAAAGAGGTGCAGATCATTGATACCGTACCGGCTGAGCCAACCCAGCACGATATGGCGCAGATCCTTACTGTTGCCAGCGCCTGGCAACCCGAACTGGTGGCAGGCATTGGCGGTGGCAGCGTGCTGGACGTGACCAAGTTGCTGTCGGTGCTTTTACACCCACAGTCTCCCGGCCTGGATGCACTGCTGAACGGCGAAAAACCAGCGCATAAGATCCCGTCATTATTGATTCCCGCGACGGCTGGCACCGGCTCGGAAGCGACGCCCAACGCCATTCTTGCGATCCCTGAGCAAAACACCAAAGTCGGTATTATCTCCCCGGTGCTGCTGCCTGATTATGTGGCGCTATTGCCGGAGTTAACCACCAGCATGCCGGCGCATATTGCCGCATCGACGGGGATTGATGCGCTGTGCCATTTACTGGAATGCTTTACCGCCACGGTGGCGAACCCGGTGAGCGATAACGCCGCGCTTATTGGTCTGCACAAACTGGTTCGTCATATCGACATCTCGGTACAGCAGCCCGATAACTTAGCCGCCAGGCTCGAGATGCTCTGGGCGTCATATTACGGCGGCGTGGCGATAAACCATGCGGGAACGCATCTGGTTCATGCCCTTTCCTACCCGCTTGGTGGAACCTGGCACCTGCCGCACGGCGTGGCGAACGCGATTCTGCTGGCCCCTTGCATGGCTGTGGTTCGCCCTCACGCCGAGGCAAAATTCGCGCAGGTCTGGGATCTGATCCCCGATGCGGATCGTTCATTAAGCACGGAAGAGAAATCCTATGCGCTGGTTGACTGGCTGGCGGCATTAGTCAAACGACTGGCGCTTCCCGATAGCCTGCTCGCCCTTGGCGTGCCTCCAGAGAGTATTGATTCTCTGAGCGAAGCGGCACTCAACGTGAAGCGCCTGCTCAATAACGCCCCCTGCCACGTCAGCAAGGACGATGTTCAGGCCATCTATCGCACGCTCTTTCCGGCGTGCTAATCCCAAACAAGGAATCCATTATGAGTCACTCTATCACCGGCGTATTAACCGCCATCGTCACCCCTTTCGATAACGACGGCGCGCTGAATATTCCCGAGCTTAAACGTCAGGTCAATCGGCAGATTGAGGCCGGGAACGGCATTTTCTGCGGCGGTACCAACGGCGAATTTTTTGTGCTCAATGAAGATGAGAAAGTCGCGGTGGCGAGTGCCTGCGTCGAGGCCGCCGCAGGACGCGTGCCGGTTGTTGCACACATTGGCGAAGTCTCCACGCGGGAAACTATCCGTCTCGGTCAGCGCATTGCCCAACTGGGCGTGGATGCCGTCTCGGTTATTACCCCGTGGTTTGTTCCCCTGAAACAGGGCGAACTGGTTGCGCACTATAGCGCCATCGCCGACGCCCTGAGCGTTCCGATGTTCCTCTACAACATTCCCGCCCGCACCGGCAACACCATTGAGCCGCAGACGGCACACCAGTTAGCGCAGCACCCGAACATCATTGGTCTTAAGGACAGCGCGGGAAACTACGAGAGCCTGAAGGGTTTCCTTGACGCCGTGCGCGATATCCCGAATTTCTCGATATTGAATGGCCCGGATTCGCTGATTCATCAGGGCTATGTAGACGGCTGCTCTGCCTGTATTTCCGGCCTGGCCAACGTCGCGGCAAAAGAGATTAACGCTATCTGGTCCCGTTTCCAGGCGGGCGATATTGAAGGTTCACGACAGGCTCAGGAAAAGGTTACCGTCCTGCGCACCGAACTCTACAAAATCGCGTTCTCACCTGCAGTGGTGAAAAAAACGCTACAGCTTAACGGCCACAACGTCGGAGATAGTCGCTACGCGGTCGCGTTTACTCCGGCCCAGCAGCAGCAAATACAAGAACTCGGCGCGCCATACTGTTAATCTTGTGCACGTTATTCCTATTTACAGATGCCGATGATTAATGATTTCACCGAATGACATGGTTGGGAACGGCATTCCCAACCAGAAATAACAGAAAGATTCAAACGCAATGACGCGTTAAATAAATGCATGCTGAAGATATTATTGTCACTCACTGGTCAGACCGTTTATTGATAATTGTTATTATTTGGAAGTGCTATTTATACGTTCTCAGTCTGCAGTATTTTAATAAATAACGGGTTGCTTACTGGCACCCTACCATTCTGCGAAAGGGCTTTGTCAATGTTTATATGGCTGTTCGATCCCGATATATGGTTAACGTTAGTCACGCTAACGTTTCTGGAGATTATTCTCGGGGTCGATAATATTATATTTCTTTCACTGGTTGTGGCAAAACTACCGCTAGAGCAGCAGAATATGGCGCGAAAACTGGGGCTTGGCGGCGCGATGATAATGCGGATTCTGTTGCTTATCTCCATCGCCTGGTTAGCGCATATCACCGCCCCCCTGTTGACTATCGGGCACTTCCCGGTCTCGCTGCGCACGCTGATTCTCTTCGCTGGCGGCCTGTTCTTGATCTACAAGTCGCTCCAGGAGATCCTGGCTGAAATCCGGCAGGAGCAAGAACAGCATAACGACGATAAACGTCAACTCTCCCTGACGGGTGCGATTGTCCAGATTATGTTATTGGATATCGTGTTCAGTCTTGACTCAGTGATTACCGCCGTGGGGTTATCGCAGCATATCTTTATTATGGTGGCGGCCGTGGTGATTGCGGTCGGCGTGATGATGTTTGCCGCTAAAGCTATCGGTGATTTCGTCAATAACACGCCTTCAATAAAAATACTGGCTCTCACTTTCCTGCTGTTCGTCGGTGTGTTACTCGTGGCCGACAGCGTCAATATTCATATTGCTAAAGGCTACCTCTATTTCGCCATATTCTTCTCTCTGACCGTAGAAATTATCAATATTGTACGGAATCGGCGACTCAGTAAAACAACAAACTCTCATAAAGCGTTTAAGACCTTAGAACTGAATAAATAAAACCCTGAATAATAAAATGGAGTCTGATTATGTCTGTAACCCTTATTCGTGACGGTATTATTCGTCATGACCGTCACGACACGCAGGTTGCCACTGCCATGCTGCCGTCGACCTGCCCACAAAACCATGCCGCTAATCTATTACCCCTGCCGGACGGCGCGCTGATGTGCGTATGGTTCGGCGGCACCCAGGAGGGCGTAGCCGATATCTCCGTCTGGGGATCGCGGCTGGCGCCCGGCAGCGAGCAATGGAGCGAGGCCGTGAAACTGTCTCACGACGGCACCCGCTCTGAGCAAAACCCGGTGCTGTTTCTGGACCCGGACAACGTGCTGTGGCTGCTGTGGACCGCACAGATCTCCGGCAATCAGGATACCGCGATTGTCCGTTACCGCCAGTCGCACGATCTCGGGATCAGTTGGGGAGAAACTGCCACGCTGCTTGACCAACCGGGAACGTTCATCCGCCAGCCAATCGTAGTACTGGAGAACGGCCATTGGCTGCTGCCCGTATTTTACTGCCGCACCCAGCCGGGAGAAAAATGGGTCGGTAATGATGATATCAGCGCGGTGAAGATTTCCGCTGATAAGGGGAAAACCTGGGGGGATGTCATTGTTCCCCGGAGCCTGGGATGCGTGCATATGAATATCACCCCGCTCTCTAATGGCACGCTGCTGGCGCTGTTTCGCAGCCGCTGGGCCGATCATATCTATGCCAGTCACTCCACGGATGGCGGTGAAAGCTGGTCCATCCCCGAGGCGACCAATCTGCCGAATAACAACTCCTCTATTCAGGTGACAACGCTCGCCAACGGCGAACTGGCGCTGGTCTTTAACGCCATGAGCGCCGCCGGTGCGCTGGAACGCCGGGCCTCGCTGTACGACGAAATCGACGATGGTGATAACAGCCGTAAAGAGCCGCAGCCCACGGGCGGCAAAAGCGCCTTCTGGGGAGCGCCACGCGCGCCGATGACCATTGCCATCTCTGATGACGGCGGTAAAACCTGGCCGTGGCAGCGCAATCTGGATGAAGGCGATGGCTACTGCATGACCAACAATTCGCTGGATAAACGCAACCGTGAGTTCTCCTATCCCAGCATCAAACAGAGCCCGGATGGCACCCTACATATTGCCTACACCTGGTACCGCCAGGCGATTAAGTACGTCCGCACGACCCCTGAATGGATAAAAGGAGCCGCACAATGATTATCGGCAATCTCAACGCGCTGGCGATGGCCGGGCTCCCTCTCGCCATTCGGCAATTACTTTCCCGTTCCGACTGCTCGCTCGAGGCTTTGATCGCGCGGGAAGATGGGCGATGGCAGCCGGTAAACGACTCATGGTTTTGCACCATCGGTAACGCGCAGACGCAATCCGCCGACCAACGTCACACGGAGTATCACCGGGAGTGGGCCGATATACAGGTGATGCTGTCGGGGCGCGAGTTAATTCACGCTGGCGTGCAGGATGTTGGGAAGCTTGACGATGAAGAGCGCAAACCGGACCTGTTTATCACCCACAGCGCTACGCCAGGCGTCGCCATTACGCTGCAAACGGGAGATTTCGCTCTTTTTATGCCGGGAGAACCGCACCAGGCACTTTGTCTGGTCGATTCACCTGCCACCGTGCGAAAGGCCGTCTTTAAAGTCCCTCGCGACATGCTGGATGCCTAAAAAGGAGCTAAAAAATGACCACGGAAATGATTCTGTCGCTTGGAATACTCATCCTGATGATCGTGCTGATCATGACGGACAAACTTCCTTTTGGCGCGCCACCTTTGCTTGCCTGCCTGCTGTTAGTCGTCTGCAAGGTTTCCACCATTCAACAAGCCTTTGCCGGGTTTGTGAATTCCACCGTCATTATGCTGGCGGGTTTTATGGTCGTGATGGCGGGATTACAAAAAACCCGGCTGATTAGCAGTATCAAAACGGCAATGATGGTGCATCTCAACCGGGGCGGCTATAAAAGCTATATTCTGTTGCTGATGATCGTCATGCTTGGCGCAAGCCTGGCGGGTACTGGGGCGACGGGGTATTACGTCCTGATTCTCTCGCTTATCGCCTCACTGCCTTATAGCCAAAAGCTCCCCACCTCGAAACTGGTGATGCCGTTAGGCTTTGCGACTAACCACCCGCTGATCCCGATCAACGTCGCGCTGCTTTTCGGCGTCACCGTCTCCGTACTGCAGGCGTCGGGAATTAACCAGGAAATTTCGATGATGAAATTCGCCCTGGTCAACCTGGTGATGTCCGCAGCCTATTTTGCCTGGAGCCTGATTGCATACCGATTTTTGCCCAATCATCCGATTGCCGACGCGGCGGATGAAAGTGCAGCGGCGCTGGAAGATGAGGCATCGACCCTCCCCGCATGGAAAGAGAAATGCACCGTGGGAGCATTCTTCTTTAGCGTGATTGGCATGATGCTGATGAGCACCTTGGGTGATATTGCCTATATTGCACCCGGCTTAGCAGGCGCGTTTCTGCTCTTTATTGGCGTACTCGACTTTAAAGAGGTCCGTGACCACATGGGCGCGCCGGTGATCATCATGACCGCCTGCGTCATTGGGGTCTCCGATGCGCTTGCCGGTACCGGGGTGACGGCGATGATTGGTAATGCCGTTGCTGGCGTGCTGGGCACCAGCGTTTCACCGTTCATTTTCATTCTTATTCTGGCCTTGCTGACCAGCACCTGCGCGACCTTTACCGGGTCAACCATCGGCTCAATTTTTATCTTTGGGCCCATCGGCATCGCGGCCTGCACTGGGCTAGGGTTGAACCCAACGGCGGCGGCCATTGCGATCACGATATCCGGCTGGAACGGTGGCTATATGCCGATTGACGGTATGCCAGCCATGATTATGGGCATGGGGAAATATAAAATGTCGGAGTTTTGGCTCTTCACGATTCCGATGTACCTGATTCGCATTCTGGCGCTGTGCGCGGGCGCCATCTTTATCTTCCCGGTATGATGTTCTAGCGGCAGAGAACCCCGGCCTGGCAATGCGGGTCGGGGTTTCTTCGTCCGGGCGACGGATTAATCCAGCAGCACTTTCCCTTGTAAATAGGTTCTCGCCACCCCGCTCATCAATACCCTCTCACCCACCCATTCACAGCGCACATCGCCACCGCGCGCGGATACCTGACGCGCCAGCATCCGGGTTTTACCGAGCTTTTCGCCCCAGTACGGAATTAACATGGTGTGTGCGGAGCCGGTAACCGGGTCTTCCCACACCGCTTCGCCCGGTGAGAAGAAGCGGCTAACAAAATCATAATCACCGTCGCCCGCAGCGGTGACGGACACTTTATGTTCACCGGGGATCATGGCGCTGATATTGGGTTTCAGCGCTTCAACCTGCTGCCGGTTTTCCAGCTCAATCACCCATGCCCGGCCTTTACGGGCATTCAGGTAGTGGGTAACGCCCAGTGCATGCAGCATGTCCGCCGGAGGCGTGGCGTCGTGGGTGGCACCAGCCGGGAAGTCCAGCGTGAGCCATTCGTCGCGGCGCGAGACGGTTAAGCGGCCGGACAAGGTGTCGAAATGGACGCGTTCATCAGGGTAATGAAGGTGCTGAAACACCACGTGAGCGCTGGCAAGCGTCGCGTGGCCGCAGAGGTTAACTTCATTTTGGGTGGTAAACCAGCGCAGGGCAAAACCGCCGTGCTGCTTAACAATAAACGCCGTTTCCGATTGATTATGCTGACGGGCCATTTTCAACAACGTCTCATCGGGCAGCCAGTCGTCAAGCAGACAAACCGCCGCCGCGTTACCACCGAAAGCATGGTCGCTAAAGGCATCAACCATATAAAAATCAATCTCGTGCATGCGTATCCCCTGAATCATATGTGCGAGATAGCAAACTGACATAAAAAATGAATACCGGCAACTCGCTTTCTGGCGCTAAAAAGTGACACTGTCACACAACTACAAAAATGAGAGGTTAATCACAAAATAATTGTATTTGTCGCAAAAATCGCTTTAAGATCGCTTATCTGTTCCTTTCTTTAACGCTCCCGGTGCATTTTTATGACAACAAACACGGTCTCTCGTCGGATCGCGTGGCTTCGGGTAGTCACGCTGGCTATCGCTGCTTTTATCTTCAATACCACTGAATTCGTTCCGGTTGGACTGCTCTCCGACATCGCCAGCAGTTTTGGCATGCAGACGGCGCAGGTCGGGATCATGCTGACCATCTACGCCTGGGTGGTCGCACTGATGTCGCTGCCGTTTATGCTGCTGACCAGCCAGATGGAACGGCGTAAATTGCTGATCGGGCTTTTTATTCTGTTCATTGCCAGCCACGTGCTGTCGTTCCTCGCGTGGAACTTCACCGTACTGGTGATAAGCCGAATCGGAATTGCGTTTGCCCATGCGGTGTTCTGGTCAATTACCGCCTCTCTGGCGATTCGTATGGCGCCAGCCGGTAAACGTGCACAGGCGCTGAGTCTGATAGCGACCGGCACGGCGTTGGCAATGGTCTTCGGCATTCCGATCGGTCGTATCGTGGGGCAATACTTCGGCTGGCGAACCACCTTCTTCGCCATCGGCGTAGGTGCGCTCATCACCATGCTGGCGCTGATTAAGCTGCTGCCTAAGCTGCCGAGTGAACATTCCGGTTCGCTGAAAAGCCTGCCGGTGCTGTTCCGTCGTCCGGCGCTGATGAGCATTTATCTGCTGACCGTGGTGGTGGTGACCGCCCATTACACCGCCTACAGCTATATTGAACCCTTTGTGCAGACAGTGGCCGGGCTGAGCGGTAATTTTGCCACGATTCTGCTGCTGGTGCTGGGCGGCGCGGGGATTATCGGTAGCATTATCTTCAGTAAGCTCGGCAATAAACATTCGTCAGGGTTGATCAACGGTGCCATTGGCCTGCTGCTAGTCTGCCTGCTGTTGCTGCTTCCCGCCGCGCAGGATGCCACTCACCTCGCCGTGCTCAGCATCTTCTGGGGTATTGCCATTATGGTGATCGGTCTGGGAATGCAGGTGAAAGTGCTGGCGCTGGCGCCGGATGCCACCGACGTAGCAATGTCGCTGTTCTCCGGGATTTTCAATATCGGGATTGGTGCCGGGGCGCTGCTGGGTAGCCAGATAAGCACCCATCTGTCGATGTCGTCTATCGGCTATGTGGGTGCGGCACCGGCGCTGGCGGCGCTTGTCTGGTCGGTGATGATTTTCCGCCGCTGGCCATCGGCATCGTTAGAGGAACAGGCGCATCAGCATTGATGTGCTTCCCGGCGTCGCTGCGCTTGGCCGGGCTACGTTCAGATTGGTAGCCCGGCCGAGCGCAGCGACGCCGGGGAACCTTACGCGTGATAGGTCGTAATAATTTCCAGTACGCCGTTGATAATAAACTGCACGCCCATACACACCAGCAGGAAGCCCATCAGACGGGAAATCGCTTCAATCCCCCCTTTCCCGACCAGACGCATAATCGCCCCTGAGCTACGTAAGCATCCCCACAGGATAATGCCCACCAGCGCAAAGATAATCGGCGGCGCGACCAGTATCACCCAGTCCGGGAAATTTGCCCCGTGCTTAACCGTCGATGCAGAACTGATGATCATCGCAATCGTCCCTGGGCCTGCGGTGCTAGGCATGGCAAGCGGGACAAAGGCGATGTTCGCCGTCGGTTCGTCTTCCAGTTCTTCTGATTTGCTGCGCGCTTCCGGCGAGTCATGCGCCTTCTGCTGCGGGAACAGCATGCGGAAACCGATAAAGGCCACGATCAGCCCACCGGCAATTCGCAGCCCAGGTATTGATATACCGAATGTATTCATCACCACCTGGCCCGCATAATAGGCCACCATCATGATAGCGAAGACGTACACCGAGGCCATCAGCGACTGCCGGTTGCGCTCTGCGTTGTTCATATTGCCGGAGAGCCCAAGGAACAGCGCCACGGTCGTTAAAGGGTTTGCCAGCGGCAGCAATACCACCAGCCCAAGCCCTATTGCCTGAATAAGTTCCTTCATAAGCGTCCCAAAATCCTGTCTGTTTAACGAAAAATAACATGCTGTACACCAGGCCATTCCCCACCAGCGCAGCATATCTGGCTTCGGGCAGGCTAAGTACAGGATATCCTATTTATGGCTGTCTGAACCGTTTTAGCAATTCGTGGCATCACTCAATCCATTCAGTTGACTTATGATTGCGTGAGAAATAATATCCACCGCAACTAAAGTACTTGCCAGGGCAACCATTGTGAACAGCACAAGCAATCTCTTCAATGAAATGATTCCACTTGGGCACCTGATTCACATGGTTAACCAGAAAAAAGATCGCTTACTCAACGAGCATTTATCGCCAGAAGAGATTACCGCCTCGCAGTTCAGAGTGCTTTGCTCTATCCGTTGCCAGGGCAGTATCACCCCCGTGGAGTTGAAAAAGACCCTTTCGGTGGATCTGGGCGCGCTCACTCGCATGCTTGATCGTTTGTTGTGTCGGGGTTGGATAGCCCGGTTACCCAATCCAAATGACAAACGTGGGGTATTGATTCAGCTGACGCCAGAAGGCGCAGCCATTTGTGAACAATGCCACCTGCTCGTTGGGCAAAACCTGCACCAGGAATTAACAAAAAACTTAACGGCAAATGAAGTTGCGACGCTCGAACTTCTCCTTAAAAAAATATTGCCGTAAACAGAAGAAGAGGTAAGACGATGTCCAGACGTAACACTGACGCTATTACTATTCATAGCATTTTGGACTGGATCGAAGATAACCTGGAATCCCCTCTGTCACTTGAGAAAGTGTCTGAGCGTTCCGGTTACTCAAAATGGCACCTGCAGCGGATGTTCAAAAAAGAGACCGGTCATTCATTAGGTCAGTACATTCGCACCCGTAAACTGACGGAAATCGCCCAGAAGTTAAAAGAAGGCAATGAGCCGATTCTCTATCTGGCCGAACGTTACGGTTTTGAATCGCAGCAGACGCTGACGCGGACGTTTAAAAACTACTTTGATGTGCCACCGCACAAGTACCGCGTGACCAATATGCGCGAGGATTCTCGCTACCTGTTCCCTATTAATCACTGTGTCTGTTAATCGCCTGCAAAAAGACGTATCGAGGAAATAATGAAACTGTTCGCTGCCGTTGCTTTCGTCGCCCTGACGATGGCCGCAAGCGCAAGCTATGCGGAACAACTACCGGCACAAAATCACGCCCATCAGGACATGCTGATGCCATCTGCCAGCAACCAGTCGCCGTTTGATTTTAATCATATGGCCGCCGGTAGCGATAAATCAGATGAACTGGGCGTACCGTACTACAACGATAAAAATCGCTAAACGTTATTGCCCCGCTTCGGCGGGGCTTTTTTTATCCCGTTATCCCTTCACCGCCCGACGCAACCCCGGAATACGCAGGCCAAAGACGTTGATCAGCAACCCGGCCATAATCAGCAACGCCCCTGCCAGTTGCATCACCGACAGCGTCTCACCGAGCAGCAGCGACGCGCTGGCGAGCCCCACCACCGGCACCAGAAGCGACAGCGGCGCCACGCGCCAGGTTTCATAACGTCCAAGCAGCGAACCCCAAATCCCGTAGCCCACGATACTGGCAATAAAGGAGAGATAGGCCAGCGACAGCACGGTAGTGAGATCAATATGAATCAGGCTCTGCGCCATCAACTGTGGGCCTTCGAAAATCCACGAGCTCAGCATAAACGGCACAATCGGAATCAGCGCGCTCCAGACCACCAGCGACATCACGCCGGTTTTCGATGGATGCAGCATGATCTTTTTGTTGAAGATATTGCCGCATGCCCAGCACAGCGCCGCACCCAGCGTCAGCATAAAGCCCAGCAGTTGCACATGTTGCCCGGTCATACTGGTTTCAATCAGCACCAGCACACCGAATACCGCCAGCGAAATCCCTACCAGCTGCTTGCGCTGCAGGCGCTCGCCAAAGACAAACGCGCCAAGAATAATGGTAAAGAAGGCCTGCGCCTGCAGCACCAGCGACGCCAGCCCGGCTGGCATACCAAAGTTAATCGCGCAGAACAGGAAGGCAAACTGACCGAAGCTGATGGTCAGCGCATAGCCCAGTAGCAGCGGCAGTGGTACGCGAGGTCGTGGGACAAAGAACAGCGCCGGGAAGGCGACGAACAGGAAGCGTAATCCCGCCAGCAGCAGCGGCGGCATGCCGTGCAGCCCCACCTTAATAACCACAAAATTCAGTCCCCATACTACGACCACCAGCAGCGCCAGCAGCCCATCTTTACGCGTCATACACGCCCCACCGTTTATTAAATTTATGTAAACACATTCAAAGTAACGAAAAATTCAGCCCAGGAATAGATCATTATTTCTGGCGGGCTGAAATCGCACTTCCCGACACGCGCTCAGGTATACAAGCCGCTTATGGCGTGATATTTGTGAAAGCGATAACAAAAAAACGCACAACGACATCTCTCGGGCAGGAAAATGAAACCAACGACCAGACGATCCACGATTGCGCTGCTGGCATCGTCGTTACTGTTAACCATCGGGCGCGGCGCCACCCTTCCGTTTATGACCATTTACCTCACGCGTAAATACGCGTTGACGGTAGACACTATTGGCTATGCACTGTCCATCGCGCTGGTGGCCGGCGTTATCTTCAGCCTCGGCTTTGGCATTCTGGCGGATAAGTTCGATAAGAAACGCTATATGCTGATCGCCGTAACGTTTTTTATCGCCGGTTTTGTCGCTATTCCACTGGTGCACAGCGTGCCGCTGGTGGTGTTCTTTTTCTCGCTGATCAACTGTTCCTATTCGATCTTCTCGACCGTGCTGAAGGCCTATTTCTCCGACACGCTAACGGCCACGACCAAAGCGCGTATTTTTTCGCTTAACTACACCTTCCTGAACATTGGCTGGACCATTGGCCCGCCGATTGGCACGCTGCTGGTGATGCACAGCATTAACCTGCCGTTCTGGCTGGCAGCGATTTGCGCTGCGTTCCCGCTGCTGTTTATCCAGCGCTACGTGGCGCGCGTTAGCGCTGCCGACATGGCGGAAACCCCCGTGGCCTGGTCGCCGTCCGTGCTGTTGCATGACCGGGCGCTGCTGTGGTTTACCCTTTCCGGCCTGCTTGCTTCATTCGTTGGCGGTTCATTCGCCTCCTGTATGTCGCAGTACGTGCTGACGATTGGCGATAGCACCTTTGCCGAAAAGGTGGTGGCGGTGATCCTGCCGGTGAATGCCGCGGTGGTGGTGACCTTACAGTACGCCATTGGCCGTCGGTTAACGGCGACCAATCTGAAGCCGCTGATGACCTTTGGTACCTTCTGTTATGTGCTGGGTCTGGCTGGATTTATGATGTCAGGCAATAATTTGCTGTTCTGGGGACTGGCGGCGGCGGTCTTTACGCTGGGCGAGGTCATCTACGCCCCGGGTGAATATATGCTGATTGATAACATTGCCCCACCGGGCATGAAAGCCAGCTACTTCTCCGCTCAGGCGCTGGGCTGGCTCGGCGCGGCGCTGAACCCGCTGTTGACCGGACAGATCCTGACCCATTTCGCGCCTTACGCGCTGTTCCCGATCATGATGGTGGTTATCGTGCTGGCGTGGTGGCTGATTATTCGCGGCATTAAGGCCAGTACCTGGGGTGCGACGGTGAGCGTGGCGTGACGGATTTCCCGGCGGCGCTACGCTTGGCCGGGCTACAGGATAGGTAGCCCGGGCGAGGCGGAACGCCGACCCCGGGGGAATTACCAGATATCCGCCGCAATCCCCGTCACCAGACGCACTTTATCCCACTGCTGCTGCTCGCTCAGGCTGTTTCCCTCTTCCGTAGAAGCAAAACCACACTGCGGGCTGAGGCAAATCTGATCCAACGCGACATACTGCGATGCTTCTTCTACGCGCGCCTTCACGCCCTGCGGGTTTTCCAGCTCGCCGTTCTTGGTGGTAATCAGCCCCAGCACCGCTTTCTGCTTCCCTGGGCGGATAAAACGCAGCGGCGCGAAGTCACCGGAACGATCGTTGTCGTACTCGAGGAAGAAGGCATCCACGTTTACGCGGCCAAACAGGATCTCGGCCACCGGCTCATAGCCGCCTTCTGAAATCCAGGTGGAGCGGAAGTTACCGCGACACACGTGCAGCCCAACAATCAGGTCATCCGGCTTACCTTCCAGCGCGCGATTCAACACGTCGGCATAGATAGCCGCCAGCTTATCCGGATCGTCCCCGCGTTCACGAACCTGGCGGCGCTGGTCGTCAGAGCACAGATAGGCCCAAACGGTATCGTCGAGCTGCAGATAGCGACAACCGGCATCATAAAACGCGCGGATAGCGTCACGCCAGGTATCGGCCAGGTCGTTAAAATAGTCGGTCAAATCCGGGTAAACCGTCGCATCGATATCTTTACGTCCGCCACGGAAATGCAGCACGCTTGGGCTTGGAATCGTCATCTTCGGCGTTGCCTCGCCGCTGATACTTTTCAGGAAGCGGAAATCTTCCAGCATTGGGTGCTCACCAAAGCCGAGCTTGCCGGTGACGCGAATACCGTGGGCGCGGGTTTGCACGCCGTTAAACTGAATACCGTTTTCGGAATCGTAGCGCTCAACACCCTGCAGGCCGTCGAAGAAGTCGAAATGCCACCAGGCACGACGGAACTCACCATCGGTCACCACGTGCAGGCCGCAGTCGCACTGATGCTGCACCACACGCCGAATCTCGGCATCCTCTACGGCGCGCAGCTGCTGCGCGCTGATTTCACCGTTAGCAAGCTGCTGGCGGGCTTCTTTAATCGCCAGCGGGCGTAAAAAACTGCCAACGATGTCGGCGCGATAAGGGGCGTGTTGGTGTGTCATGCGATCTCCTTACTCCATCAGGCAAACTCGTTGCCTTGAGTGATAATTTATTATTTGAACCATTTAGACTTCTGGATGGCTATATGTCTGGATAGTGTCACTGGACAGCGCCCCAGGCAAACGAGAATAATTCATCACTGTTGAAAGATTTTCATGATCCCGACTGAAAGGCGAATCCCTCATCCTGCCAGCCGGTCATCCCACCAATCATTATTTTGACCGGCGCCCCAGTAACGCCAGCTTGAGCGCCGCCTGATCGGCACCGTTACAGTGAGGCCCCGCACAATAGACCACAAACAACGTCTCCGCAGGCCAGTCCTTCATTCTTTCGGCGGAGATATCAGCATGCCGCAGATGAAGCGCGCCAGGTATATGACAACGGGCGAAGGTTTCGGCACTTCCCACTACGTGAAGCAGTACAAAATCAACGTCGTGATGCTGCTGCGAGGCATGGACATCCGCGCAGTCGGTTTCAACGCTCAGGCGCTGGCGAAAATGGGCTACTGCATCAGCGGCGCTTGCAGTGGGAATGTCAGTCACGTAACTCATCGTTAATTCTCCGGTTCTGTGTTACCACTATGGTAACGACCGGATGAGTATAAACAGGCACCCCATGCAACAACCGCCCGCAGAAATGACAGAAAACAGCCAGAACATGACAAAGTGCGCCCCGCTGGTGGTGGCGTTAGCCTATGACGGTCTCTGCACTTTTGAATTTGGCGTCGCGGTGGAGATTTTCGGCCTCCACCGGCCCGAAATGGGCGAAGGCTGGTATCGCTTTGCGGTCGCCGCCGTCGACGAAGGTGAGCTACGGGCCACCGGCGGCGTACGGGTCATGGCGGACGGGGATTTAAGCTTGCTGGAGCTCGCCGATACTATCGTGGTGCCAGGCTGGCGCGGTATCGACGCCGACGTTCCGCCAGCGCTGTGTCAGGCGCTCAGACAAGCGCATCAGCGCGGCTGCCGGGTGATTTCCATCTGCTCCGGCGTTTTCGTGCTGGCTGCCGCGGGCCTGCTCGACGGTAAGCGCGCCACGACCCACTGGCGTTATGTCGATACGCTCCAGCAGCGTTACCCGGCGATCGAGGTTGTGGAAGATGTGCTGTATATCGCGCAGGAGCACGTATTCACCTCAGCCGGCAGCGCGGCCGGGATCGACCTTTGCCTGCACGTGGTGCGAAAGGATTTCGGCCTCGAGGCGGCAAACCTGGTCGCTCGACGTCTGGTCATCCAACCCCACCGCGACGGCGCGCAGAAACAACAGGTTGCACAGCCCGTTGCCCGGGCGCGGGAAAGCCAGCGCCTCGGCATGCTGTTTGATTTTCTTTATCAACATCTGGCGGAAAGCCATAGCGTCAGTTCACTGGCGCAGCGGGTGGGAATGAGCGAGCGGACCTTTTTACGCCGCTTTCAGGATGCCACCGGAAAAACGCCTGCCCGCTGGCTGCTCGATGAACGTTTGCAGCAGGCGCAACATCGCCTGACCAGCAGTCGGGACAGCGTCGAAAAAGTGGCGGAGTTGAGCGGTTTTGGCAATGCGAAAAATCTGCGTTTACGCTTTCAGCAACATCTGGCAATAAGTCCGCTGGCGTACAGAAAAAAATTTACTGCAACAAATAATTAATTCACAAATTACGGCGTTAGTCTAAGTTTAAATCAGTAGGCTAATTAGGTGCTCATTGTGAGAATCGTAAAAGAGGAGGTCATCATGCTGGATAATATGCAAGTGTTTCTGGTTGCCGTGGGGCTCATTCTGTTTTCCGGTTTCCTGACTGCCTATTTTAGCGGAAGATGGAATGATTAACGGATAAAAAAAACCGCCAGGTTAACTGGCGGCATAAATGCTTGCATGGATAGATTTTTTGTTTCTACAATCGTCCGCTCTTCCTGATTGGACCATCGTTGCTAACCACTACCCTACCACCGCAATATTCAACTAAAGCTAAACGGCGAGTGCATTATTCAAAGCATAATTTTTCCACGCCTTTTTACTCCGACAGCTGGCCTGACGGCCTGCCCACAATCTGCCTGAACGAGATTCCTGCAGGTCCTGATGCTCAGGACGATTAGACCAGATGGACTCGCGACGCGCTTTACGCTGGGATACTTTCATGGTTGCCTCCGGGCAGATTGTCGAAATTAAATCCATTAACTCAACGATTTACACGGTGATAATAGCAGCCCGAATGGCGAGTTTCTTCAATAAGTGAACGCATTTGTAAAGAGAGAACCTGACGCATTGCTGCGTATTTCAGCGATTTATCCCCTACCGAATATGTCAGGTTGTTAAATTGTTACAATTACGTAAAACTAGCAACGTTGTCTTCCCTCCAGGAATGATAGCAAGAATGCTCTATTTATTGATGTACTTAACCCGCCAGCCCTGTGTGCGGGTTTTTTTTATATTTTTTGTGGTTTCTGGCGTGAATAGACCACGCCAGAAATGCGTTAACTAAGCGGGTTATTCACTTAGCCCACGGTTTTTCAGCATTGGGGTAATAAGCGGATCGTGTCCTCGCCAGGCGCGATAAAGTTGTTCTAAATCGCTGCTGTTGCCGCGCGACAAAATAGCCTCGCGGAAACGCTGGCCGTTTTCCCTATTCAAACCGCCCTGTTCAACAAACCATTGATAACCATCATCTGCCAGCATTTGCGTCCATAGATAGGCGTAGTACCCGGCCGCATAGCCCCCGCCGAAAATATGCGAGAAATAGCTGCTGCGATAACGCGGCGGCACGGCGCAGAGATCCAACTTTTCCCGCGCCAGCGTCGCCGTTTCAAACTGTTCCACGTCCTGCGGCAGCGATTCAGCGCTCAGGCTGTGCCAGTTCATGTCCAGCAGCGCAGCGCTTAGCAACTCCGTCATGTCGTAGCCTTTGTTGAAGTTGGCGGCGCGGAACAGACTTTCCCGCAGCGCTTCCGGCATCGGTTCACCGGTTTCATGGTGACGCGCATAGTGGGCAAAGACGTCAGGATGGCTGGCCCAGTGCTCATTGATTTGCGACGGGAATTCAACAAAATCGCGCGGCGTATTGGTCCCCGATAACGTGACATAGCGCTGGCTAGCAAACAGCCCGTGCAACGCGTGGCCAAATTCGTGGAACAGGGTAATCACATCATCCCAGGAGATAAGCGCACGTTTACCTGCGGTCGGCTTCTGGTAATTGCAGACGTTATAGATAACCGGACGCGTACCGTTGAGGGTAGATTGCGGCACAAAGTTGTCCATCCACGCCCCGCCGCTTTTGCTGTCGCGGGCGAAGAAGTCGCCGTAAAACAGCGCCATCCCTTCTCCATCAGCATCAAAAATCTCCCAGACGCGCACGTCAGGGTGATAAACCGGCAGATCGAAACGTTCAACAAACGTGACCCCAAACAGCTGGCTGGCAGACCAGAAAACGCCGTCAACCAGCACGCGTTCCAGGGCGAACCAGGGCTTAATCTGTGCTTCATCGATGGCATATTTTTCACGGCGAACCTGTTCTGAATAGAACAACCAGTCCCAGGCTTCGGCTTTAAATGAGGCCGATCCGCTATCGATAAGCGTCTGAATATCCGCCAACTCGCTTTCTGCCCGCGCCCGCGCCGCCGGAGTAATCTCGCGCATAAAATCGAAGGCCGCTTTCGGCGTTTTCGCCATTTGATCGGCCATACTCCAGCTGGCGTAGTCGCTATAGCCCAGCAGCGTTGCCTGACGCGCGCGGATCGCCACCAGCTTTAGCAATTTCTCCCGCGTGTCGTTAGCATCGCCCATCTGGTTGCGGGCCCAGGCGGCTTTAAACAGCTTTTCACGAGTTTGACGCTGACGAAGTTGAGCCAGCGCCGGCTGCTGGGTGGTGTTCACCAGTGGAATAAGCCAGCGCCCCGCCAGACCGCGATCGTTCGCCGCGGCGGCGGCAACGGCGATTTCATCTTCGCTAAACCCAGCCAGTTCTTCCACGCTCTCTACCACCAGCCCGCCGCTTTTCGCCGCCCCCAGCAGACACTGGTGGAATTGGCTGCTCAGGGTTGCTGCTTCGGTATTGAGGGTTTTCAGCTCCGCCTTTTCCGCGTCACCCAGCCTTGCACCGGCCTGAATGAAACGCTGATAAATGACCTCAACCAGCCGGCGATCCTCTGCTTCCAGACCGAGGCCATCACGCTGTTGCCACACGTGTTCGATACGGCTAAACAGCCCATCGTTGAGATAAATATCGTTGGCAAGCCCGGCCAGCTCAGCAGAGAACGCTTCGTCCAGTTGCTGGATAGTGTCGTTGCTGTGGGAGGCCGCCATGGCAAAGAAAACGGCGTTGACCCGAGAAAGCATCTCCCCGCTTTTTTCCAGCGCCACGACGGTGTTATCAAAGGTTGCCGGAGCCGGGTTATTGGCAATGTCGGCAATCTCCTGACGCTTGCGCTTTAGCGCTTCGTCAAAGGCCGGGCGATAGTGGCTATCGTTAATCGCATCAAACGGCGGTGCCTGGTAAGGTAACGTACTGCTGGCAAAAAATGGATTCATGGCCGACATCCTGGGTTCCTGAAAATAACAGGGTTCCAGAGTAGCAAGCTCTTGATAGACCGCAATGGTTTTACCCGGCAGGAGCGATTTTTCTTTGATGGGAGGCGCTAGGCCGATAAAAATGACGCAGACACCGGTTGCTCCCAGAGACAAGAAGCATATTGGCAAGTACGCATGAGATTGATGCAACCGTATCGCTATCAGCCGTTTATTGCCGAAAATAGCTTATGGTTTCAAAAAACCAATCTCGATAAGCGCCTGAGCTACCAGTAAGACGAACATGACTGCAACCATTGGAGTGTACATGTTGAGCCTCCAGCGAACGCCGTTACTGATAGTATAGAATATATTTTGTTCCGCCTGTCCCTTATCTAAAACACTTAGCCAGCTCACAACGAATCATTTAGGCTGCGTCCGCTCACATTGAAAATTATCCCCCCAATCGCGCATCGCCAGTAAAACGGGCTTTAGCGAAGCGCCCAGCGGGGTGAGTTCGTACTCCACTCTCGGCGGAACCTCCGCGTATACCGTGCGGCTGACGATGCCATCAGCCTCGAGTTCACGCAGCTGTAGCGTGATCATACGACGTGTGGCGGTATCGATAAGCTTACACAGCTGATTAAAACGCTGCTTCCCATCCAGCAGATGAAAAAGGATTATCGGTTTCCACAACCCGCCAATAACGCCCAGCGTGATTTCAACAGCACATCCGGTCCGCTGGGTGTTGTGCTGCCGGGGCATTTTGCTGTCCGAAAGTTCATCGGTATCATTCATGTAACTTAGTCTCAAAATTGTGCGTACTTGTCAGGTTAATACCTGGCAGTATAATAGATTTATCAATTTATGAAATGGATAATATTTCCATCTTGCCAATCATAATTTTCATTATTTCGCATTCGTCGCGAAATCATTATTAACTTATTACTTGCACGTTGCCAGTTATTAGCCATAACATCAACATCGAGGTTTTATGAAATCAATAGCAATTACGCGTTCAGGCGCAAAAGACGATAATCTTGATTATCTCCTTGAAATTGATATCCCCGTACCCATTGCTACGGGTCGAGATCTTTTAATTGAAGTTAAGGCCATTGCTGTTAATCCTGCCGATGTTAAAGTCCGCGCCTGGCATAATACCGATACGCCTCGCGTATTAGGCTGGGATGCGGTCGGTATCGTTAAATCTATCGGCGAAAACGTGACGTTGTTTAAACCCGGTGATGAGGTCTGGTACGCCGGTGCATTAACGCGTCCGGGCAGCAACAGTGAATATCAGTTGGTCGATGAACGTATTGTCGCTCACCGGCCGATGTCAATCAGTCGCGCAGCTGCCGCTGCCATGCCGTTAACCAGCATTACCGCATGGGAGCTGCTGTTTGACCGTTTTGGCATTATTGAAGGCGGCAACGAGGGGGATACCTTGCTGGTTGTCGGCGCGGCAGGCGGCGTGGGCTCCATGCTGACGCAACTGGCTCGTCAATTAACAAAAATGACCGTTATTGGCACGGCTTCCCGGCCAGAAAGTCAGGAATGGGTAAGAAAGGCCGGCGCGCATGAGGTCATCGACCATAGGAAACCGCTCGATGAAGAGTTAGCCCGTATCGGCATCAGCGAAGTCACCCATGTAGCCAGCTTGACGAATACCGACGAACACTATTCTGAATATATCAAGATCATCGCACCGCAGGGGAAATTAGGTATCGTCGACGACCCCGAGTGTATTAATGCGGTACCGTTGAAAGGCAAATGTATATCCTTGCACTGGGAAGCAATGTTTGCCCGTTCAATGTTTGAAACAAAAGACATGATCAACCAACATTTATTACTTAAGCGTGTTAGTGAATTAGTGGATGGTGGGATTATTCAGACTACACAAGGCGATCACTATGGCAATATTACCGCTGATAACTTGCGTAAGGCGCATAGAAAAATTGAAACGGGAAGAATGATCGGAAAAATAGTTCTTGAGGGCTTTTAACACTCTAGCGTCGTTTTATAAATCTCAAATTAATTAAGGTCACTATATGAAATGTTATAAATTAACCGGTCATGCCAATCCAGCCCTGAAACTTGAAACCGTCGCGGCCCGCGCACCAGGCGCAGGACAAGTCGCCATTGCCATTAAAGCTGTCTCCTTAAATTACCGCGACCTGATCGTCACCGAGTACGCTAAAGATAGCGTTCCCGTTTCTGACGGTGCCGGTGTGATTGTCGAAGTGGGCGAAGGCGTGACGGATTATAAGGTGGGTGACCGCGTCGTCATTGGCTTTATGCCAGACTGGATTGACGGCAGCTATTCAGAGGCGAAGAAAGCCTCCTCATTAGGTGGTCCCGGTGTTGATGGCGTATTAACCGAACATTTTATTGTCTCTGCCAGCGGGATTTGTCGCATTCCCGACAGCCTCTCCTTTGAAGAAGCGGCTACCCTACCCTGTGCTGCGGTAACCGCCTGGTCTGCGCTGTTTGAGCACGGTGCGCTTGCCCCAGGAAGTACGGTACTGCTTCAAGGTACCGGCGGCGTATCCATCTTTGCCCTGCAAATGGCAAAACTGGCAGGCTGCCGGGTGATTATTACCTCCAGTTCTGATGAAAAACTGGCCCGTGCCCGCGAGTTAGGTGCCGACGAAACCATCAACTACAGAAAGACGCCAGAATGGGCCGATGAGGTGCTGAAACTGACTAACGGCCAGGGCGTAGACCTTGCGGTTGACGTGACCGGGCCCGCCACGCTGAATTTAACCACCAGGGCCACACGCTTTGGCGGCCGCATCTCGCTGATTGGCGTGCTTTCCGGCTTCAATGGCACGATTGATATCGGCATTCTGGAAAAGCGCATTACGCTGCAGGGTATCTACGTTGGGCCGGTATCCACACTGGAAAAAGTCGCTCGCTCCGGCATTAAGCCTTATATCGACCAGGTGTTCACCTTTGAAGAAGCCGAACTCGCCTATCAAACGCTGAAAGGCGGCCAGCACTTTGGGAAAGTGGTTATCCAGTTCTGATACTGCGCATGCCAGATCAGGGCATCATCGTCACATAACAGATGATTGATAACCGGATGTTCTGCTATCGTAAGGTAACACTAACGCATTGAAGGAACAGAGAGATGATCGTACTGGTTACCGGAGCGACAGCAGGTTTTGGCGAAAGCATTACGCGCCGTTTTATTGCTAACGGGCACAAAGTCATTGCCACTGGCCGTCGCAATGAGCGCTTAAAAGCGCTGAAAGATGAGTTAGGCGACAGCATTCTGACCGTCCAGTTGGACGTGCGTAATCGCGCAGCAATTGAAGAGACTATCGCTAATCTGCCCGCGGAATGGCGTGACATCGATATTCTGGTCAACAACGCCGGTTTGGCGCTGGGGCTGGAACCGGCTCACCGCGCAAGCGTTGAGGATTGGGAAGACATGATTGACACCAACAACAAAGGTCTGGTGTATATGACCCGTGCGGTACTGCCTGGCATGGTGGAGCGCAACCGCGGTCACGTGATTAATATCGGCTCCACTGCTGGCAGCTGGCCTTATGCGGGCGGCAACGTTTACGGCGCAACCAAAGCATTCGTGCGTCAGTTCAGCCTGAACCTGCGTACCGATCTGCACGGCACCGCCGTTCGCGTGACCGATATCGAACCGGGTCTGGTTGGTGGCACAGAGTTCTCCAACGTGCGCTTTAAAGGTGATGACAACAAAGCCGGTAAAACCTACGAGAATGCCAACGCGCTGACGCCGGAAGACGTGACCGAAGCGGTATGGTGGGTGGCGACGTTGCCGAAACACGTCAATATTAACACCGTCGAGATGATGCCAGTCAGCCAGACCTATGCTGGCCTGAGCGTCCATCGCCAAAGTTAGCATTTAAACTCAACCCGCCCCACGGTCGGGTCTGGGCTCGGCGGCAAAAAAAGCGTAAAATAGCAGCTTAATCAGCTGATAAGAACGACTCAATGGCCGCCGAAACCCAACTGAACCCAACACAGCCCGTCAACCAGCAAATTTATCGCATTCTGCGTCGCGATATCGTGCACTGCCTTATTCCGCCAGGTACCCCGCTTTCGGAAAAAGAGGTGTCGCTGCGGTTTGACGTTTCTCGCCAGCCGGTGCGTGAAGCGTTTATCAAACTCGCCGAAAATGGTCTGATCCAGATCCGCCCGCAGCGCGGCAGCTACGTGAATAAAATCTCACTGTCCCAGGTTCGTAACGGGTGTTTTGTTCGTCAGGCTATCGAATGCGCGGTAGCGCGTCGGGCCGCCACCATGATAACCGATGCGCAAAGCTATCAGCTTGAGCAAAATCTGCACCAGCAGCGTATTGCCATTGACCGCCAGCAGCTGAACGATTTTTTCCTGCTCGACGACGAATTCCACCAGCTTCTGTCAAATATTGCAGATTGCCAGTTGGCCTGGGATACCATCGAGAATATTAAAGCCGCTATCGACCGCGTGCGTTATATGAGTCTTGATCATGTCTCCTCGCCGGAGATGTTATTAAAACAGCACCATGAAATATTCGCTGCGCTGGAAAAACGCGATGCCGATGCGGTGGAAAAAGCGATGACCCTGCACCTGCAGGAGATTGGTGAATCAGTGTTGTTAATTCGTCAGGAAAACAGCGACTGGTTTAGCGAAGAGTAAGAAATAAGGCCTTCATTACTGAAGGCCTTATTTTTATCGAATAACCATTGTCGGTATATTGGCGTAACGCAGAATAGATTCGGCGTTTGAGCCCAGAAGGTGCGTGGTAATCCCTCGCTGGCGCGAGCCGATAACTATCGCATCGTACTCCCCGGTTTTGCTCAGCGCGATCACTTCATCGCGGATATTGCCAAACCGGACGTCGGTATGCAGCCGCTCGGCAGGCATATCAAAGAGGCGCTGCAGGTTTTTCATTTTCTTGACTGATTCTGCCTGCATGAAATCTTCGAACTTTTTAATATCCGCTGCGAAGCCGCGTAAAATAGAGCGATTGCTGTTAGGTAATACATTTAATAGCGTAATTTCACCCGCCTCACCGGCCAGATAAACGGCATGGCGAATCGCTTTATCACTTAAGTCCATTTCAAAAATATCTACAGGCATCAGAATTTTTTTGTACATAGCCCGAGCTCCTTATTCCAGAGTGTCCATTATTCTTTCGCTATAACCATGACATATTTGTGACTATGCAGATAGCATTAATTCACCAAAATGATAGTTCCGGCGTGAAAATAATCGTCCATTATTTCAAGGGGCTTGAATTATTTTAAAGAAGTGTAATGAAGGCAGATATAAAAGAAAATGCCGCCCGTAGCGGCGGCATTAATGGTCATGCAATAAAATCAGGCGGCAAATTCGGCAACGGTCGCTTTCGCACCTTTGCTCAGCAGTGACAGATAGGCTGCGGTCACCTGCTCAACGAATTTCGCTTCCTGCGGCAGGTCTTTACCGAAGATAGCTTCAATGCCCAGCAGCGCTTTCACGCGAGCTTCGCCCTCTTCGCTCTGCTGTACCACGCCCTGGATAACCGGCAGCAGCGGATCGCAAACTTCAATCGCGTTGCCCTGCTCATCCACGCCGCCAACGTAGCGCATCCAGCCTGCAACGCCCAGTGCTAGCAGGGTAAAGCTGCTGTTATCCGCCAGATGCCAACGTACAGAATCGAGCATACGCTGAGGCAGTTTCTGGCTACCGTCCATGGCAATCTGCCAGGTACGGTGGCGTAGCGCCGGGTTGGTGTAACGTTCAATCAGCAGATCGGCATAGCGCGCCAGATCGACGTTTTGCACCTTCAGGGTTGGCGCCTGCTCTTTAAGCATCAACGCGTGTGCAGCGCGGCGGTAGTTATCGTCACCCATGCAATCGTTGATGTGCTGATAGCCTGCCAGATAGCCCAGGTAGGCCAGGAAGGAGTGGCTGCCGTTCAGCATGCGCAGTTTCATCTCTTCAAACGGGATAACGTCGCTTACCAGTTCAGCGCCCGCTTTTTCCCATTCCGGACGGCCAGCGACGAAGTTATCTTCGATAACCCACTGACGGAACGGCTCACAGGCAACGCCTGCTGGATCGCGCACGCCGGTCAGCTGTTCGATTTTATCCAGCGTTTCTGGCGTCACGGCAGGAACGATACGGTCAACCATGGTGGATGGGAACGTCACGTGAGATTCGATCCAGTCAGCCAGACCTGCATCAACCGCACGTGCATACGCACATACTACATTACGCATCACATGGCCGTTTTCCGGCATGTTGTCGCAGGACATCACGCTGAATGGCGGCAGGCCTGCGGCTTTACGGCGAGCCAGCGCTTCGACGATAACGCCCGGCGCAGATTTTGGCTGATGTGGGTTCTGCAGGTCAGCCACGATAAATGGGTGATCGAGCATCAGTTGGCCGGTTGCCGGAGAGTGGCAGTAGCCCTTCTCGGTGATGGTCAGAGAAACGATAGCGACCTGCGGTTCGCACATTTTCGCCAGAACGGTTTCCAGACCATCAACCTGCGCGTGCAGCGCTTCTTTGACGACGCCCACCACGCGGGCAGTCCATGCATCCGCGGACATTTCTGCCACGGTGTATAAATTGTCCTGATTGTTCAGGTCGGCAATCTGCTGCTCACCGCCGATCAGGTTAACTTCGGTATAACCCCAATCGCTGCCGTGTTCTGCGGCGAGAATATCGGCATAGACAGCCTGATGGGCGCGGTGAAACGCACCAAAACCGAGGTGTACAATGCGCGGCACCAGTTTGCTGCGATCGTAGGTTGGGAGAGTTGCCTTAGCGGTTAATAGCTTATTCTGCATCTTTTTGACTCACTGTAGAGAATGTTGATTGCCATACTAGTTTAACGAGACCATCACGCGAGATTTTGATTTGCGTTAATATATTGGCGATTGGTATGACATGATTTTTAAGCTGTGTGACAACATCGATGCTTGAACAGGTTGATCAGTCCAACGTCGTCACACGGCGCCTTACATCAGGACTGTCGGTAAAAAAAGTGTGATGCTGGGGAAGATAACCAGCATAAAAATGAACCGGAGGAAGGCGATCAGATAAGGAATCGAGGCCTTCACAAACGCAATCGAACTGCAGTTCAGGATACCGCAGACGGTATACATACAGATTCCGACCGGCGGCGTGTTTGCGCCCAGCAGCGTCAGTACCACAAAAATTAAACCAAAGTGAATGGGGTCAAAACCTGCTTCAAGGGCGATCGGCAACAGAATTGGCGTGAGCAGCAAAATGATCACGCTACCATCAAACAACATCCCTGCAACGGCAATCAGCGCCAATAATAAGAACAGGATGCCGTACCTATTCTCTGTCAACTGCAGGATAGTTTCAGCGAGTTGCTGAGGGATCTGATCCAGGATGGTGATATGTCCCAGGATAGCCGCAGACATAATAAGCAACATGACAACGCCAATATCGCTGATAGTTTGCTTCAGAACATCCCAAAGCACGGCATTGTCCAGCGCTTTATAGACATAGCGACCGATAATAAACGAATAAAGCACGATAAATGCGCCAGCTTCTGTGGTGGTAAAAATGCCAAGACGGATCACGACAATCAATACCACCGGGAACATTAACGCCCAAAAACTCTCTTTGAAACTACACCATACTTCATGCCGATTAGGGAGTCTTTCCACTTCGGGCTTGATATTCATCTTTCTGGCTAAAAGATAATTGGTACCCATCAGAATAGCCGTCAACAGTAACCCCGGAAATATCCCAGCCATGAACAGTTTTCCGATAGAGACGTTGCCAACAAAACCATACAGGATCAGTAAAATGCTCGGCGGTATTGTTGCCGTAATCAGCGAGCTAAAAGCAATAACCACGGCGCTAAACGCTTTTGGATAACCCCGGGCAATCATCGGTAACCCCAGCACTCGCGCCTGCATCGCGGCATCGGCAGTCGCTGAACCGGAAACACCGCCCAGCAGGCAAGCTAATAGGACGTTAATTTGCGCAAGGCCCCCCACCATCCACCCTGAGATTATTCGGGCAAAATCTAACAGGCGTGTTGTAACTCCAGACTTATTGAGCAGATTACCCACCAGCAAAAAAAGCGGCGTCGCCAGAATAGGAAAAGATTGCGTCGGTGCAGAAAATTTCTGAAAGGCGATGCCAATCGGGAGGAAATCGGCGGTGAAGAAAAAGCTTAAGCTGGAAATAGCAATGACCATCCCCACCGGCATACCAATAACTAACAGTATGACGAACAGAATAACTGTTAAGAGCATATTTCCTCCTGATCATCATGCTGTTGAAATTCAATGCAACAACCATTTAACAAAAAAGTTAAAGAAGAAAAAACCATTAATAAACATCCCGTGGGAACGGCACTATTCAGCCAGGCAAGGGATAATTCTGTTACCGGGAGCATTTGGTTGTGCGTAGCCCAGGTAAAATTAAAACCATACCAGACCCCACAGAGTAAGAAACTCAGTATCAGAATCTCATTAAACCAAATACACGCCCTCTGCATTTTAGAGGGAAATAAATTGGTCAACGCATCAATACCAATATGTCGACGTAACTGAAATGCATAATCTATTGCCAACATACTTATCCATGCAAAAATGACCATCGCAATTTCCAATGACCAAATAACGGGGTGCCCAATCGCGCGGCCTAACCCGCCGATCAGAATAATAATAACAATAGCGACAAGGCCTATTCTTGCACAGGCTAATTCAAAATCTCTTAGCATCTTCATCGACAGAAAAACCTCTACAAAAAAGCAGGGCAACTGCCCCGCCTGTTCGTGGTTAGTTGATTACGCTTTCAACCTGTTTTTTCGCTTCGCTTAAACCCAGTTTTTCCGGTACGTACTGGCAACTATCAATAAAAGGTTTTACATCCACCGTGGCGATGGTCATACCTTTATCTGCCATGTCTTTCAACATGGTCTCTCCGGCCGCAATAGTATTCTCGGAAGCCAGGTCACCATGTTTTGCAGCCTCTTCTTTCAGAATGGCCTGGTTTTCCGGGCTCAGCGTTGATAACCATTTTTGTGACACCACAATGCCGGTCATCAGATGAATATGGTTCGTTTTAGTGATATTTTTCGTTATTTCATAAAGCTTAGATCCATATACTGCCGTTGGTTGCGCTTCCGCCGCATCGACAACGCCAGTCTGAATAGAGGAATAAATCTCTGACCATGAAAGCGGCGTTGGCGATCCCCCCATACATTTAATCGTTTCTATGGTGACTGGAGCTTCTAACGCCCGTACGCGTATGCCGTTCAGATCGGCAGGCGTCACAACAGGTTTCTGCGTTACCAGCATACGCGCCCCCTGATACCAGTTGAACGAGAGCGCCGTCAGCCCGGACTCGCTGGCCATTTTATTATTCCACTGCGCAAAAACAGGACTATTAATAAATGTCTTTAGCGTGGCATAGTCTTTAAAAACAAACGGTGCAGGTATAATCGCCATTTCAGGAACAAATTGGGCGAGTCTGGCGCCATCCACGACTACCCCAACATTGCTACCCGCCTGCGCATGCTGTAGCAATTCATTATCTGCACCGAGTTGACCGCTGGAAAATAATTTTATTTTAATGTCACCTTTGCTGCGCTCTTCTACTGATTTTTTAAAATCCTTTAGACCTTTATATATAGGGTCGTCAGGGGATAATGAAGTACTGACATTCAGAGATTCAGCTCCCCAGCACGCGCTAGCGCTTAAAAGGGGAATCGCACAGCATAATTTCGCCAGCCTGGATGAAGAAATAGTCCATTTTCTCATGTCACTCACCTGGAGGTTATTAATAATATGAATATATTTTTCTGATGTATGTCTGTAGCAAACTTATTCACTGCTAATCGCTCATTTCAGTGAAAATAAAAAAACGATCAGTTAAAAAAACATTTAACGTGATGTTATTTTCTTTCTTAATTGCTAACGATTACCCCGATGAACTTACCGCCACAATAACTACCATACAAGTATCTATAATGTATTTATCTAGCAGGCTCACAAAAAAAGTCGCCTGATTTTCAGACGACTTTGCTTTGCTATAACCGCTATCAAGCAAACTGCTGGTTAGCGTTCTTTTCTTTCGCCACCGAAAGATCGGCAGCATCTTCAGCAAGGCTGAGGTCACGGTCACAAACTTCTGGCATCAACAACGCTGCAATAAGACCAATCACCGAATAACAAATCAGCATAATCACAATCGGATACCACGACCCGGTCATATTGCAGAAGATCCCTGCCAAAACGGGTCCAAAACCAACGGCAACCAGACCACCCGCCTCTTTCGAGATAGCCATACGAGTAAAGCGGTTACGCGAGCCGAACATCTCAGCCATCGTAATATTTTCCAGTGCAAACAGGCCCAACACTGCAAAGTTATGGATAATAATGATAGACATCATTATCACGCTGGCGCTGTAGGTTTTATCGACAATGATGGACACCATTGGATACGCCAGAATAATGGCGGAAATACAGAGCAAAATATAAGGCAGACGGCGACCATATTTATCGGATAGCCAACCAAGCAGCGGAATGGTCAGGAAACCGATAACGGAACTGATCATCAGCGCATCCGTTGGGATCCCTTTATCAAACAGCAATGTCTGTACCAGATATCCCGCCAGGAAGGTCTGGATCAAGCCGGAATTACCCGCCTGACCAAAGCGCAGACCCGTGGCTAACCAGAAGGATTTGCTACGGAACATCGCGCCGATGGTATTGTCATTCGCCGGAGATTCACTGACAACAACATCGCCTTCACTCACTTTTTCAAACACTGGGCTCTCTTTCAGGTTCATACGCAGCCAGATAGCGAAGATCATCACCACAACGCTTGCCAGGAACGGAATACGCCAGCCCCAGGCGACCAGTTCTTCGCGGTCAAGCAGGAAGAACATTACCGCCCAGATAGCCGTCGCCGTCAGCGTACCGCAGTTGGTCCCCATCGCCACCAGAGAGGAAATCAGGCCACGTTTGCCTTTAGGAGCATATTCAGCCAGCATGGTACCCGCACCAGAGATCTCTGCGCCGGCCCCCAATCCCTGAATAATACGTAGCGTTACCAACAGTATTGGCGCAAAAATACCAATCTGTGCATAGGTCGGTAACACACCAATTAACGTGGTACAGATCCCCATCATGGTGATGGTAATAAAGAGCACCTTTTTACGCCCGACGCTGTCACCCATTTTGCCAAAAATAAATGCTCCAACAATACGTGCAATATAGCCGGCACCGTAGGTCCCCATCGCCAGAATTAATGCCATTGCAGCAGACTGTTCAGGGAAAAATATTTCATGGAAAACGAGCGCTGCACCTAATGAATAGAGCTGAAAATCCATAAACTCTAATGCAGTCCCCAACCAACCGGATACGGCGGCCCTCACTAAATCAGATGTCGTTCTTTCATGTGTTAATTGCGTCATTGCAATCATCTCCGGGTAAGATGCGTACGGCTTAATCGCATGATCTCGTTATTATTAGTTAAACGTGAGTAAGACCTTGCAGCAGGATTTCTGATCCTTTTCAAATAATTCGATTGCATCAACGACATGGTGATAGTCAAAGTAATGCGTAATCAGTTTGTCAGGATCAATTAACCCTTTTTCTAACCACTCCAGAACCACCGGGAATTTATTCGCATTAAGTCGCGAAGAATAAACGGAGAGTTACTTACCGGTGATACCTTGTTGAGTAATGGTCGACGGATCGCTAGAGAAGCCCATCAGAACAATACGGGCTGCAGGCGAAGCCAGGGTGATGGCTTCTTGCAAAATCGTCGGATGACATGCGGCATCGACAATCAGCGTCGGTTTAATCCCCTTCTCATCGAGCCATTCCGCTAGCGGTTTCTCACCGTTGTTAATGACCCAATCGGCACCACAGCGCTCTGCCATGGCCAGTCGTTCGTTAATTCGGTCAGCCACGATGACCTGCTTAACGCGATAAACGCCTTTCAACGCCTGCAGGGTGGTTAAACCCATCGGGCCCGCGCCATAAATCAACGCTACGTCAGCTTCCGTTGGATTCACCTGACCGGTGACGTTTGCCGCAATCGTAAAGGGTTCAACCATCACGGCGTGGTGATCGGCAATATTATCCGCAACGCTCCAGGCATTTTTCGCCGGGACGACGGCATATTCACTGAAACCACCATCACGATGGACGCCGAGTACCACCAGAGAAGTGCAGACGTTAGGTTTACCTACAGAACAGGGGTAGCAATGACCGCAACTGATCACCGGATCAACACAAACGCGCTCCCCCATCTGCTTATCGGTGACACCTTCGCCAACGGCATCAATCACGCCAAAAACCTCATGACCGATAACGCGTGGATAGCGCGCAAAAGGGTTATGGCCGCGATAAATATGGCTATCAGAGCCGCAGATACCGGCTATTTTCACTTTAACGCGGACTTCACCCACTCCAGGTTCTGGCAATGGACGTTCTTCAATAACCAGTTCTTCAGGCTGTTTAATCACAATACTTTTCATTTCGCGTTCCTTATCACCAGTTCCACAACGTGCCATCTTCCAGACGAGCTACCGGCAGATAGGCAGGGTCGTACGGATATTTCGCCGCCAGTTTTTCGTCAAACTCGATGCCTAAGCCCGGTTTGTCGCCTGGATGCATATAGCCATTATCGAAGGTCCAGTTATGCGGGAAGACTTCCAGCATCTGCTCGGAGTAGCCCATGTATTCCTGAACGCCGAAGTTTGGTACCCACAGGTCGAAGTGCAGCGCGGCGGCCATGCAGACCGGAGAGAGGTCTGACGGGCCGTGAGAGCCGGTACGCACCTGATAAAGAGAGGCAAAGTCAGCAATTCGGCGCATGCCGGTAATGCCGCCCGCGTGGGTAATGGTGGTACGGATATAGTCAATCAGCTGCTCTTCAATCAGCTGTTTACAATCCCAGATGCTATTGAACACTTCGCCAACCGCAATCGGGGTAACGGTATGCTGGCGAATCAGGCGGAAGCACTCCTGGTTCTCCGCAGGGGTTGGATCTTCCATCCAGAACAGGCGGTACTGTTCAATGCTCTTACCAAAGCGGGCCGCTTCAATTGGGGTCAGGCGGTGATGCATATCGTGCAGCAGATGTTCGTCAAAGCCGAACTGATTACGTACCGCATCAAACAGTTTTGGGGTGAAATCGAGGTATTTCTCGGTGGACCACAGTTGTTCATCTGGCCACTGCCCTTTGGTGGCCGGTTCGTAGGCCAGCCCTTTGCCTTTAGACATACCGTAGGTCGTTTTCATGCCCGGCACGCCGCACTGAACGCGAATGGCCTTAAAGCCCATCTCTTTATGACGCGCGTAATCTTCCAGCACTTCATCAATGGTATGGCCGGTAGTGTGGCAGTACACCATCACGCCCTCACGGGACGCGCCGCCCAGCAACTGGTACAGCGGCATATTGGCGGCTTTAGCTTTAATATCCCACAGCGCCATATCAACCGCAGAGATGGCGGACATCGTCACCGGGCCGCGACGCCAGTAAGCGCCTTTATAGAAGAACTGCCAGATATCTTCGATGCGGTGCGCATCGCGCCCCACCAGTTGCGGGCACAAATGATCCTTCAGGTAAGAAGCAACGGAGAGCTCGCGACCATTTAACGTTGCGTCACCATAGCCGACTAAGCCGCTATCGGTGGTAATTTTCAGCGTGACAAAGTTACGTCCAGGACAGGTTACAAAAACCTCAGCGCCCACAATTTTCATCTTCAATCCTTAGCTTTACATCTCATCGGTTAGTGAGGCGAAATTACGCCCGACCAAACTACCATACAAGTATAAAGATCAAAATTTACCGGATAAGATCACAAAAATGAGGGGACAAGCTCAGTTCAAAAGACGAGAAATACGAAGAAAAAAGAAGGGGTATGGCCCTTTAGGGCCAGACGTCAGGCGCGTCCCCAACCGGCGACGATAATCAGCATACCGCAAAGAGCAACGGCTGCACCGAGCCAGTCATACATCGTCAGCTTTTCACCTTCAACGACACGTAGCCATAGCAGAGCAGTAAAGATATACACCCCACCATAGGCGGCATAAACGCGGCCGCTGGCAGCGGGATGCAGCGTAAGCAGCCAGACAAACAGGGCCAGCGCTAACCCTGCCGGCAACAGCAACAGCGGCGTCGCCCCCCGCTTCAACCATAACCACGGTAAATAGCAGCCGATAATTTCACACAGCGCGGTAGCAAAAAAGAGCAGCGAAGTTTTTAACATCGTTTATCTTCATCAACATACGAATTTCCCTATGATACGCAAAAATCAACCGGATTCGACCACGGGATTTTCGCGGGTATGCCCGTCGCCAGAGTTGTAGTAGACTGCTTTCAGGAGTCATCGTATTCACCACGTTAAAGGAACTCACCGATGAAAATTACACTTAGCAAACGCCTTTGCCTGACGGCTATGCTGACGCTGGGTGCCATTGTGTACACCGCCTCCGCTTCTGCTGAAACCAACAAACTGGTTATTGAATCTGGCGATAGCGCACAGAGTCGCCAGAACGCGGTGATGGATAAAGAACAATGGAACGACACCCGTCAGCTGCGCCAGAAAGTGAACAAACGCGCTGAAAAAGAGTGGGATAAAGCAGACGTTGCTTTTGATGCCCGCGACAATTGCCTGAAAAGCACCAACGTGAACGCGTACTGGGAACCCAACACCCTGCGCTGCCTTGACCGCTCAACCGGGCGCGTTGTTCGCTAATCACAGCAAAAAAGGGCGCTTCTCAGCGCCCTTTTCTTTGTCACTTATCTATTCACATCAGTAATACTCAATGGTGTTTTTGATGGTGTAGCGCTGCGTCACCGACGGCTTAACGCTCTGGTCCACCACCTCTAACTCGCAGCTCACCGGATTATCGTGGCGATCGTAATCACAGCTTTGCGTAACGTTACCCGCAGGCTGTTTATTGAGCATACTCACGGCGGTGTAGTCGAGTTTTTTACGCGAATCCTGCGATGGGGTTGAGATAACCGACAGCGTGACCCCTTTTAACGTAGACACTTTGCCCAGCGGATACCCTTCATTGTCATAGCGGTAATCCACCTCGCTATCTTTACCGAGCGCTTTGACCACAAAGCCATTGTCGTCGGTTTCCCATTTCACGCCCGCCGAAGGGAATTCAGCCAACTGGCATTTTCCCTGTAACCGAACGCGTTTCTCGTGGGTAACGCCGTCAAGATAATAGTTGGCGTTCAATACCAGCAGTGCGCCAGAATCCTGCTCGATATCATGAAACTCCAGCATGTCGAAACAGCCTTCCGGCGACAGTTGCGCGCTCACCCGCTTTGCCACCTCGCCTTTTTCGTTAAGCAGCGTCTGGCTGAAATCCTTCACCGGACCGCGCAGCGGGTCGAAGTCGAATTCGTTAGAAAAACTTGCCATTTCCGGGGTGAACGCGGCCGGCGCGTTTTTGTTATCGCAGCCACTCAGCACGGCAAGCGCCGAGGCCAGTAAAATCAGTTTCTTCACGCCACAATCCTGTTTCGGGAATTTATTCAATTATATTAGCAATATAAAATTGTTTATAGTCTGGCCAGGCGGAAATCAAAAATTAACCGCCCTTGCTAAGAAACATCAGAAAATGAGATTCAAAGACAAACGCTTACACTCCCCCTGCTATACTTTTCACGAATCTTATGAAAAGGAGCCGATCATGCTGTCTTCACGTTGGATACTGGCACTACTGCTCGCAGGCGCTATGCCCGCGCTGGCCGCCGTACCTGATTCCTGTGAACGTGTCAGGAGCGACATTCAGCAGAAAATCACGCAAAACGGCGTCGCTGAAAGCGCCTTTACTCTTGATATCGTGCCTAACGATCAGGCCGATCAGCAAGGGGCACAGGTCGTCGGACACTGCGCAAATGACACCTTTAAAATTCTCTACACCCGCACCGATAACGCCCAGTAATGCGCTACCGCCTCTCTTGAGAGGCGGTGTCGTTTAGCCCTTCTTCTCCACGATAAATTCCAGCGCAAGCCCAATCAGCACGCCGTCACGCAGCGAATGATCGTCAGAAAGCGCATCCAGTCCGCCCTGAAAACGCAGCTTTTGCGACGTGGTGTTAATGGTTAATTTCGAGTGCAGGCACGGCAGCGCCTGAGAACTGATGGGATACACTACGCGCCCGGATACCAGCACCGGAATTTTGCGCAACTCAGCGGATCTCAGTACCCCAATGGTGGAATAGAGCACGGCAACCGGCGTTACGGCGAGGACTTTGCCGTCCGTCACGCTGATAAAATCGAGCAAAATTTCGGGGCGCAAAAAATTTAACCCTTTGTAGGGAACCGTGACCGTCTCAATCGCGGGCATCGGAATAACGGACGAATCAATATCCTGCATGGGTAGGTTCCATAAGTAACGGATTAGCGGTAAGAAAATCAGCCTGCGGGAACCCGCAGACCGTAACAAAACTGTTTTTATATTGTAAAACAATTATGCACATGACCTCTTCACCTGGCAAACACCGCCACGCAAATACCCTATCAGGATGACCTCCTGTTTTGACCGGGATTAATACTTGTATACCACCAACCAGGTATCATTCTTCTCCATTGTTAGCAGGTTTTTAATTTCACGCTGGAATCATTAAACAAAAATAATGGAGTGAGCAATGTCTGATCAGGAAAAGCCAGGGGGGCTAAGCCGACGCACCCTCATTAAATCGTCGGCTATCGGCTCCTTAGCATTCGCAGCGGGCGGTCTCTCGCTCCCCTTCTCTTTACGCGCGACGGCTGCCGCCGTGCAACAGGCCAGCCAGCCGGAAGACAAAGTGGCCTGGGGCGCCTGTTCAGTCAACTGCGGCAGTCGCTGCGCGCTGCGCCTGCATGTGAAAGACGATGAAGTGTATTGGGTCGAAACCGACAATACCGGCCACGATATCTATGGCGATCACCAGGTACGCGCCTGCCTGCGCGGCGTTCTATTCGCCGTCGTATCAACCACCCCGATCGTCTGAACTATCCGATGAAGCGCGTAGGTAAACGCGGCGAAGGTAAATTCGAACGCATTAGCTGGGATGAAGCGCTGGACACGATCGCCAGTAACCTCAAGCGCGTAGTGAAAGATTACGGCAACGAATCCGTCTACATTAATTACTCTTCCGGCATCGTCGGCGGCAATATCACTCGCTCCTCACCATCCGGCTCCGCCGTAATGCGCCTGATGAACTGCTACGGCGGCTCACTCAACCAGTATGGCACCTACAGCACCGCCCAGATTGCCTGCGCCATGCCGTATACCTACGGCACCAACGACGGCAACAGCACTTCCGATATCGAAAACAGTAAACTGGTGGTGATGTTCGGCAACAACCCTGCAGAAACTCGCATGAGCGGCGGCGGCATCACCTATTATCTTGAACAAGCTCGCGAACGCTCAAATGCGCGCATGATCGTTATCGATCCGCGCTATACCGATACCGCCGCAGGCCGTGAAGATGAGTGGATCCCGATTCGTCCGGGTACCGATGCCGCACTGGTTGCCGGCATTGCCTGGGTACTGATTGACGAGAATCTGGTCGATCAGTCATTCCTTGATAAGTACTGCGTTGGTTACGACGAGAAAACCCTACCGGAAGGCGCGCCGGCTAACGGTCACTACAAGGCATACATTCTCGGTCAGGGCGATGATGGCGTGGCGAAAACCCCGCAGTGGGCTTCGAGCATTACCGGTATTCCTGCCGACAGAATCATCAAGCTGGCACGTGAAATCGGCAGCGCTAAACCGGCCTATATTTGCCAGGGCTGGGGGCCGCAGCGTCAGGCAAACGGCGAGCTCTCTGCCCGTGCGATTGCCATGCTACCGATTCTGACCGGTAATGTCGGTATTAACGGCGGTAACAGCGGCGCGCGCGAATCGACCTATACCATCACCATCGAGCGCTTCCCGGTGCTGGAAAACCCGGTCAAAACGGCCATCTCCTGCTTTACCTGGACCGATGCGATTGACCACGGCGCCGAGATGACCGCCACCCGCGACGGCGTGCGCGGCAAAGATAAACTGGATGTACCTATCAAGTTTTTCTGGAACTATGCGGGCAATACCATCATTAATCAGCACTCAGATATCAATAAAACCCACGAGATTTTGCAGGACGACAGCAAATGCGAAATGATCGTGGTGATTGAGAACTTTATGACCGCCTCGGCGAAGTACGCCGATATCCTGCTGCCCGACCTGATGACCGTTGAACAGGAAGACATTATTCCCAACGACTACGCCGGGAATATGGGCTACCTGATCTTTATTCAGCCGGCAACCGCGCCAAAATTCGAACGCAAGCCGATCTACTGGATCTTAAGCGAAGTGGCGAAACGTCTGGGCAACGATGTGTACCAGAAGTTCACAGAAGGACGTTCTCAGGAGCAATGGCTGCAGTATCTGTACGCCAAAATGCGCGCCAAAGACGCAGATTTACCGACCTATGATGAACTCAAAAAGATGGGCATCTATAAGCGCAAAGACCCGAACGGGCACTTTGTCGCCTACCAGAGTTTCCGCAAAGACCCAGAAGCCAATCCGTTAAAAACGCCGTCGGGCAAAATTGAAATCTACTCCAGCCGCCTGGCCGATATCGCTGCGAAATGGCAGCTTGAGAAAGACGAAACCATCAGCCCGCTGCCGGTTTACGCCTCCACCTTTGAAGGCTGGGACGACCCGCTGCGCGGCACTTTCCCGCTACAGCTGTTTGGTTTCCACTTTAAAGCTCGCACCCACTCAAGCTACGGCAACGTTGATGTGCTGAAAGCCGCCTGCCGTCAGGAAGTGTGGTTAAACCCGCTGGATGCGCAGAAACGCGGGATCCAGAACGGCGACATGGTGCGCGTGTTTAACGGCCGCGGTGAGCTGCGAATTCCGGCGAAAGTCACGCCGCGCATTATGCCGGGCGTGTCCGCAATGGGCCAGGGCGCCTGGCACGACGCCGAGATGAACGGCGACCGGATTGACCACGGTTCCTGCATCAACACGCTGACCACGCATCGCCCTTCTCCACTGGCGAAAGGCAACCCGCAGCACACCAACCTGGTTGAGATCGAGAAGGTATAAGGATTAGCCCATGAGCACCCAATACGGATTTTTCATCGAC
Source organism: Kluyvera sp. EC_51 (assembly GCF_019584505.1). Lineage (NCBI taxonomy): Bacteria > Pseudomonadati > Pseudomonadota > Gammaproteobacteria > Enterobacterales > Enterobacteriaceae > Kluyvera > Kluyvera sp. EC_51. The sequence goes on along the minus strand of NZ_VDAG01000081.1, from coordinate 44,825 downwards.
TCGGCCCGCTGCACCGGTTGTAAAACCTGCGAGCTGGCCTGTAAAGATTACAAAGACTTAACTCCGGACGTTAGCTTCCGCCGTATTTACGAATACGCGGGCGGCGACTGGCAGGAAGATAACGGCGTCTGGAATCAGAACGTCTTTGCTTACTATCTCTCCATCGCCTGTAACCACTGCGAAGACCCGGCCTGTACCAAAGTGTGCCCTAGCGGCGCGATGCACAAACGCGAAGATGGCTTTGTTGTCGTCAACGAAGATGTCTGCATCGGCTGCCGTTACTGCCATATGGCCTGCCCGTATGGTGCGCCGCAGTACAACGAAGCTAAAGGTCATATGACCAAATGCGACGGCTGTCATGAGCGCGTGGCGGAAGGCAAGAAGCCGATTTGCGTGGAGTCCTGCCCGCTGCGTGCGCTGGACTTTGGGCCTATCGAAGAACTGCGGCAGAAGCACGGTACGCTTGCGGCGGTGGCGCCGCTGCCGTCCGCGCACTTCACCAAGCCAAGCATTGTGATTAAACCCAACGCCAATGCACGTCCGTGCGGCGATACCACTGGCTATCTGGCCAATCCGAAGGAGGTGTAAGATGGGAAGCGGATGGCATGAATGGCCGCTGGTGCTGTTTACCGTGCTGGGGCAGTGCGTAGCAGGCGCGACAATCGTCACTGGGCTAGGCTGGCTGGCAGCGCGCCATGAACCGGCAGAGCAGCGCCGCATTGTGCTCACTATGTTTTTCCTTTGGGTTATCATGGGAATCGCATTCTTTGCCTCGGTGCTGCACCTTGGCTCGCCGCTGCGGGCGTTCAATTCGTTGAACCGCGTGGGGGCATCGGCGTTGAGTAATGAGATTGCCAGCGGCTCCGTGTTCTTTGCCGTCGGCGGTTTCTGGTGGCTGCTGTCAGTTCTCGGGAAAATGCCTGCGGCGCTCGGACGGGTCTGGCTGCTGCTCGGCATGGTGCTGGGGTTGCTATTTGTCTGGGCGATGACGCGTGTTTATCAGATAGATACCGTGCCAACCTGGTATAATGGTTATACGACGGCCTCGTTCTTCCTGACCGTCTTGCTCACCGGGCCGCTGTTTGCCGCGCTGCTGCTGAAGCTGGCGAAAGTGCCGTTTAACGGTAAGTTCTTCGCCGCGGTCAGCGTGCTGGGCTATTTGCTCAGCCTGGCGGTCGTGGTGCTGCAAACCTCAGAGTTGGGCTTTATTCACAGCTCGGTTCAGCAGGCTAACGCGCTGCTGCCGGACTGGGGCCGCTTACAGGTGTGGCGCTTCGTCCTGCTGGCAGCAGGTTTGGGCTGCTGGATCTGCCCACTGTTGCGCCGCGTTCCGCCACGCGCTGTGGGGCTAGCGCTGGGGTTAGTACTGGTACTGGTTGGCGAACTTATCGGTCGCGGGCTGTTCTATGGCCTGCATATGACCGTCGGCATGGCGATTGCCGGGTAAATCATCGGCGCGGGAGTTTTCCCGCGCCCCTATAAGGAAATGCAGTAATGAATGACGTTCAGCACAACGACGCCTTAGCGTTCTCTGCCCGGGTACTGGGTGCCCTGTTCTATTTTGCACCTAATAGCACGCTCGCCGAGCCGCTGGTTGCCGCTTTCACCGACGGTGAGTGGCTTGAGCAGTGGCCGTATGCCGTTGAACATGCCGATGCCCTTTCCGCTGGGTTTGCTGCACAAGGCGATGAATCGCTTCCTCAGGCCTGGCAACGCCTGTTTATCGGGCCATCAGCGCTGCCGTCACCACCGTGGGGATCCGTCTGGCTGGATCGTGAGAACGTGCTGTTTGGCGACTCTACCCTGGCGCTGCGCCAGTGGATGCGTGAAAACCAGATTGCTTTCGATGTAGAGCAAAACGAGCCGGAAGATCACTTCGGCACCCTGCTGATGCTGGCGGCCTGGCTTTTGGAAAACGGCCGTGATGACGCCTGTAATCAACTGCTGGCCTGGCATCTCCTGCCGTGGGCACCGCGCTTCCTCGCTGAATTTATTGAAAAAGCGGGCCATCCGTTCTTTATTGCTCTGGGGAAACTGGCCCAGCAAACGCTGGCGCAGTGGCAGTCCTCGCTGCTGATCCCCGTCGCTGACAAAAAGCTGTACCGCTAAGCCACCGAGAAAACGATGCAGCGTCTTCATCACTACCCCGATATTACGGCGATGTTTCGTCGCCTGCTGATTGCCACCGTCATAGGCGTCCTCGCGGCGCTGGCGGTGGCGCTCTTTCGTCACGCGATGTATCTGGGGGAGTGGCTATTTCTCAGCAATGATAGCGGCAGCCTGGTCAACGCCGCTGAAGGGCTGGTGTGGTGGCGACGGCTGATTACTCCCGTCCTTGGTGGGCTTGCCGCCGGGATGCTGCTGTGGGCCTGGCAGCGCCACACCCGCCAGCGCCCGCACGCGCCCACCGACTATATGGAAGCGCTGGAAAGCGACGAAGGCAAGTTTGATACCGGTGCCAGCCTGATTAAATCCGCCGCCTCATTGCTGGTGGTTATTAGCGGTAGCGCCATCGGCCGCGAAGGGGCCATGATCCTGCTGGCCGCCCTCGCCGCCTCTTTTTTTGCCCAGCGCTTCACGCCAAAAGATGAGTGGAAGCTATGGATCGCCTGCGGGGCCGCCGCTGGGATGGCCAGCGCCTATCACGCACCGCTGGCGGGCAGCCTGTTTATCGCCGAGATCCTGTTCGGCACCCTGATGCTAGCCTCGCTTGGCCCGGTGGTGATTGCCGCCGTGGTGGCGCTACTGACCACCCAGTTGATGAACGGCGGCGCAGAACTGCTCTACCGCGTTGGCGATCTGCCCGCGCTCACTGCCGCCCATTACGCCCTGATGCTCACCACCGGACTGGTCTGCGGTTTAGGCGGGCCGCTGCTGATGTGGTTGATGGACATGAGCCACCAGGGTTTTCTGCGGCTCAAACTGTCGCCTCCCTGGCAGCTTGCGCTCGGCGGGCTGTTTGTCGGATTGCTTTCGCTGTTAACACCCGCCGTCTGGGGCAACGGTTATAGCGTGGTGCAGGGTTTTCTGCTGACGCCGCCGAGCTTTGCCATTATCGCCGGTATCTTTGTATGCAAGCTGCTCGCCATTCTTGCCAGCAGCGGCTCGGGCGCGCCCGGTGGGGTCTTTACCCCAACGCTGTTTATTGGCCTGGCGGTCGGGATTTTGTTTGCTAATACGTGGGGGCTGGTGTTTCCTGCCCATGAGGCGATGGCAATACTGCTGGGGGTCACGGGGATGGCCACGCTACTGGCGGCAACGACGCATGCGCCTATTATGTCAACGCTGATGATTTGTGAAATGACCGGGCAGTATACGTTACTACCCGGTTTACTGATTGCCTGCGTGCTGGCGTCGGTGTTGTCGCGAACCTTACGCCAGAATTCTATCTACCGTCAGCACGTTACGGAGCATCGCTAAGTCAACGTACTGGCTCAGCTCGCGCTGTTCCGGACGCGGCAGGTACGGCAGTTCACCCACCAGCGGTGCCGGCAGTTTTTTGCTGAGGACGTCGATAATTTCCGCATAGTGCGCCAGACCTGGGTTGATACGATTCGCCACCCAGCCAATCAGCGGCAGGCCGTCGTTAGCGATAGCCTGAGCGGTCAGCAATGCATGGTTAATGCAGCCTTCCTGAATGCCAACCACCATGAGCACCGGCAGTTGTTCCTGCACTACCCATTCCGAGAGCGGACGCAAATCGTTCATCAGGCTGCGCCAGCCGCCGGTCCCTTCAACCACCACGTTATCGACCTGCTGGCTCAGATTGGCCAGGCCGTCAGACAATAAGGTGTAGTTGATCGGGCAACTGTGGGCAACGCTGCTCTCTTCTTCGCTCAGCGCAATCGGGTTGATAGCGTCATAGGGTAAGTCCAGCGATGAAACGGCCTGCAGAACCAGCGCATCTTTATTGCGCAGCCCCTCTGCGGTTTCCTTGCTGCCTTTGGCAACTGGTTTGTATCCTGCCACCCGTTTCCCGCTGGCGGCGAGCGCCTGCAAAAGCGCACGAGAAACCACCGTCTTGCCGACAGAAGTATCAGTACCAGTAATAAAGAAACGATTAAGCATCACAAACTAACCCCACTCCTGCGCCATGAAAATATCATGGCAATGAATAATTCAACGGAGTGAAAGTTTACGTGATGTGCGAATGGGTCAGATTGAGATAGCGCAATTTTTTGCAAAACTGCTAAAAATTGTTAACCCTGTAACAGTCTAATCAGCAATGTTCCATTATACAGCGCGTCTTTTACCAGCGCCGCCCCCGCCATGGTGCCGCGGTTCGAGAACTGTGTCTGCTCTACCGCAATGTGCTTGCTGTAGGCGGGCAGCGACTGCTGGCGAATGCAGTCGCCAATCGCCGGGAAGAGGATGTCGGCGGCCTGATTAAACGGCGAGCCAATCAAAATTTTCTGCGGATTGAAAAGGTTAACCATGATGGCGAGGATTCGCCCGACGTTGGTTCCGATGCTGCTGATGATATCCTTTGCCAGTAAATCGCCCTGCATCGCGGCCTGACATAGCCACTCCACGCTGAGCGGCTTTTGATGCAGCATGGAGCTCATCGACTGCTGCATGCGCACCTGGGTCAGTTCCATCACGCTTTCCACGCTGGCGATGGTCTCCAGACAGCCGTGGTTGCCGCAATAGCAGCGCTTACCGTACGGGTCGACCTGGGTATGACCAATCTCTACCAGACTGCTGCTGCCAGCATGCAGTAAACGCCCATCGGTAATCACCCCCGCACCGACGTTATGATCGATAACCACCTGAATCACATCGCGCGCGCCGCGTGATGCGCCAAACAGCGCCTCGGCCATCGTCCAGGCGCTGATATCGTGCTGGATATACACCGGCACGCCGGTATGCGCCTCCAGCGTACCGCCCAGCGGAACATCGGTAACATCATAAAACGGCATACGGTGAATAATGCCGTTCTCGGTATCGATAATACCCGGCAGGGTGATGGCAATCGCGGTCAGACGTTCAAGCAGGCTCTGGTGGCGAATAAAGAACTGGTCAATATGGGACACCACCCGATTCAGGAAGGGAATCTCATCTTCCAGCGCAAGCTCAAGCTGCTCTTCCACCACCAGCTTACTGCTGAGGTCACGCAGCGCCAGATGGATAACACCCCGGCTGATACGCACGGAAAGATAGTGCCAGGCTTCCGTTTCCACCATCAGGCCCACGGCAGGACGGCCGCGGCTGCCTGCTTCCTGAATTTCCGTTTCCTGAACCAGGTGAGCTTCCAGCAGTTCGCGAACAATTTTGGTGATACTGGCGGGCGCCAGCTGCGCAAGTCGGGAAAGGTCGATACGCGACACCGGGCCGAGCTGATCAATAAGGCGATAAACCGCCCCTGCGTTGGTCTGCTTGATTTGATCGATATGCCCTGGCTGACTGTCCGCTACCACCGTAAAAACTCCCTTATTTTCGCGCTTCGAAATAAACACTTTGGGCTATGGTGAAGTACTTGAACGCTCTGCGTCAAATTTTTACTTAGCCTTGTGATTTACTGCACAATTTTTCACACATTTGGCAGCGAAACGCTCACCTTTGCCGCGTTTAACAGATGCTGTTTGAAACGCTGTGCCGCCTGGCTAAGCTCATGGTGTTTAGACCACACCAGCCACATTTCCGACACCGCATCCTCTTCGGCGATGGGCACCCAGCGCATTTCATGCAGTTGTACCCGGCGAAACGACGCCGGCAGTATCGATACCCCCAGCCCCGAAGCCACAAGGCCGATAATCGTCATCGCCTCACCCACCTCCTGCGTGATGGTCGGTACCGCATCGTAGCGGCGCATCAGGCCCAGAATATCGTCATACAGCCCGGTGCCCACGTGCGGGTCAAAAAAGACAAACGGCTCTTTCCCCAATTCCACCAGGCTGACCGCTGGTTTATTGGCGAGCGAATGGTCGCGGTGAATCATCGCCAGCAGCGGTTCGCGCAGGATCACCTGCCAGTCGAGGGTGTCAGGAAGTTGGGTATTGCGCATCAGGCCCAGCTCAAGCGCCCCCTCCGTTAACGGCGAAATCTGCTCGCGGGTATTGGTTTCCCGCGTCTGGATATGCACATCCGGGTAGCGCTGACGAAAGGTGGAGAGCGTATCTGAAACCGCCTTGATAAACGGCGCTGAAGAGGTAAAACCGATATGCAATTCCCCCGTCTCCCCGTGATGCAGACGGCTTGCCCGCGCGGCCGCTTCGTTCACCTGCAGCAAAATCTGGCGGCTATCGGCAAGAAACTGTCGCCCCGCTTCCGTCAGGCTTACGCTGCGGTTGGTGCGGGCAAACAGCCGCGCCCCAACTTGTTGCTCGAGTATCTGGATCTGCTGGCTTAGCGGCGGCTGGGAGATATTGAGCCGCGCCGCCGCGCGCCCAAAGTGCAGCTCTTCGGCGACGGCAATGAAATAACGCAGGTGGCGAAGTTCAATATTCATATTTTAAAAGTATCAATTGAGATTATTAATATATTAGACAGAATATTTACAATTTCCTACTCTGATTATGTGACCTGAGTCGATATTACCCACTGTTTTATGCAAGGATTTCCCGTGAGCCGCACAACCACCGCAGACGACGCGCCTGCCATTGATGTCCGCGATGATACCCCCCTTCAGTCAAACGCTTTTATTCGCCGCGGTACGCCCGCCTTTATTCGGGTAACGCTCGCGCTGTTCTCTGCCGGGCTGGCAACCTTCGCGCTGCTGTACTGCGTGCAGCCAATCCTGCCGGTGCTGTCGCATGAGTTCGGTATTTCGCCTGCGGGGAGCAGTATTTCGCTCTCTATCTCGACGGCAATGCTGGCGGTCGGCCTGCTGTTCACCGGCCCGCTCTCCGATGCCATCGGCCGAAAAAAGGTGATGGTCACCGCGCTACTGCTGGCCTCCTGCTGTTCGCTGCTCTCCACGATGATGACCAGTTGGCACGGCATTCTGATTATGCGCGCGCTGATTGGCCTATCGCTTAGCGGCGTGGCGGCGGTCGGCATGACCTACCTCAGCGAGGAAATCCATCCCAGCTTTGTCGCCTTTTCGATGGGGCTCTATATCAGCGGGAACTCGATAGGTGGGATGAGTGGACGCCTGTTGACCGGGGTCTTTACCGATTTCTTCGGCTGGCGCGTGGCATTGGCGGTCATCAGCGCCTTTGCGCTGGCGTCAGCGGTGATGTTCTGGCGCATTTTGCCGGAGTCTCGCCACTTCCGTCCAAGCTCACTAAAACCGAAAACGTTGCTGATTAACCTGCATCTGCACTGGCGAGACCGTGGTCTGCCGCTGCTGTTTGTTGAAGGTTTTCTGTTGATGGGCGCGTTCGTCACCCTCTTTAACTACATCGGCTATCGCCTGATGCTGTCACCGTGGTCGCTTAACCAGGCGGTGGTTGGCCTGCTCTCCGTGGCCTATCTGACCGGCACCTGGAGTTCGCCAAAAGCAGGGATGATGACCACGCGCTACGGTCGCGGGCCGGTGATGATCTTCTTTACCGGGGTAATGCTGCTCGGCCTGCTGCTCACGCTGTTCTCACCGTTATGGGTGATTTTCCCCGGTATGCTGCTCTTTTCCGCCGGGTTCTTTGCCGCCCACTCGGTTGCCAGCAGCTGGATTGGCCCGCGCGCTCGCCGCGCAAGAGGCCAGGCGTCGTCGCTGTATCTGTTCAGCTACTACCTCGGCTCCAGCATCGCCGGGACGCTCGGCGGCGTATTCTGGCACAACTACGGCTGGAACGGCGTCGGTGGGTTTATCGCGCTGCTGCTGGTCGGCGCGCTGCTGGTGGGTTTCACCTTACATAAGCGCCTGCATTAATCCGCAACGCCACGTAGCCCGGACGAGGCAATGCCGACTCCGGGACATCCCCGGCGGCGCTCCGCGTGAACGGGCTACGGTACTGATAACTAATACTTATACTATTGACATAAAATGCGTTGCCATCTCGCCATACTAGCTGGCAATTCCTATAATGGCCCCACTTCTGTCTTACCAATGTAGCGCTATGACGACCCGTGCCAGCAATACCCAACTGAACCTTCGCATTATCTCGATCGTTGTTTTCACCTGTATCTGCTACCTCTCTATCGGCCTGCCGCTCGCCGTGCTGCCGGGCTTTATTCACTATAACCTCGGCTACAGCACGTTTGTCGCGGGCGCGGTAATCAGCCTGCAGTACATTTCGACGCTGGTCAGCCGACCGCACGCCGGGCGCTATACCGATATCTGGGGTCCAAAAAAAGTCGTCAGCTTAGGGATCGTCTGCTGCCTGATGAGCGGCCTGTTCACCCTTGCGGCGGCAGCGGCTCACGCCAGCCCCATTCTGGCGGTAGCGCTGTTACTGGTCGGCCGTGTGTTCCTCGGCGTAGGCGAAAGCTTCACCTCTACTGGCTCAACGCTATGGGGGATTAAAACCGTCGGTGCGATTCACACCTCTCGGGTGATCTCCTGGAACGGCGTTGCCACATACGTGGCGATGGCGGCAGGTGCGCCGCTGGGCGTTGTGCTCAACGGCTGGTTCGGCATCAGCGGTTTTGCCGCGCTGATTGTGATTATTGCCGTCGTGGGGCTACTGTTTGCTCGTACTCGCGCCGACGTCAGCGTCAGCGCCGGCGTCAGGGCGCCCTTTCACGTGGTGGCCCGCAAGATCTGGCCATACGGTCTGGGGCTCGGGCTAGGCACCGTTGGCTTCGGCGTCATTGCCACCTTTATCACTCTCTACTTCTCTTCTCACGGTTGGGCGGGCGCGGCGTTTACCCTGTCGTTGTTCAGCATTGGGTTTATCTGTATTCGTCTGGTGCTTGGCAACACCATCACCCGCTTTGGCGGGCTGCGGGTATCGCTTATCTGCTACGTGGTGGAGTGTCTGGGGCTGCTGATCATCTGGTTTGCCCCAAACGCGTGGATGGCGGGCGTTGGCGCATTCCTGACCGGTTCGGGCTTCTCGCTGGTCTTCCCGGCGCTCGGCGTTGAAGCCGTGAAGCAGGTGGAAGAACAAAATCAGGGAACCGCGCTGGGGACCTATTCCGCGTTTCTCGACCTGGCGCTTGGCCTCACCGGCCCGGTGGCTGGCTGGATCGCCGGTTATCAGGGCTTAGGCAGCATTTACCTGATTGCCGCTATCGTCGTGGCCTGGGCCTTTGCGCTGATCCTGCGCGTGTACCTTTCCCAGCGCGCCAGACAGCCCCCCTGCCAGAGCTAACCCTTTGCGGGGCGGTCAAGAACCGCCCCGTTACGGATGTACAACAAATCTCGTACATTACGTTACACGCCGAAACCAATCACTCACGGAAAGCCGGCTCGCTCATCGATATAGTTACTTCAACGGCCCCGCAGTGGGGTTGAATGAAAAAACCAATTCGAGGGTATCAGAATGAAAAAAGTATTAGCTCTGGTTGTTGCCGCTGCTATGGGTCTGTCTTCCGCTGCATTTGCTGCTGACGCAACTGCAACTCCGGCTCCGGCTGCTTCCGCTACCGCAACTCACGCGGCACCGGCTAAAGCCACTCACCACAAAAAACACAAGAAAGAAGCCGCTAAACCAGCTGCAGAGCAGAAAGCTCAGGCCGCTAAAAAGCACAAAAAAGCCGCTGCTAAACCAGCCGTAGCGCAGAAAGCCCAGGCTGCTAAAAAACACAAAAAAGCAGCAGCTAAACCAGCTGTAGCGCAGAAAGCTCAGGCTGCTAAAAAGCACCACAAAGCAGCAACTAAACCAGCTGTAGCGCAGAAAGCGCAGGCTGCTAAAAAGCACCACAAAGCCGCTGCTAAACCAGCTGTAGCACAGAAAGCTCAGGCTGCTAAAAAGCACCACAAAGCCGCTAAACACACTGCTGCTAAACCAGCCGCTCAGCCAGCTGCATAATCATTCTTGATAACGTATCCGCGTAGCAATACGCTGATACAGGTGGCGCCGGGAGGCTAGCAGCAATGCTGAATCCGGGCGGCCACCTGAGTTAATCAATTATCATATCGGCGCTTATATAGCGCCGATTTTTTCCTGGAGAGCAATCATGTTGCGGCGCTATCGTTTCGAGCTCATCCTGGCATTCCTTATCATCTGCGCGCTGATCGCAACCCAGTTTTTCTTTTACTGAGCGTAGTTCGCTGATTTTACTCCCACTTTTTGCTTCTCCCGTCTATAGTAGTCTCATTGGGTTTATTTTTTATAATCATAATTGCCCCATCAGAGAGTGATATGCGTACAGCCTTTGTGTGTTGTTTACTGGGAACGTTATCCGTACTACCGTTGATTTCCCATGCTGATGACGATGATATTGGCATCAGTGCAAAAGACATTAAAACCCTGTTCTTTGGTCAGGACGATCGTACCCTTGTCAGCCATCCCGCCCAGGCCCCCTGGGATGCGATTGGCCAGCTGGAAACCGCCAGCGGCAATCTGTGTACGGCAACCTTGATTTCTCCTCACCTGGCGCTAACCGCCGGGCACTGCCTGCTTGAGCCACCGCGTGGCAAGCTGGATAAAGCCGTTGCGCTGCGCTTTGTTTCGCAGAAAGGGACCTGGCGCTATGAAATTCATGATATTGAAGGCCGTGTCGATCCTTCTTTAGGCAAACGCCTGAAAGCGGATGGCGACGGCTGGATTGTTCCTGCTTCCGCCGCACCGTGGGATTTTGGCATTATCGTGCTGCGCAACCCACCTTCTGGCATCACGCCGCTGCCGGTATTTGCGGGCAATAAAGACGATCTCACCGCCGCGCTGAAAGCAACGGGCCGTAAAGTCACCCAGTCAGGCTATCCGCTTGACCATCTTGATTCGCTGTACAGCCATGAGGATTGTACGGTAACGGGCTGGGCGCAGACCTCGGTGCTCTCTCACCAGTGCGATACGCTACCGGGCGATAGCGGTTCACCGCTGCTGCTGAAAACGGACTCGGGCTGGCAGGTGATTGCCGTACAAAGCTCCGCGCCAGCGGCAAAAGACCGCCAGCGTGCCGACAACCGCGCCATCTCGGTGACCGGTTTTCGCGATAAGCTGGAAGCGCTGGCCGCCGGAAACTAACTCTGTCGCTGCTGGTGACGTAACGCCAGCAGCGACGAGAGCGGCATCGGCTCGCTGAAGTAAAATCCTTGCAGCTGATCACAACCTGCGAGCCGCAGCAGCTTCATTTGTTTCTCCGTTTCAACCCCTTCCGCTATCACCGTCATGCCGAGCGCACTGGCAATACGAATGGTCCCACCGACCAGCGCCGCCGCCTGATCGTCATCGTCCACCAGCCCGGCCAGCGACTTGTCGATTTTAATAGTGTCAAAGTTGAAACGCCGCAGGTAACCAATGCTGGAATAGCCGGTGCCGAAGTCATCCAGCGCCACGGCGGTGCCCAGCGCTTTCAGCGCAGAAATCGCCGCCCTTGCCCGCTCTGGTCTTTCCAGCACGTAAGTTTCGGTGACTTCAAGCTGCAGTCGTGCCGGCGGGAAGCCGGAGGATTTCAGCACGCTTGAGACCTTATCCTCAAACTCCGGGTCGCGAAACTGGGCCGGGGAGATATTCACCGACAGCTTCAAATCGTTATGTGCCAGCAGATCCCGACAGGCTCGCGCCAGCACAAACTGCCCAAGCGAGTAGATAAGCCCGCTGGTTTCGGCGATGGTAATAAACGCATCCGGCATCAATTCGCCCTTCGGCCGCCGCGGCCAGCGCACCAGCGCTTCGACTCCAACCATTGCCTGCGAGCGCGCACAGACGATCGGCTGGTACCAGACTTCAAACTCATCATGCTCCAGCCCGTGGCGAATATCGTCCTCCAGCGACAGTTGATACTCGCGAGCGCTGCTCAGCTCGGCATCGTAATGGGTAATACGCCCTTTGCCGGTGATTTTCGAGTGGTACATGGCAATATCTGCCTGACGGAATAGCTCCGAGCTGGTTTTCTCCTGCAACGTACCGCTGGCGATACCGAGACTGGCGCTGATATGTAGCGTTCGTTCGCCGATACGGATCGGCGTACTCAGGTAGTCCAACACGCTCCCGGCAAACGCTGAGGCGCTGGCTTCAGAGTGTGTGCCGCCTACGGTCATCGCAAATTCGTCGCCGCCCATGCGCGCCAGCATACCGCCGTGCGGCACCAGCGTTTGCAGCATATCCGCAATACGAATAATCAAAATATCGCCGACATCATGACCATAAATGTCGTTAACATCTTTGAAACCATCGAGATCGATAAACACTACCGTTTTGATATCCCGATCGCCACGGCGGCTGATTCGCTCAAGCTGCTCAATCAACGCTCGGCGGTTGGGCAGATGGCTCAGCCAATCGGTTAACGCAATCTCCCTCGCCTGCCGCTCGCCGCGCGCCAGTTTCCACAGCCCCAGGCTGCTGACGAGGATAAACAGCAGAATTAACCCGGTTGCCAGCAGCACAATTTCACGAATTTCCGGCGAAGCCGCCTGCGCGGCCTCGACACCAGGTTGACGAAGCTGCCAATCAAGCCAGCCGACTACCTCCCCGCTGGAGGTCCGCACCGGTATGTTGTATTTATTTTGCGGCGAATCGGTGAGGGTCAGATTTTCAATCTGGAAGGTATTGCCGAGAGTGCTCAGCAGCAATGGGTTGATGTGTCGGGTAATCACCAGATAGCGGCGGGTCGCGTCATAGACCTTCAAGCGCCCAACCATTGGGCGGATCAGACCAATGCCGATAAAGGCGAGGCCTTCCCGGGTTTTGGTTATCCCAGCAAAGTTATTTTTTCCCCGGCGCAGTGGGTCTTCATTGTGGGCTATCAGCGCTTTTAGCCCACTACCAAAAAACGCGAGATCGTGCTCGTTAAACGGCGAACTGCGAAACGAGCCCCACAGCACATGGTAGTTTTCGTCCAGCACGAAGGTGCCGTCATAAAGATTATTGATTTTGAAACCCGCGCCCCAGGTGTTGTACAGCCAGGTGGTATCCAGCTTTGGCGCATAAACTTCGCGCACCGCGTCATCCCAGATGGCGTTATCGATAACCAGCGAGAGGACGCGATTGATAGAGGTCTGCATCGCGCCGTCAACGGAGAGCGCCGAACGGCGGGCATCGATATCGTTGGTTTTGCTGGTAATAAGGCTTTGGGAAAGGTAGAGAAGCGAAATAATAGAAAAAATCAGGCCAATGCCCGCGAAGAAGATAATCACGAACAGCGTTCTGGCTGTGGCTATATTACGCCAGCGTGACGGATCGAACATAGTTCACCCTCGCATCAAATGCGCTAACCCTTTGTTACAAGCGTAATACAGACACAAGATTTCGCTGCCCGATTTCTCAGGCAGCGATCACATCAGGCGAGCTTAATCATCACCATACCGATCAACAGCAGGCCTAAACCCCCCCAGCCTTTGTTGTTCAGTCGCTGGCCGAAGAGGATCCACCCCGCCGCCAGCGTCGCGGCGACGCCGAAACCACCCCAGATGGCGTAGGCGACGGAGAGGTCAATCCCCTTCACCGCCTGTGACAGCGCACTGAACGCGGCCAATACGGCGACCAGCGACAGGATACCGTAGCTTTTGCGACGGAAGCCGTCCGAGAACTTGAGGAAAATATTAGCGACAATTTCCAGTACGATGGAGCCTGCCAGCCATAAGCCGTGAATCATCTCAAAGTTATGCATGATTCACCTCTTTGTGCAGCGTTTTGTTCGCCTTCGCGGGCTTACGAGTACCGGACTTAATCAGTACGATACCGGCAATCAAGGTTGCCAGACCTGCGGCCTTCATCACCGTAAGGCTTTCGTCAAACAGCAGTACGCTGAACAGGGTGATCAATACGATACCAATGCCTTCCCACAGCGCATAGGCTACACCCAGAGCGATTTTTTTAACCGCAAACGAAAGGAAAATATACGACAAGGCGATCATCACGAGCATCAAAATAAAGCCGGTGTTTCCATCAGATACGCTCGCCCATTTCATAGAAAGCGTACCAGTAATTTCAGCAACAATGGCCAGGGCTAATAAAATCCAGTAAAACATGGTCCTTCTCCTGCATGAGAATATAATCCGTGCAGTTCGCGGCGATGCGCAAACTGAAATAAAATGATTAAAATTTAGCTCAAACGAAGAAGGGTACTATAGCGCGTTGCGCCAGTGCTGCTCACCACAGAAGGCAGAAAAGGAAGGTAAAACAGAAGGTTTGGTAAAGCTGAACGTCCTGAACATATTGTCCATAAAATTACAATTATCCGCGGTATTGCTTCTCATCGTTGCGGATTAAAATTGTCCTCGGTAGTTAAACACAGCTAATTTCTAACACAGATGTCGAAGTATCTCAAAATGTTTGCAAATCTTTACTGAGGCTGTTTGATGTTAATGCATTTATTATTAGTTGATTCGCAATTATCATATTCTGCATAGGTTTTAGCAGGAGCTAACAACATGTCCAGGCCGATCATTACGCTTAATGGATTAAAAATTGTCATCATGCTGGGCATGCTGGTCATCATTCTCACCGGCATTCGTTTTGCCGCCGATATCATCGTGCCGTTCGTGCTAGCGTTGTTTATCGCGGTGGTGCTGAACCCGTTGGTGCAGCTGATGGTGCGCTGGCGCGTGCCGCGCGTGCTGGGGATTTCACTGCTGATTGGGGTGATTATTCTCGCCGCTGTGCTGTTGCTGGCGACGCTCGGCACCTCGCTTAATGAACTGACGCGCACCCTGCCGCAGTACCGTTCGTCGCTGGCGGTCCCCATCTATAATCTCGAGCCCTGGCTGCAGCGCTTTGGCATCAGCGTCAGCCCGGATGAGCTGATTAAGTATATCGATCCTAATGCCGCTATGACGCTGGTCTCACGCTTTCTGACCCAGCTTTCAAACGCCATGTCGTCGATCTTTTTACTGCTGCTGACGGTGGTGTTTATGCTGTTGGAGGTCCCGCAACTCCCGGCCAAACTGCAGCAAATTATGGCGAAACCGACGGAAGGGATGGCAGCAATACAGCGGGCGCTGGATAGCGTAAGTCACTATCTGGTGCTGAAAACCGCTATCAGCGTGGTGACAGGTCTGGTGGTATGGGCAATGCTGGAACTGCTCGGGGTACGTTTTGCCTTTATTTGGGGGCTGCTGGCGTTTGCGCTCAACTATATTCCGAACATCGGTTCGGTACTGGCGGCCATTCCCCCTATCCTTCAGGTGCTGGTGTTCAGCGGCTTTTATGATGCGCTGATCGTCCTTGCGGGGTATCTGATAATTAACCTCGTATTCGGCAACATTCTCGAGCCCCGCATCATGGGACGCGGACTGGGACTCTCGACGTTGGTGGTGTTTCTGTCGTTAATCTTCTGGGGCTGGCTGCTTGGCCCGGTCGGCATGCTGCTCTCCGTCCCGCTGACCATTATCGTCAAAATTGCCCTTGAGCAGACCGAAGGCGGCAAAAGCATTGCTATCCTGCTCAGCGACTTAAGCAAGTAACGTCAGAACAGCGACAACAGCAGCGCCACGGGAAAGCTAAACGGCCAGGTGGCGCCAATTAACAGCGTCGCAATCAGGCGAATTGAGGTGCTTTCGCGGGTAAGAAACCAGGTAATAATGGCGCAGATAACCGCCATCACGGCGTAGAAGATGAGCATATGTTGATATAGCGTCACCAATCGAATCCTTGTAATTGATCGTTAAAGCGGCGCAATATGCTACGTTTTTTGACGTACATCAAGTTTTTCGCCACTTATCGCTGAAATATTGTGCAACCAGGACATCCGGCTCCAGCCGAATTGACTGCTAAATCGAAAAAACCCAGCACTACGTTACGCCGCGCTGGGTTTTATTTCTGTGACACGCTGTACGATTAGCGCTTTGGCACGGTGGACGCGAAGATGCTGTCCGTCGTTGGATCGCTCACATAATGGTTGGGATCGTACTGCGGTACTAAGTTTACTTTTTCCGTATCCCAGGCCTGCGCGACGCAGGCGGCGCTCACGCGGCGTTGTCCTTCACAGGCCGCCACGCGGCTGGCTGAATAGTAGGTCCCAATCCCCATTACCGCGGCAATCACCGCAGCAGTACACACAATACTTTTTTTCATTTTTCTGGCTATACCCGGTTTTACAACGGCGCGGATCCTCGCACGTTGCACCGGGTATGTCAAAACCAGGGAGGGGTAGCGGCAGGCATCGCGCCTACCGCGAAGGGGGTAAATGATGAGGAAAGGTCGCTAGTGACCTTCAGGTTTATATCTTTCAAAAGCCGCCAGCCAATCGTACCTCGTCAGGGTGCCAACCTCTTTCTCCCCCTCCTCAAGTTTGATGATTAGCCTTCGCTTATTGATGCTCTCCTGGTTAAAGAAATAAGGTGTCAGCCTCTTTGCCAGCGACGCATACATCTCCTGAGCGATACGTTCACCGGCCTCGGGGCCATATTTCTCAAACTCATTTTTGATATCCTGAAAATCCTGATTCACGCCATCTCCCTACCGATCATGCGCTAAACGCGCGATCAATGTTTTATCATTACATGGCGAACCACGGTGTAATCTTCCAGTCCGTAGACAGACATATCCTTACCGTAGCCCGAAAGTTTCTGACCGCCGTGCGGCATTTCGCTGACCAGCATAAAGTGGGTGTTCACCCAGGTGCAACCATACTGTAAGCGCGCGCTCAAACGATGCGCACGCCCGACGTCCTGCGTCCACACCGAGGATGCCAGCCCGTACTGGGAGTCGTTCGCCCAGCCCAGCACCTGTTCTTCGGTATCAAATGCCGTAACGCTCACCACCGGGCCGAACACTTCACGCTGGACGATATCATCGTCCTGTTTTGCCCCCGCCAGCAGCGTTGGCTGGAAGTAATAGCCTGCGCCTGCCGCTTTCTCGCCGCCGGTCACCACTTTAATATGCGGCAACGCTTTAGCCCGCGACACGGCGTCGCTCACCCGCGCCAGATGCGCCTGCGAACTGAGCGGCCCCAGTTCCGTACTTTCATCTTCCGGCGCGCCGGATTTCAGGCTCGCTATTGCCGCACCGAGTTTCTCCACCAGCCGTTCATAAACGCCTTTCTGCGCGTAGATTCGACAGGCGGCCGTACAGTCCTGCCCGGCATTGTAGAAACCAAAGGTTCTGACGCCTTCCACCACCGCATCAATATCGGCGTCATCAAACACAATCACCGGCGCTTTGCCGCCAAGCTCCATATGCGTACGCTTAATCGACGACGCGGTATGGGCGATAATGTGCTCCCCAGTGGCAATCGAACCGGTCAGCGACACCATCCGTACTTTAGCGTGCCCGGTTAGCGGGTCACCCACCGTTTTACCACGGCCAAACAGCACGTTCAGCACGCCCGCCGGGAAGATATCTTTCGCCAGCTCCGCCAGGGTTAAGGCGGTAAGCGGCGTGATTTCGGACGGTTTGATCACCACGCAGTTCCCTGCCGCCAGCGCTGGCGCCAGCTTCCAGGCCGCCATCATCAGCGGGTAGTTCCACGGCGCAATCGAAGCCACCACGCCCACCGGGTCGCGTCGAATCATCGAGGTGTGGCCTTCCAGATATTCACCGGCCGCCAGCCCGTTCAGGCAGCGCGCAGCACCGGCAAAGAAGCGGAACACATCCACTACCGCCGGAATTTCATCATTGGTCACGCAGTGCAGCGGTTTGCCGCAGTTGAGCGATTCCAGACGGGCAAAGGTAGCGGCGTGTTCTTCAATGACATCCGCCAGCTTGAGCAGGCACTCCGCACGATGCTTCGGCGTGGTTTGCCCCCATTGAACAAACGCCCGGTCTGCGGCATTTACCGCCGCATCCACCTGGGCCGCCGAGGCTTCCGCAATCGTCAGCAGGATCTCACCCGTCGCAGGGTTGTAGACCGGTTGGGATTCTCCTTCACCTGCGACCAGTTCACCATTAATCAGTAACTTATGTTGCATAGCATGATCCTGTTTTATTTAAATGTCGTACCACCGTTGGCGGCCCCATCGTCTTCGCGAGTCAGCCACCACGCCCCTAAAATCGGTATCATCGTTAACAGCATGACCATCAGCGCCACCACGTTGGTTACCGGCACATCGCGAGGTCGGCCAAGCTGGTTCAACAGCCACAGCGGCAGCGTGCGCTCATGCCCGGCAGTAAAGGTTGTGACGATAATTTCATCAAACGACAGCGCAAACGCCAGCATGCCCCCGGCCAGCAGCGCCGAGCCTAAGTTCGGCAGCACCACGTGACGGAAGGTTTGCCAGCCGTTCGCGCCCAGATCCATCGACGCTTCCACCAGGCTCCACGAGGTCCGGCGGAAACGGGCAATCACGTTGTTAAACACCACCACTACGCAGAACGTGGCGTGGCCAATAACAATGGTGATCAACCCTGGTTCCAGGTTGACCGCTTTAAAGGCAGTCAGCAGCGCCAGACCGGTCACGATCCCCGGCAGTGCGATCGGCAGCATCAGCAACAGCGAAATAGCGCTTTTGCCGAAAAAGTCACGCCGCCACAGCGCTGCTGCAGCAAGCGTGCCAAGTACCAATGCAATCGCCGTCGACAGCGCCGCAATTTTTAGTGACAGTGTCACGGCATCGAAGATATCCCCGCGCGATGCCGCTTCGCTGAACCAGTGCAGCGTCAGGCCTTTCGGCGGGAAGCTGAACGCCGCGTCTTCGGTGTTGAAGGCGTAGATGGCGATGATCGCCAGCGGGAAATGCAGGAAGATAACTCCGCCCCAGGCGGCAATTTTGAGAAACAGCGGTGCCCTTTCAGAGTGCATCGAACGCTCCCAGGCGCTTCACGAACGCCAGATAGAGGGCAATCAGCACGATGGGCACCAGGGTAAACGCCGCTGCCATAGGCATATTGCCGATAGCACCCTGCTGGGAATAGACCATATTGCCAATGAAATAGCCCGGCGGCCCCACCAACTGCGGCACGATAAAGTCGCCTAAGGTCAGTGAGAAGGTGAAAATGGAACCCGCAGCAATCCCGGGGATTGCCATCGGCACCACCACGTGGCGGAAGGTCTGACGTGGGCGGGCGCCGAGGTCAGCGGAAGCCTGAAGCAGCGAACCGGGAATACGCTCCAGCGCTGCCTGCACCGGCAGGATCATAAACGGCAGCCAGATGTAGACGAAGACCAGAAAACGACCGAGCCCGGAGGTAGACAGCGTATTACCGCCGACGCCCGGTATCGTCAGAATCGCCGCCAGCAGCGTCTCCAGACCCAGATGGTTCAGAAACCATTGCGCCACCCCATCCTTTGCCAGCAACAGCGTCCAGGCATAGGCTTTGACGATATAGCTGGCCCACATCGGCAGCATCACCGCGACATAGAAAAAGGCCTTTTGCTTGCCGCTCGTGTAACGCGCCATATACCACGCCATCGGAAACGCCAGCAGCGCGCTCGCCACGGTAACCGCCAGCGCCATTACCAGCGTACGGATAATGATGTCGTAGTTGGCGGGGTTAAACAGCGCGTAAAGGTTTGCCAGCGTCAGCGTTGGCGTAACGGACATGGTGAAATCGTCGAAGGTATAGAACCCTTGCCACAGCAACGTCAGCAGTGATCCAAAATAGACAATCCCAAACCACATCAGCGGACCGAGCAGTAACAAAAACAGCCCGAGGGTTGGCCTGCGCCAGAACAGGCTGGATAAGCGCCCCTGACGGCGTGCGGGAGGAACCGGCGTCATACTCATCTCCATTCACCTCCCTCCGTCCAGCGCCACCATGGCATCGCGCGCCCATGACGCCAGCACCACGTGACCCACGGTCGGGCCTTCGGCGGTTAGCCCAGCAGAGAAGTTAGCCTGGCTGACCAGCAGTTTTTCGCCGCCTTCCAGCAGCAGTTCATAGCGCGTCGCCGCGCCCTGATACTGCACTGCCTGTATACGACCCTGTACCTGAACCTCACCGCCTTCATTAAGGCGAATATGTTCCGGGCGCAGCGCCCAGCTTCCCGTCATTCCGCAGAGCGTTTCCGCCATTGCGGGGGCGAACACGTTAGAGGTGCCGACAAAGCTCGCCACAAACGGCGTGCGTGGGCGCAGATACAGTTCGCGCGGCGTATCCACCTGCTCAATGCGGCCGTTGTTGAACACCGCCACCCGGTCAGACATCGACAGCGCCTCACCCTGATCGTGGGTGACGAAAATAAAGGTGATACCGAGATCCTGCTGGAGTTTTTTCAGCTCAAATTGCATCTGCTCGCGCAGTTTCAGATCCAGCGCCCCCAGCGGTTCATCCAGCAGCAGCACCCGCGGTTCGTTCACCAGCGCACGGGCAATCGCCACACGCTGGCGCTGGCCGCCGGAAAGCTGCGAGGGCTTGCGGGCGCCCACAAAGCCAAGGGCCACTTTTTCTAACGCCTGCGCCGCTTTTGCCTGACGCTCTTTTTTGCCAACACCTTTCACCATCAGGCCGTAGACCACGTTATCGAGCACCGACATATGCGGGAACAGCGCGTAATCCTGGAAGACGGTATTGACGTCCCGCTCCCAGGGCGGCAGTTCGCTGGCATGTTTACCAAAGATAGAGATAGCGCCGCCGGAAAGTTGCTCAAACCCGGCGATCAGCCGCAGACAGGTGGTTTTGCCGGAGCCAGATGGCCCCAGCATGGAAAAGAACTCCCCGTCGTGGATGGCAATGCTGACGCCATCCACCGCCCGCACGTCACCATAAAGCCGCGAGACGTCATGAAACTCAACTGCGTACGTCATGTTGGACTCCCGGATGATTAGCGACCGCCCATAATGGCGATATAGTCCTGCGTCCAGCGGCTGTAAGGCACGTATTTACCGCCTTCGGCGATAGGCGTTTTCCAGAAAGCGATTTTATCGAAGAAGCTGTAGCCGTTAGTCTCACAACCTTTGTCACCCAGCAGCGTGCTGGCTTTACAGCCTTCAGGCACTACCGGCAGCGAACCAAACCACGCCGCCACATCGCCCTGAACCTTCGGCGTTAACGACCAGTTCATCCATTTGTAGGCACAGACCGGGTGCTTCGCTTCAGCGTGCAGCATGGTGGTATCCGCCCAACCGGTGACTCCCTCTTTCGGGAAGACGGTGGCAATCGGCTGCCCTTCACCTTTCAGCCCGTTGGCCTGATACGGCCAGGCGCTGGAGGCCACTACGCCTTCGTTTTTGAAATCGCTCATCTGTACGGTGGTGTCGTGCCAGTAGCGGTGGATCAGCTCATGCTGATCGCGCAGCACCTTCAGCACGGCCTGATATTGCGCTTCGGTAAGCTGGTACGGGTCGCTGATGCCCAGCTGTGGCTGGGTGGCTTTAACAAACAGCGCCGCATCGGCGATGTAGATTGGGCCGTCATAGGCCTGCACGCGGCCCTGGTTGGTTTTGCCATCCGGCAGATTTTGTTTAACGAAGATCACGTTCCAGGAGTCCGGCGGCGTTGGGAAGGTTTTGGTGTTGTACATCAGCAGGTTCGGGCCCCACTGATACGGCGTACCGTAAACTTTACCGTCGACGTTAAACCAGGCCCCTTTTTCCAGGCGTGGGTCGAGGGTTTTCCAGTTCTCAATCAGTGCGGTGTTAATCGGCTGCACGCGTTTACCCATGATCAAGCGCAGCGAGGCGTCGCCCGAGGCGGTCACCAGGTCGTAACCCCCCTTCGCCATCAGGCTGACCATTTCATCGGAAGTCGCGGCGGTTTTCACGTTGACCTGGCAGCCGGTATCTTTTTCAAACTGCGTCACCCAGTCGTAGCCCTTATCGGTCTGGCCCCGTTCGATATACCCCGGCCAGGCGATAATATCCAACCGACCTTCCGCTTTCCCCAGCGACGTTGGCGGTTCGGCGGCATTCGCGGTCGCCACGGTCATCACCAGCGCGCACAGGCTGCTGCGTGCAAATTTCTTGCTCATAACGTTATTACTCCTGTCACAATGAATTTGAGCGGCAGCCGTGCCGTTAAAAATATCTCCCTTACTAAAAATAGACAGCGCCAGACGCTCTACCCGTACAGCGGCGAGATATTTGCACAGGTTGTGACCAAGGGCGCATTCCGCAAAAATGGGAAATGGGCTGAGATAATATGGATTATAGACAAGGGGTTACCGGCCAAAGGCGTTATGCATATTTCCTATGACCGGGTGTTATCAGGAGCGCTATCAGGGAATGGCAGGTGCAACCGGGGGGTTATTTCATCATTCTGCGAATCAGCGCGCCGAGGGTTTCTACCGCCCGCTCTTCGCGCTCGCTCCATCCCCAGGCGGTATTAAACCGGAAGAACGAGGCCCAGTTATCGGTCGTGGAGAACATTTTGCCCGGGGCGATGCTGATATGGTGTTCCAGCGCTTTTGCGCTCAGCACACCGGCATCCAAACCCGTCGGTAGTTCCAGCCACAGAAAGTAGCCGCTGTCATTATGGTGGATGTGCACCTCAGGCGGCAGCGCGCGCATCAGCGCCTGCCAGGCCTGCTGTTTGCGCTCCGCAAGCTGACGGCGTAGACGTCGCAGGTGCGCATCGTAGCGTTTGGTCGCCAGATAATCGACCAACGCCAGCTGCATCGGCGAACTGGTCGACAGTGTGCTCATCAGCTGTAAATGCTGAATACGCCGGGCGTGCTTGCCCGCTGCCACCCAGCCAATACGGAAGCCAGGCACCAGACATTTTGAAAATGAACTGCAGTGCAGCGTCATATCACTTTTATCCCACGCCTTTGCTGGCAGCGGTTTATCGCGGCCAAAATAGAGCTCGCTGTAGACATCATCTTCAATCAGCGTGACGTTGTATTCGCTGAGGATCTCCACCAGGCGCGCTTTCTTTTCCGGCGTCAGGGTAAAGCCAAGCGGGTTCTGGCTGTTGGTCATCAACCAGCAGGCTTTCACCGGGTAGGTTTGCAGCGCCTGCACCAGCGCATCGAGGTCGATACCCTCTTGCACATCGGTGGCGACCGACAGTGCTTTGAGCCGTAGACGTTCCAGTGCCTGCAGTGCGCCGTAAAAACAAGGGTTCTCAACGATCACCCAATCGCCCGGTTCCGTGACCGCCTGCAGGCTGAGGTTCAGCGCTTCCAGCGCACCGGCGGTGATCACAATCTCATCCGGGGAGATGGTCATGCCCTGGAGCGCATAGCGCCTTGCGATGGCATGACGCAGTTCGTCATTACCCGGCGGCAGGTTTTCAATCACGCTCATCGCCGTTGCGGTCTTGCTGACCTGTGCCAGCGAGCGGTTAAGCTGCGGCAGCGGGAACAGTTTGGGGTCGGGAAAAGCGGAGGCAAACGGCAGCACCGAGGCATTCCGGCTGGCCTGCAGCACTTCAAAGATATAGGTGTTGATGTCAACGGCGTTATCAGGCATGACCTGCGCAGGCGCCGTAACCGCGCGGGTGGTCACCGCACGCGGGGCGACATAATAGCCGGACTGCGGGCGCGCCACGATGCGCCCCTGGCTTTCCAGCAACTGATATGCGTGGCTGACGGTCATAAAGCTCATGCCGCTGTTCACCACCTGCTCACGCAGCGACGGCAGCTTATCGCCCGGCAGCCACACCCCAAGGGCAATCTGTTCCATCATCTGCTCGGCGAGGCGCTGGTATTTTTTCATGGCGAATCCCGGTGAATCTTAGATTGCGTCTATATTATATCAGCGTTACAAAATATGCATTTTTATGTAACTGATATGGGTGAGTGTTGATTTTGACGCTCACCCGCGCAAGGGTTCAACGTCGTGAACGATTGATCTGCAACATCAAACTGGCCTATGTGGTGGTAAATACATCAGCGCGCGCCACGTAACCATGGCAAAAAAATGTCAGCTCGTCATGATCTGCAGCTTGCTGAAAACGACGCGAATCACTTATTACATGAAAATGACAAGTATTGAATTGCTGGGCTACTCCGCTGCGCTGTGTTTCTCCTCGGTCATCGCCTCCCAGGAATTACACAGTGAAACGTTAGAACTGGTTAACCCACTGTTGTTCATCGTGGCGCTCGGCAGCGCACTGGCCTGCCTTTACCCACGAACCAAAAAGTTTGCCTCACGATTCACCCGCGGGTAACCAACCGATAGAGACAGCGATAACAGCCGTCAAAAAATGACCAGAATGTTAAAACTGTTATTATTTAATACCCCTCGACTGTCTCTGCCCCCATGCCGTTCCCCCCTCTAAAATCAAGCCGAGTCTTCTTCTCCACGGAGTTTGCATGTTCGGTCTTGATGCGTTTCACCTCGCGCGAATTCAATTTGCCTTTACCGTTTCGTTCCACATTATTTTTCCCGCCATCACCATCGGCCTCGCCAGCTATCTGGCGGTGCTCGAAGGTCTGTGGTTGAAAACCCGTAACCCGGTCTGGCGTTCGCTGTATCAGTTCTGGTCAAAGATCTTCGCCGTCAATTTCGGTATGGGCGTCGTGTCCGGGCTGGTGATGGCCTATCAGTTTGGTACCAACTGGAGCGGTTTTTCGCAGTTTGCGGGCAGCATTACCGGCCCGCTGTTAACCTATGAAGTGCTGACCGCCTTCTTCCTCGAAGCCGGTTTTCTCGGCGTCATGCTGTTCGGCTGGAACCGCGTCGGCCCAGGGCTGCACTTCTTCGCCACCTGCATGGTCGCGTTGGGCACCATCATCTCCACCTTCTGGATCCTCGCCTCCAACAGCTGGATGCAGACGCCACAGGGATATGAAATCGTCAACGGGCAGGTCGTGCCGGTCGACTGGTTTGCGGTGGTGTTTAACCCATCGTTCCCCTACCGACTGCTGCATATGTCCATTGCCGCGTTCTTGAGCAGTGCGCTGTTCGTCGGCGCGTCGGCGGCCTGGCATCTGCTGCGCGGCAACCAGACGCCAGCCATCCGCACCATGTTTTCCATGGCGCTGTGGATGACGCTTATCGTCGCCCCAATTCAGGCGATGGTCGGTGATATGCACGGTCTCAATACGCTCAAGCATCAGCCAGCGAAAATTGCCGCCATTGAAGGCCACTGGGAAAACCCGCCGGGCGAACCCACGCCGCTGCTGCTGTTTGGCTGGCCGGATATGGAGCAGGAGCGCACTCGCTTCGGGCTGGAGATCCCGGCGTTGGGCAGCCTGATCCTCACCCACAGTCTGGATAAACAGGTTCCAGCGCTAAAAGCGTTCGCCAAAGAAGACAGACCCAACTCCACCATCGTCTTCTGGTCATTCCGCATCATGGCCGGGCTAGGCATGCTGATGTTGTTGCTGGGCGTCATGGCGCTATGGCTGCGCAAGCGGCAAACCCTTTACACCTCGCGCCCGTTCCTGTGGTTCGCGCTGCTGATGGGCCCTTCTGGCCTGGTGGCGATCCTTGCCGGATGGGTGACGACGGAGGTGGGCCGCCAGCCGTGGGTGGTTTATGGGCTGCAGCGCACGGCGGACGCCGTCTCAGCGCACGGTGACCTGCATATGAGCGTCAGTCTGCTGACCTTTTTCGTTGTCTACAGCTCGGTCTTCGGCGTGGGCTACAGCTATATGGTGCGCCTGATCCGCAAAGGCCCGCAGCCGTTTAGCCCTGAACCGCAAGGAACCCCAGCACGTCCACTATCTGCGGCGATGTCCCACGAGGAGGAGCGAGTATGAACATCGATCTGTCCATTATCTGGTTTGTGATTATTGTGTTTGCCACCCTGATGTATATCGTCATGGATGGTTTTGATTTGGGGATTGGCATTCTCTTCCCCTTCACCCGCAGCGCGCAGGAGCGCGATGTGATGGTAAACAGCGTGGCGCCGGTCTGGGACGGCAATGAAACCTGGCTGGTGCTCGGCGGCGCGGGGCTATTTGGCGCGTTCCCGCTGGCCTACGCGGTGATTATCGACGCCTTGACCATTCCGCTGTCGCTGATGCTGGTCGGCCTGATCTTTCGCGGCGTGGCCTTCGAGTTTCGTTTCAATGCCACGCCGTCGCACCGGCCATTCTGGGACAAGGCCTTTATGGGCGGTTCGATTCTGGCGACCTTTTGCCAGGGAATCGTCGTTGGCGCGGTAATTAACGGCTTTGAGGTAACGGGACGGGCCTACAGCGGCGGTGCCTTCGACTGGTTCACGCCGTTTACGCTGTTCTGCGGCGTGGGGCTGACTATCGCCTACGCGCTGCTGGGTGCGACCTGGCTTGTGATGAAAAGCGAAGCCTCGCTCCAGCATACGATGAAGCGCAGCGCGCGCGGGCTGCTGCTGGCGCTACTGGCGGTTATCGCTATTATCAGCCTCTGGACGCCGATGCAGCATGAGGCCATTGCCCGACGCTGGTTTAGCCTGCCGAATCTCTATTATCTGCTGCCGGTGCCGCTGCTGGTGATCGCCGCCAGCGCCCTGCTGTGGCGGCACCTGGCACGAGATACCAGCCATGCGCAGCCGTTTATTCTGACGCTGGTGCTGGTGTTCCTCGGCTTTAGCGGACTGGGGATCAGCATCTGGCCCGCCATTATTCCGCCGTCCATTACGCTCTGGCAGGCCGCAGCGCCCGTGCAAAGCCAGGAGTTTATGCTGATTGGCGCGCTGTTTATTATCCCGATTATTCTGGTGTACACCTTCTGGAGCTATTACGTTTTTCGCGGCAAAGTGCCGCAGGATGAGGGCTACCATTGATGAAAAATCGCTGGGTTTCACGCCTTTTCTGGCTGGTCGCATTATGGGGCGGCAGCGTATTGGCGCTGGCCGTGGTGGGGAGCCTATTTCGTGTACTGATGACCGCGGCTGGGTTTAAATCCTGATATAACAACGGGATGAATGTTTTAAGCTTTACGTGCCCGGACTATTCTTAATTGGACGGGCCTTCACATTTCCTCCATGTTTTATTGGTCAACTACGTCCCATACACAAAAGCAATGTATGGAGTACATGATGAAGAAAATTATTGCACTGTCTGCAATCCTGGCAATGGGTCTGTGTTCAACCGCTTTCGCCGCCGACCATCAGGAGCCGCCGAAAAAGCCGCCTGTAGAACAGCAGCATAATGGCCAGCCGCCGCACGATAACAAAGGCCCGCAGCAGGATGGCAAAGGCCAGCCGCCACGCGACAACCAGGGCCCACAGCATGACGGTAAAGGCCAGCCACCACGCGACAACAAAGGTCCACAGCACGATGGCAAAGGCCAGCCGCCGCACGACAATAAAGGCCCGCAGCATGATGGCAAAGGCCAGCCGCCAAAACACGACGGCGACAACAAGCTGCCACCGAAAGACGGGCAGCATAACTAAGTAAAAAAGGCCGGAGATTCCGGCCTTTTTGTTTGGCATTGTTGCCTTTCCCGGCGTCGCGTTGCTCGGCCGGGCTACAAAGCGGCGCTATTTCCGGCGCGGTAAGGTTTTCAGCAAATCGTCCGGGCTGACCGATGCCACCACGCTGCCCGGCAGCGGCATCTTCAGGATGTGGTTTTTGATTTTGCCAATCACATGCATTTCACACGGGCGGCAGTCAAATTTCAGCGTCAGCACTTCGTCACCGTTAATCAACTGCATCGGCGTGGCTTTCCAGCTTTTAATCGACCCCTTCGCCTGTTTTGGACACAGGTTAAAGGCAAAGCGCAGGCAGTGTTTGGTGATCATCACCGGCACGTCGCCCTTCTCTTCATGCGCCTCATAGGCTGCATCAATCAGCTGTACGCCGTAGCGATGATAAAACTCACGCGCCTTGTGGTTATACACGTTGGCCAGGAAGTTAAGATGGCTTTCCGGATAGACCGGCGGCGGCGTGGTTACCGCTTTACGGCTTCCGCGCACGTAGGCCGCCAGACGCGCTTCATCGAGCATTTCTACGGTTTCACGGCGCAGCTGGTTCAGCATACTGTTAGGCACAAAAAGTGCCTCCGGCAGCATGACGTCAACCCCGCGCGGATAGTAGATCGTCTGCCCCAGTTTGGCGATCCCGTCCTGCAGCTGGCTCAGCGCTTTATCCGCATTGTTCGCCGCCGCAAATTCGCCGTCTAGGGTATGCGTCACGCTAACGCCATCTTCGCTGGTCACGCTCAGCACCAGTTGTTCCTGCCAGCCTGACAGCTCGATATCCACCGCAATGCGGCGCTCGCTGGAGGTTTTCAGCAGCACCTGCTGCCAGTTATGATCGAGATTGCGGTTCAATACCTGATGCGGACGGGCTTTATGCAGGTCAGCCGGCATCTCATTCGGCCATACGCGATAGCGGTTTTCACCGATTTTCTCTACCGTGTTGGCGCGGAAGCCGACCACTTCACGTTTAATCAATACGTTCAGGCCATCGCCGTTGGCCAGTGGCTCGCTGACTTCTACATCGAGGGTATCTTTATTGACCTTCAGCACTTCACCGACCGGCAGGCCGACGAATTTCGGCGAGTCGAACGCACCGATGTTCATCTGGCGCTGGTTAACAAAGTAATCGGTGCTGCCGCGATGGAAGGTTTTGTCCGTTGACGGCACGAAGAAATGTTCAGTGCGTCCGGCAGAGGCACGGCCTAAATCACCGCGTTCTTCAATCAGCGTATCGAGCATCTGGCGATAGTGCGCGGTGATGTTCTTCACGTAGCTCATATCTTTATAGCGCCCTTCAATCTTGAAGGAGCGCACGCCCGCGTCAATCAGCGCGCCAAGGTTGGCGGTCTGATCGTTATCTTTCATCGACAGCAGGTGTTTTTCGAACGCCACCACGCGACCCTGATCGTCTTTCAGGGTGTACGGCAGACGGCAGGCCTGCGAACAGTCGCCACGGTTGGCGCTACGCCCGGTCTGGGCATGCGAAATATTGCACTGCCCGGAGTAGGCCACGCACAGCGCCCCGTGGATAAAGAACTCGATGGTCGCATCGGTCACGTCATGAATGGCCTTAATCTGCTGCAGATTCAGTTCGCGCGCCAGCACGATCTGGCTGAACCCGACGTCCGACAGGAACTTAGCTTTCTCAACGGTGCGAATATCACACTGGGTGCTGGCATGCAGCTCAATTGGCGGCAGGTCGAGCTGCATAATGCCCATATCCTGCACGATCAGCGCATCCACACCTGCGTCGTACAGGCTGGTAATCAGCTTCTGCGCTGGCTCCAGCTCGTCATCATGCAGAATGGTGTTGAGGGTAATAAAGATTTTCGCGCCGTAACGATGAGCAAACGGCACCAGCGCGGCGATGTCCTGCAGGCTGTTGCTGGCGTTATGGCGCGCCCCAAAACCAGGGCCGCCGATATACACCGCATCGGCACCATGAAGAATCGCTTCGCGAGCAATAGCGGTATCGCGAGCCGGGCTAAGGAGTTCAAGGAGAGTGTTCTGCTGGCGCATACAGTCAGGGTTATCCAGTCGGGTCACAAAATGGCGGCTATTGTAGCCAGAAGCCGCGACGGACGAAAACAGTTTCCACCGCTTGTGCGCCGCGATTAGCATAATTTCAGTAACCTATTACCGAAATGGGCATTTCCGCTTTCGACATCCGTCCGTTAGAGTCGGTTTCGTATTCCGGACTTTCCTCGTAACGGCCACGTTATGGTTCATTGTCATGATTTGCCGCAGGCCTGCCTGCGGCGTTTTCTTTGGGATAATGAATGATAGAGTGGAAATGGGTTACCTGCTCGCCGCTGTTGCGATAGGCATGCGCCAGGTCGCCCGCAAAGCGCAATCCCTGCCCGGGATAGAGCGTCCGCCACTCCCCCTCAACGCACATATCAAGCTGCCCGCTAATCACCACTACGTGCTCAATCACCCCTTTTTCATGCGGCGTTGATTCGCTTAATGCGCCGGGCGCAAGGGTAATAGAGAAATGGTCAAAGCACAGTACCGGATCCCAGGGGAACACTGGCGTCACCACCATCGCCTGCTGTTGCGGGTCAAACGACTGCTCTGCGCCCGGTATCTCCGGCGTAATAAAGACCGAAAACGGCACGTTCAGGCCGGTAGCAATTTTCCACAGCGTCGCCACCGTCGGGCTGGACTCGTTGCGTTCGATTTGCCCTAGCATCGCCTTCGACACGGCGGTCTCTTCTGCCAGCTTCGACAGGCTCCAGCCGCGCTGCTGACGTAAGGATTTCAGCGTTGCCGCCAGGTGTTGCGCAATATTCATTCCACCTCCATTCTCTTCCATCGCCAAAGTATACCCCACGCTGCCCGTGCCGTTTTAGCAAATCCGACGGCTCCATTGTACGTTATAGCGCACAATGCTACATTGAGTGGACGTTATAACGCACAAGAGGCTTTTATGCGATCCCCTTTGGTTCCTTTCCCTACCGTACTGGCCGGTTTTGTTGCCGTGCTGGTCGGCTACGCCAGCTCTGCGGCAATCATCTGGCAGGCCGCTGCCGCCGCGAGTGCAACAGCGGTACAAATCTCCGGCTGGATGACCGCGCTCGGTCTGGCGATGGGCGTCAGTACGCTGGTGCTGACGCTATGGCGCAAAGTGCCTATCTTAACCGCCTGGTCTACCCCTGGCGCGGCGTTGCTGGTTGGCAGCCTGCAAGGCGCAACGCTGAACGATGCAGTGGGCATTTTTATCTTTGCTAATGCGCTGATTGTGATTTGCGGTCTCACCGGCTGGTTTGCCCGACTGATGAAGCTAATTCCGCATTCGCTGGCCGCCGCGATGCTGGCGGGCATCCTGCTGCGCTTCGGCCTGCAGGCCTTTGCCACGCTACAGGGGCAACTGGTGCTGTGCGGCAGTATGCTGGTTGGCTGGCTGCTGTTTAAAGCGCTCGCCCCACGCTACGCGGTGGTGGCGGCACTGGCGGTTGGTATTGTAGTCGCAGCGGTTAAAGGTGACGTTGTCACCGATTCACTCAGTTTAGCAGTGGTCGCACCGCAGTATATCGCGCCGCATTTCTCTCTCACTCAACTACTGAGCATCGGTATTCCGTTTTTTCTGGTCACGATGGCCTCACAAAACGCGCCTGGACTCGCCACGCTTCAAGCCTCCGGTTATCGCGTGCCGGTTTCACCGCTGATTGTCGTTAGCGGTGCGTTTGGCCTGTTGCTGGCACCGTTCGGGGTCTACTCCGTGTGTATCGCCGCCATTACCGCCGCTATCTGCCAGAGTCCAGACGCGCATCCCGACCCGTTGAAGCGCTGGCAGGCTGCGGCGGCAGCGGGGGTTTTTTATCTGATTGCCGGGATTTTTGGTGGTTCCATCACCGCGCTGATGTCAGCATTGCCGACGGCATGGATTCAAATGCTGGCTGGACTGGCGCTGCTCGGTACGCTGGGAGGAAGCCTGTTCCAGGCGCTGAATAACGATAGAGAACGCGATGCGGCAATGGTCACCTTCCTGGTCACCGCCAGCGGGGTAAACCTGGCAGGCGTAGGGTCGGCATTCTGGGGATTAGTGATTGGCGGCGTCAGCTTTGCGCTACTATCCCGCAAGGTTCGCGCGTAGTTGTGACGGTGTCACGCCGTTCGCTGCTTTAAAGCGGTTGCTGAAGTGGCTGGCGGAGCTAAACCCGCAGCACAGGGCAATGTCGGTCAGGGATTGCGTGGTGTAGCGCACCATCTGCTGCGCGCGGTCCATCCGGCGCTGCATCACGTACTGATGCGGTGCCAACCCCACGCTCTGACGGAACATACGCGCAAAATGGTATTCGCTTAAGGCCGCCTGGGAGGCAAGGTCGGCAAGCGTCAGCGGCGCGGAGAGATTCGCATCGATATAGTCGAGCGTATTACGCAACACCGCCGGGGCCAGGCCGCCGGTCACCGTCGGCAGTCGCCACTGCACGTTGGCGTGATGCTGGATCAGGTGCGTTAGCAGCATGGTGCTGGCGCTACTCAGGGTCAACTGGTTTGCCGGTTGCTGCCAGTCATAGCCGAGTAGAAACTGACGGTAGAGCAGCGTAATTTTCGGGTCATCGCCAAAAATCTGTTCGTCGAGGGTTAGCGTAGCCGGGCTGCGGTCCCACACCTGCTCACCTACCTTCCGCAGGTGTTCATCGGTGCAGTACAGGTGCACGAACGACAGATCGCCGCGAATATCCCACGTCGATTCGCTGTCCTTCGGCATCAGGCAAAAACGGTCCGGCCCACCGCCGTTTTTCCAGCCATGAGGGGTTTTCTGATAGCTTTCGTAGCCGTCGGCGACGTACAGACTCAGGGTGTGATGATCGCTCTTAACCGTTAGGTTGTCGCATTTGTTATACCAGGCCGCCAGCTGTATCCCAGAGTTGAGCGCCACGGTTTCCCGCAGCTGGGCGTTCTGACTCTGTAATCTTTCAAACGTTGCGTAGGCCATTAACATATCTATCACGATTATCGATAGTCTCAGTCTAGGGACTGTCGTCCGCAGAATCTAGCGTTCTCAGCGCGTCGCAGGCAAAAAAACCGCAAGAATATGCAAGTCCCCCGCAGCCTTCTGCAAGCGCCGCGCATCACATCCCCGCACACTGTGTTTTTCATTGTGATTTGGCGAGGAATGATGAACGCACTGCTCTATGCTCTGGTCGTTGTTATCTGGGGAACCACCTGGATTGCTATCTTTTTACAGCAGGGCCCGGTTCCTGAGGCGGTTTCCATTTTCTGGCGTTTTGCCATTGCCAGCCTCACCATGATGACCATTTTACTGAGTCTGCGCCGTCTACGCCCGTTGGCGCTGCGCGATCACCTGTTCTGCATCGTGCAGGGGTGCTGCGTGTTCGGCTTTAACTTCCTCTGTTTTTATACCGCCGCAAAATGGATTAACACCGGCCTTGAGTCAGTGATTTTCTCCATGGCGGTGCTGTTTAACGCCATCAACAGCTTTATCTTTTTCCGTCAGACGCCACCAAAGCGCTTCTATCTTGCCGCACTGCTGGGGTTATGCGGCATCGTCACCCTCTTCTGGGATGACCTGCAGGCGGTAGGTATGAGCAGCACGCTGCTGGCCGGGATTTT
This sequence comes from Kluyvera sp. EC_51, assembly GCF_019584505.1. Taxonomy (NCBI): domain Bacteria; kingdom Pseudomonadati; phylum Pseudomonadota; class Gammaproteobacteria; order Enterobacterales; family Enterobacteriaceae; genus Kluyvera; species Kluyvera sp. EC_51. Next base: position 12,144 of record NZ_VDAG01000081.1, on the reverse strand, counting down.
ACTCAGCGCGCTCGGGACCTACGGTTTTTCGCTGGGGAATATGCTCAGCATGCGCCACCAGCGCCGTGGCCTGGAGACGCTGACCACCAACACCTGGGCGATGCTTTACGGCACCATTATCATCGGCGTTATCGCCCTGCTGCGCGGTGATGATTTCACCCCACAGTGGACGGTGAGCTATATGGGCGCCCTGTTCTATCTGGCGATCTTCGGTTCGGTGATTGCGTTCGGCGTCTATTTCACCCTGGTTGGGCGTATTGGTGCCAGCAACGCCGCCTACAGTACGCTGCTGTTCCCGCTGGTCGCGCTGACGCTGTCGACAATGTACGAGGGCTACCAGTGGCATGCGAACGCGGTGGTCGGGCTGGTGCTGATTCTTCTGGGGAACCTGGTGATGTTTGCCAAACCGGAAATGTGGCGAGTGCCGTTTTTAAGTCGGGCGTGATCCCGGCGTCGCTTTGCTCGGCCGGGCTACGATATCGCATGTAGCCCGGGCGTTTGTCTGTATCACACTGTATCTGGCCTCTCTTTGGATACCGTGGCTGGCAACATCCCCGTAATCCCGCACATCCTCGTCGCGATAGCCGCCTATACTTCGTTCGCTATCGTTTTTGATTTGATGATATCAAGCCTCTGTCCAGGAGAAATTCATGAACGCTTCAGCCTCTTCCGTATCTCCCAGTATATGTAAACCCCCATCACCCATATGAAACTTCGGGTATATCTTTTTTGGCCAAGGGAATTATGCCGAGCAGGCGTCTGCAATTGCGCAACTATTAAAAGAAGGCAGAGCATGAATAAATAAAATAAGGGCGGCACCTGCGTGTCGCCCTTTATTTACGAGAACGCTAAAGTAAAATTACTTCTGGGATGGATCGAATTTAACGGCATCAATGGCCATATCATCGATAACCTGTTTCAACGTATCCAGCGTCAGCTGGGAGTTGGAGTTAGACAGGTCTTTACCCTCGCCTTTACGCACCACTTTAATGACCGGTTTATTGGTCGCCGCGTCAATCAGTTCGCCTTCAAAGTAGAGGTTGGTATTCATGGTACGGTGGCCGGTCGCCGCTTCAGTACCCGCAACCACCATCGCGATTGGGATCACTTCGTAGAACTGCAGGCCTTCTTTGCTGGAGTCAACGGCGGTAATCGCACCGCGGAAGATCAGGCTATGCGGGCCAGCCGTCGTCGCCAGCGGCTTACGCTCGCTGATGGCTTTTTTCAGCTCGGTGTTGGTGTAGTTCAGAATGTCGGTCAGCGCTTTCTGCCCAACCTGCGTCGTCGGCTTCGGTACCGGGTAGTAGGTTACCGGGTTGTAGACGACGTTAGCGTAGTTAGCCGGTTTGTAGTCCGGAGAGATCCAACGCAGTTCCGTTTTTCCTGACGCCGTGGTGGCTTCCTTCAGGCCAGAATAATCTTTTAAAAATCCTGAATATTGCTCGGGGGTGGTGGTTTTCGATGCACAGCCCGCTAATGCCAGAACGCCCACAAGGGCCGCCGCTTTGAAAAACGCTTGAGTACGCATGAGAATAATCCCTGATAAATGCACAAATGCCAGTAAGTTATAGCAAATGAATCAGGAGTTTGTCGCGGCAAAAATGGAGTTGGCTCTCATTATTCACAAAAATGATTCACGCCATAACGGGCTTACGCCCGTTATATAAATACCAATTATGATTTCTTGCGTGCCAGCATAGTAGCAAAGCGTAATTTAATGCGATTACCGTTTTCATCGGTACGGTGAAGTTCGCCGACGTCCTCGTTATATTTCAGCAGATCCCAGCCTTCGTAATAGTTTTTCAGCTCACCGGCTTTAAAAGCAAACGGAAAACCAACGGTGCAAGGGAAATCCTCGGTGTCCATCGCGGCGACAATCAGGTTGTAGCCACCCGGTTTGGTGCAGCGCTGCATGTTGGGGATAAGGCGTGGGATAGTGCTCGACTCAAGGAACATCATCACCACGGTGGAGAGAATAAAATCATATTCACCGTCAATGGTCAGCGTGTTGAGATCTTTCACCGACGCTTGCAGGTTTTCCAGCCCTTCCGCTTCGCGAATCGACAGCAGGTTCTGGATGCTCATTGGGTTCTTATCCCACGCCGTCACATCGTAGCCGTTTGCCGCCAGATAGAGGCTGTTACGCCCGTTGCCACAGCCAAGATCCAACGTTTTACCCGGCGCAACCTGTGTTGCCGCATACAGCACGTCAGAATGGGTGCGGGTCAGGCCATATTTTTCGGTGAAGTAGTTTTCGTCACGAGTAGTCATTGTTCATCCTTCGGTTTCATCAGTGTCGACGGAGCAACACGGGTCAAAAGTTTGCCCTGAAGCAGCAACAGCAGCGTTTTAATCAGCAGCAGGCCGATCACGATATTGGTGAAAATAAACAGCGGTAGCGCCAGGTTATGGAAAAAACCAGAACCGCTGGCGTGGCCAAGATGTAGTCCGGTGGAAGCCAGTGCGGAAATACCGAACGAGAAGCTCCAGAACGAGGCGTTAAACGCCTGGCGCAGATACCAGGGCATCAGGCGCAACATAAACAGCAGCTGCAGCAGGCCATAGCCAAACAGCATTTTGGCAAACACATCCGCATGGCCACCGTTGATGCTCAGCCAGGCGTTACAGGCCACCAACGCTGGGGCCAGTTGAATGCCGAGCGAAGTACGTAGCGGTACGGAGAGCACCCCGCCGCTGCGTAAGCGTTGGACGATGGCAGGCTCGAGCGTAATCCATGAAATAACCCCTGCACCAAGAAACACCAGCCCGGCGTCGTTAAAGCCCAGCGCTCCGCAGGCCATCGCGCTGATGAAGTTGTTGGCCACGGTGGGCAAATAGAGCCCCGGCGTGGTGGCATCTGCCGGATGCTCCCCGCGCCATAGCCCGGCGGTTTGCCAGGCGGCATAGCTCAGTTGCAACGCTACGCCGACGCAAAACAGGGCCAGCGCCAACGGCCTCGCCCACGGCGTCACGCCAATGGCCACCAGCATCGTCGTCGCTGGAAACAGGCTGACAAAACTGCTGGCGATGGGATGATTCATCTCCTGCCAGACGCTGTACGGAAAGCGTACCGCCCGCGTCAGAAAAGCCAGGGTTAACAACCCCCACATCACAATAGCAAGCACCACCAGCGCATCGCCAATGCGATGACTTACCGGCAGAATGGTGCTGGCGTAACGCCAGGCAAAGCCCATTCCAATGGTGCCCAGAACCATCCCAAAGTAGCCCACGGGCAAATTAAGTACCCGAGCTTCATTCTCGTTATTATGCATTTAGTTTAATTAATCAAATTTTGTTAAGTTGTATTTTAAATGATTCTTTACTGGTGCGCTAGCGCGAAAAGGAAGTATAGATAAGCTTCACGCCAAGGATGCCCAGAACGGTTGCAGAAGTACGGTCTACCGCGCCTTTAATACGCAGATAAACGCGACGTGGTTTTTCCGCCGACAGTACCAGCGCCACCAGCGAATACCAGCCCGCATCAATCACGAAGCTCATTACCGGTACGATGTAGTAAAACGCGGTCGGAATATTAGCTGGCAGCAGCGCGGTGAAAATAGAGGCAAAGACAATCGCCGTTTTGGGGTTGCTCAATTGGGTGAGCAGGCCGTCACGAAATGCTTTCCACAGGGAAAGTTCCCGTTTTTCGCCCCCTACCGCGATCGCCATTGGCTGACGCGCGCCGCGGAAAATTTTAATCCCCATCCAGATAAGGTAGGCGCCGCCGGCAATTTTAAGACCGATAAACAGTTCCGGCACCGCGTTAAGCACCTTTTGCAGCCCCAGCATCGCCATCATGGCAAATGTCGCCGCGCCAACGCCGGTGCCCAGCGCCGTCACCAGGCCGTGCATGCGGGAATGCACCACGGCAGTTCGCGCCACGTAGATAAAACTCGGGCCGGGGCTCATGACGCCCATCACTAATACGGCTGCAATCGCTATCAGACTGGATAAAAGCATCGCTCCCCCTGGAGGCTGTTGGTATTGAAGGTCAAAACGGATACCCCGTTATACTTCATTTTTCTGTCGCGCATAAAGCCAGACCGTTGCCATCACGGGCAGATTCCCTCCAGTATTGCGATGATTTGCTACATTTACTTTATCCGCATACCCATCGAGGCCATGATGAAAAAATATCGTCTCAGCGATGAAACGCGCAGCGTGCAAATTGGCGAACCCGGCGCCAGAGAGAGCGTGGTGGTGCGTCAGATTATTGCTTTGCAGGATTTTGCCGATGTGACCTTCGGTAGCCTCGGTGGCTGGGTCGAAAACGAACTGTCGCTGAGTCACGATGGCGAATGCTGGATTTATGATGAGAACAGCCTGGTCTATGCCGGGGCCAGAGTGACCGAAAACGCGAGGGTGACGCAGCCTTGTGAAATCAGCCATCAGGCCGAAGTCGGCGGCAACGCGTGGGTTCAGGCCAGCCGGGTCAGCCACCATGCGCGAGTGAGCGGCGATGCCACCGTGCACGATTCGCAGGTTCACGGCTTCTGCCACCTGTTTGGCTACGCCCATATCGCCGAGCAGTCGCAGGTCGTGGGTGCCCGAGGCTTAACCGCCGATAGCGAACAGGTGCTACAAATCTACGATGCCGCCCAGTTGCGGCACTGTCGGGTTGTACACCAGGCGCAAATCTACGGCAAAGCCTTGCTGGTGCATGCCTTTGTTGAGCATCGGGCGGAGGTTTTCGACAACGCCCGGTTAGACGGCAACGAAGAGAACAATATCTGGGTGTGCGACTGCGCCAAAGTCTATGGCCATGCACGCATTATCGCCGGGCGCGGCGAGGATGAGATCCCCACCTTGCGCTACAGCTCGCAGGTGGCGGAAAACGCGGTGGTTGAAGGCAACTGCGTGTTGAAGCACCACGTGCTGGTCGGCGGCAACGCGCACTTACAGGGCGGGCCGATTTTGCTCGACGATCACGTGCTTATTCAAGGTGATGCACGGGTCATTGGCGATGTGCTGATCGAGTATCACATTGATATCACCGATAGCGTGGTGGTGGAGGCGCTACCGGGAGACGCGATTCATCTCCGCGGGCGTAAAGCGATAACCGGGGCGCAGCGGATTACCCGCACCCCGCTCTTCGGTGCGCTATAGCGTGGTGGCATCGACAATCCGCGCGTAGATATTCTGGTCGTGATAAACGCCGTTAAGGAACTCCGCCTGGCGTAAGCACCCTTCCAGTTGAAAACCGTTGCGCATCGCCACCTGATTGCTGCGCAGGTTATCTACCCGACACTTAATCACAAAGCGGCGAATTTCCCCACGTTCGGCATAGTAGCGAATAAACGCCTGTAGCGCCGCCGACAGCGTCCCTTTCCCCTGCGCGCTTTCATCCAGCCAGTAGCCGATATAGCCCGTTTTGTTCGAGGGCTCGATCTGGTTGAACGACAGCACGCCCGCCATCTGGTTATCAACGAAAATCAGGAACATTTTGGCGATGCCGCGCTGATGCAGCATCATATTGCCCTGCACGTTCTGACGAGAATCCTGTTCACTGTTAACGTACTGCGGCCAGTTCAGCGTCTGCTGTAACCACACTTTGTTGCGCTGCACCATCTGGTACAGCCCCGAGACGTGGCTTTCATTGACGGCATGGAGAGTGACGGAGTCATTGACGGTGATGGTTTCAGCGGTGGTCATTTAGGCTGTCTCTGAATCAAGAAAACCCCGGCGTCGCTACGCTCGGCCGGGCTACAGGCAGGTTATTTCATTACGCGGTCGTCAACGTACTGACGCTTGTCCGGCGCTGGCGGGAAGTATTGATACAGCCAGGTTTCGCTGATGGCGTCGCCGCGGCAGCGCAGGAACAGGCGCATGTCCACCGGGTCGGTCGAATCGGACGTTGGGTACCAGTCAAAGAGAATGCGGTAGCCGTCGAACGGTTCAACGTAGAGGATCTCAATCTGCTTCGCTTCCCCGCTGGAGAGCGTAATCACCGGCTCGATGCCTTTCGGCGCAGCCGCTTTCAGATCGCCGCCGACAAAGTCGATAGCAAAACGACGAGACCATTTTTCCGGGTAATGCTCGCCCGGTGCCCACCCTTCCGGGAAGCTGCCCATGCCGGTGCGGGTCGCCAGTACGCGCGCCAGCGGAGAACGTACCGGCGGCATCGCGCTCCAGTACAAGCGGTAGCTAAAGTTTAGCGTATCGCCCGCCTTCATCGGTTTTTCCGGCTGCCAGAAGCAGACGATGTTATCGAGCGTTTCACCGGTGGTTGGGATCTCCATCAGGCTGACGGCCCCTTTACCCCACTGGTTACGCGGCTCAACCCACAGGCTTGGGCGTTTGTTGTACCAGCCCATAACGTCCTGATAGTGGGTGAAATCGCGGTCAAGCTGCAGCAGACCGAAGCCCTTCGGGTTTTTATCCTGATAGGCGTTGAACTGCAGCTTCTGCGGGTTATTCAGCGGACGACACACCCACTCACCGTTGCCGAGCCACATCGCCAGGCGGTCGGAATCGTGAATTTGCGGGTGGATGGTGTCGCAGACGCGGCGCTCGTTGTTGCCGCAGCTGAACATGCTGGTCATCGGCGCAATACCGAGCTGTTTGATGTCTTTACGCGCATAGATATGGTTTTCCACATCCATGATCACCTGCGCTTTTTCGCAGTGCACCACGAACTTGTACGCGCCGGTGACGCTGGCGCTATCCAGCAGCGCGTAGACGGTGAAGGAGGTGTCACCCGGCTTCGCGGTTTCGAACCAGAAAGAGGTAAAGTCAGGGAACTCTTCCAGCGAGTCGGTATAGGTATCAATCGCCAGACCGCGTGCGGACAAGCCGTACTGGTAGGTGCTGTCTACCGCGCGGAAATAGCTCGCGCCGAGGAAGGCAACGATATCGCGACGCGCTAGCTCCGGCGCTTTAAAGACGCGGAAACCGGCAAAACCGAGGTCGGTTTGCCCTTCCAGCTGTTTGGTGTCAACACCGGCGTCGTTGTACTGGAACAGCTCCGGGCGGAAATGAATTTCACGCGCCTGGTGGCTTGATGGGTCCAGCGAGAACATGCGCACGCGACGACGGAAGCCCATCCCCACGTGGAAGAACTGCACGTCCAGTTGGCGCTCTTTGACGTTGTTCCACAGCGAATGTTCAGCGTCGTACTGAATGCTGTTGTAAGCCTGCGGCGTCAGGTTAGCCAGGGTATCCGGCAGCGGGCGCGGTGCGCCACTCCACGGCTGGCGAGAGAGATCGTGCGCCATGGATTGCAGTACGCCGAAATCAAAGCGACGCGTCTGGCCGTCGGCAATGCCGGAGTCCTCTGCCATCGCGGCCTGGGAGAATAGCGATGCGAAACCGGAAGTCCCGCACACGGCGGCAACAGCCATTGAAGATTTAAGAAAGTGTCTGCGATTCATGCCTGGCAAAGCGTCCTTTTAAAGTCGGAATGCTGCAAAATAAAAACGGCGTTATTGCCGCCCACTCTAGACAAAATTGATTGATAATCCAATTGCTAGCGCAACAAAATCTGTCAATCCAGACTCACATGATGCTTCATTACGCGTTTGAACAACGCCAGGCGCGCGCGCATAAAGCGATTTTCCACATGGAACCCGGCGAGCTTGCGTAAACCAATGCGTAAAAGCCGGTCGCGACCGCGTACGCTGGCGGGCCAGCGCACCGGTCCCGCCAATACGGTATGGCTCGCACTGGCGTCACGCGCGAAGCTGACCCAGTAGTCGGCAACCTGAGCCGCCACCTGGAGATCGCGGGGCGTGACGTAATCGCATGATGGCGTTATCTGCCCCAATGTATCAAAGACATAGGGCACCTCATTGCCATGCCACGCGCCGTGGCGATAGGTGTCGTGCTCGGCCTCGGCAACATAATCAAACCAGTAACGCCAGCAGGGTTGATTCACCCGTTGCTGAGCCTGCATCACCACGTAGCCCAGGGTGGTAAACGCCATATCCCGGCACACCTGACGGCCCAACTCCTCATCGCCTTTCACACCCGGGTAGAGCAGCTTAATCAGCCCTAGTCCCAGACGGCGCTCGCGGCGTAGTTTTTGGATTTGCTCGGCTAAGTCCACGCCAAATACGGCCATCACGCTGGCTTCATCGCTGTTAGATCCGACCAGCACCGGCATGACGTGTTGCTTTCCGGCAAAGAAAACGTCGAGCATTGGCTGCGGTAGCACCGCATCGCCGACAATCGGAGCGGGGCCAATATTATGAGGTGCAGTAAGCGGCCAGAAAGCCTCGGCGGGAATCTCTCTCAGAGAGTGCGCCGACGCGTTTGGCAGATTAAAGTGTTCGGCCAGCCGTTCGCCGCGAGCCAGCGCGTCGTCACGCGGTAGGTCGGGCAAGGTATAGCCGCTTTGAATGATGGCTTTATGGAACAGACCGATGGCTTTCGGTGACGTCATTAGCGACAGGACGCTGCGCGCCCCGGCTGACTCACCAAACAACGTGACGTTGTCACGATCTCCGCCAAAGGATTCGATATTCTCCTGAACCCAGCGTAGCGCGGCGATTTGATCCATCAGGCCAAAATTGTACAGCCGTTCGCCATCTTCGCCCTCCAATGCCGGATGAGCAAAAAAGCCGAGATGGCCAAGGCGGTAGTTGAGCGTGACCACAATCACCTCGCGCCGCGCCAGTGCCTTGCCATCGTAAGGTGGTAATCCGCCTGAGCCGATGGTAAAACCACCACCGTGCAGCCAAACCATGACCGGCAGCGGTTTCTGACGCTTAATGGGCGACCAGACGTTCAGATAGAGGCAGTCTTCAGAAAAGCGACCGGGATCGCCGCCCCCCAGCTCCTGACAGTACTCCGCGCTCTGCCAGCTGGCGGCCGAAAATGTATCCGCCTGGCGCACGCCCTGCCACGGTGAAACCGGCTGTGGCGCACGCCAGCGCAGCGGGCCCACCGGCGGCGCGGCGTAAGGAATGCCGCTCCAGCGATACACATCCTCGTCAACGACGCCCGTTAACGTCCCCTGTCGGGTCTCCACCCGCGTTGCGCTATTCTGCATTCACTCTTCATCCTGGTTTTCTTCACTGCTATGCAAAGTACCTGTTTCAGAGCAGACCGCAACGACGTTTGCTGCGCAGCGACGCCTCCTCATACAGGCTAAATTCGTCCAGTACCTGGCGCCCCAGCGCCGCTTCAAATGCGTCGCGGCTGGCGTTGCCGTGGGCGCGCGTCTGCCCATCGCCACCCAGATTAGACTGGAAAATCCCCGCCGCGCTGACCGGCAGAAAATCTTCATAGGTGATGGGCTGAGCGATAATCCAGCCGCGCTCGATAAACGGCTGCGGGTCATCGCCCGGATGAATCGCCTGCCGATGGGCGTCGCCGGTCGGCGTTAATCGGTAGCGGAACCAGGCCAGCCCCTGCTGGCGCAGTAAGAATTCGCTGTCCGGGAAGGCTTTGAACACCTCTTGCAGATGCTGCTGGTGACTCAGGTTATCTTTGCCCACGCCGGCCTCACTCAACAGCTTGTCGTACAAAGCCCGACCTTTAGGCGTTAGCGCGATCCCGCGCTGCTCAATTTCACCAAAACGCGCGGTGTGCGTTCCGCTCGACTCACCCGCAAACTGCACCGGCTCTTCCAGCGCTTTAAAGCTGGTCTGGCGCAGTAGCAGCGGTACCGACCGCCGCGGCGGGCCTTCAATCACCGCCTTCGGTTCCATGCCGTAGTCGGACATCAGTTCCTGAGCGCGGTCGATATCCAGCGTGCGCGGCGTGAGGTGGTTAATGTGGCAGCCGGGGAAGCAGACCACATCAGCGATCAGCCGGTGCTGCTGGTGCAGCGCCTGATAGGTTTCTTTATCCACGGTGGTATGTCGATGCCAGCGGAACGTCTCCAACGCTTCGCGGACAAACTCCTGCGCCTGCGACGCAGTGAATCCGCCCTGCTCGTCATGGCGATCCATCAGCGCCCGGCAACGCGGGGTAAAGATATCGCGCTGTGCGAGGATCTGCGCGGCTTTCTGGCGCAGTGCCGGGTCGTCAATCAACTCAAGGCGTAATAAAGAGGTGAAGATACGGAACGGATTGCGCTGCAGCGCCGCATCCTCCACCGGGCGAAACGCCGTTGAATGTACCGGCACGCCAGCCACCGAGAGATCGTAATAGCCCACCGGCAACATTCCCATAATGGCAAACATCCGGCACAGCGTAGTAAGTTCCTGTGCCGTGCCGACGCGAATCGCGCCGTGGCGTTCAACGTTGAGGCGTGCCAGTTCGTCCGCGTTAGCCAGCTGTTCATACAGACGCGTGTTATTTTCCAGTACCGCCAGATTGACGTCAGCCACTAATGCCAACAACGTTCCATATTGCGGAACTTCTTGCTGATACATCGCTGACATCGCTTGTGAAAACTCTTCCCGAATATCATCTGCCGAAAGGGTGTGCGCCATGATGCCATGTCTCCTGTGGATATATTTGCAGTGTAGGAAAGGCCATGGCGCTATGCGGTAAGAATTTACAAACTGTGATCGCGGCAACTGACTGAACTTATTGAGCGAATGGTTCCGATTACATAACCAGAGGTTATTTAAAATGCACCTTAAATTCACTTTAAATTAACAATATATTTACACACACTGTCTGCGGCAATAATAAAATACCCTACACGGAGCCACCTATGAGCACGAAATGGTCACCGCAAGAAGTGATTCACCGGGATTACAACAATCATCCCCCAGCCTACGCCCCAGGTTATAAAACCAGCGTCCTGCGTTCGCCGCGTAACGCCCTTATTTCGCTACAAAATTCACTGTCAGAAATTACCGGCCCGGTCTTTTCGCAGCAGGATCTCGGCCCGCTGGATAACGACTTAATTCTCAACTACGCCAGAGACGGCCTACCCATTGGCGAGCGGATTATCGTTCACGGCTACGTGCGTGACGGCTTCGGTCGGCCGCTGAAAAACACGCTGGTAGAGGTGTGGCAGGCTAACGCTGGCGGGCGTTATCGTCATAAGAAAGACCAATATCTGGCGCCGATTGACCCTAACTTCGGCGGCTGTGGACGCGTGTTGACCGACGAAAACGGCTACTACTTCTTCCGAACCATCAAGCCCGGCCCGTACCCGTGGCGCAACCAGGCAAGCGACTGGCGTCCTTCACATATTCACTTCTCCATTTTTGGCGAAGCCTTTGCCCAGCGCCTGATTACCCAGATGTACTTTGAGGGTGACCCGCTTATCAAGCAGTGCCCTATCGTCAAAACCATCAATAATGATGATGCCGTTCGCACGCTGATTGCGGAGCTGGATACTCACGCCGCTGTGCCGCTCGACTGTCTGGCCTATCGTTTTGATCTGGTGCTGCGTGGACAACGCGCCACGCTGTTTGAAAATCGCACCCAGGGGGCTGCACGATGAAAGACTATTTACCGGAAACCGCCTCGCAAACCGCAGGCCCATATGTACATATCGGTCTGGCTCCGGACGCTGCTGGCTTCCATATCTTTGAAGAGAACTTCGGCGCTACGCTTGCCAACAGCCATACGCCCGGCGAACGCATCGCCATTGAGGGGCGCGTGTTTGATGGTTCCGGCACGCCGGTGCGCGATGTGCTGATTGAAATCTGGCAGGCCAACGCCGCCGGGCGCTACAACCATGTGGCGGACCAGCAGCAGGAAAAAGCGCTGGATGAGGATTTCCGCGGCTGGGGTCGCGCCTGCTCTAACTTTGATAGCGGCGTGTGGCGCTTTGACACCATTAAACCCGGCCAGGCCGTGGGCCGCGATGGGCGGATGATGGCTCCGCACGTCAATCTGTGGATCGTGGCGCGTGGGATCAACATCGGCCTGAATACGCGGATGTATTTCTCCGATGAGCAGGAGGCAAACGCGAAAGACCCGGTGCTGAATTTGATCGAATGGGAAGTGCGTCGCAAGACGCTGATTGGGCACAAAGAGACGCGCGGTAACGAGACGGTGTACCGTTTCGATATCTATTTACAGGGTGAGAACGAAACGGTGTTTTTTGATCTGTAAGGTCGGTGCGCTTTTCCCCGGCGTCGCTTCGCTCGGCCGGGCTACTTTGCGATAGGTAGCCCGGCCGAGCGAAGGTACAAACCGGAAACATAGGTAACACTTTAGACCGGATACATGGGTAACAGTTATAACTGGCATAGAAGAGGAGACTCGCTATGCCCTGGACTGAGACCCGACCTA
>NZ_VDAG01000009.1:0-36520 GCF_019584505.1 Kluyvera sp. EC_51 | reverse complement strand
CTTCTGTTTCTATCAGCTGTCCCTCCTGTTCAGCTACTGACGGGGTGGTGCGTAACGGCAAAAGCACTGCCGGACATCAGCGCTATCTCTGCTCTCACTGCCGTAAAACATGGCAGCTACAGTTCACTTACACCGCCTCTCAGCCCGGTACGCACCAGAAAATCATTGATATGGCCATGAATGGCGTTGGATGCCGGGCAACCGCCCGCATTATGGGCGTTGGCCTCAACACCCGGTACGCACCAGAAAATCATTGATATGGCCATGAATGGCGTTGGATGCCGGGCAACCGCCCGCATTATGGGCGTTGGCCTCAACACGATTTTACGTCACTTAAAAAACTCAGGCCGCAGTCGGTAACCTCGCGCGTACAGCCGGGCAGTGACGTCATCGTCTGCGCGGAAATGGACGAACAGTGGGGCTATGTCGGGGCTAAATCGCGCCAGCGCTGGCTGTTTTACGCGTATGACAGGCTCCGGAAGACCGGCCCACAGAATGATGTCACGCTGAAAATGCCGGCCTTTGAATGGGTTCATGTGCAGCTCCATCAGCAAAAGGGGATGATAAGTTTATCACCACCGACTATTTGCAACAGTGCCGGATTGAGCGGCGTGGCATGGTCAGTCTTCCCGCAGGTACTGGTACAAGGTTTCGCGGCTGATGCCGAAGTCACGGGCCACCAAGGTTTTCTGGTCGCCTGCCGCAACTCGCCGTTTCAACTCGGCAATTTGTTCGCTGTTCAGCGATTTCTTTCGTCCCCGGTAGGCCCCGCGCTGCTTAGCCAGCACGATTCCCTCGCGCTGACGTTCGCGGATCAGAGCGCGCTCGAACTCAGCAAAGGCTCCCATGACCGACAGCATCAGATTGGCCATCGGTGAGTCCTCGCCGGTGAACGTTAGCCCTTCTTTGACGAACTCCATGCGCACGCCCCGTTGTGTCAGCCCTTGGACGATGCGGCGCAGGTCATCAAGGTTGCGTGCCAACCTGTCCATGCTATGCACCACCACGGTGTCGCCCTCGCGGACGAAGGCCAGCAGCCTTTCAAGTTCGGGACGTTGTGTGTCCTTGCCTGAAGCCTTATCGGTGAATACCTTGCCGACTTCTATTTGTTCCAGTTGTCGATCAGGATTCTGGTCGAAGCTGCTGACGCGAACGTAGCCGATACGTTGACCTTGCAAGATGCCTCCAAAGGTAAAAATGTCAGGATGAAATCTATTACCCTTGGCTGAGTGTGTCAATAAATATAAATTAATACCCTACTCTGACGTTGTTTGTGCTCAACATCTGACATCAGGTTAGGGTATGCCTCAATCTGACGGCTGCGAACCGCCAGGGACAGGCGCAATGTCAGATTCTGTCGCGGCCTTGGCGCGTGCCTGGAAGCGTTCATAGCAATCCAGCCCGCAGAAATGTTCGACGTATTCCGCGCCTTCCGGGGTGAAGGCGGCATCGAGCGGAATTTCTTTGCAGCATACGCAGCAGGTGGTGCAACTGGCAGTGTTCGGGGCGTTTGCGTTCATGGTGGTACTCCTCCAGATTGGTAGCGAAGCTCAAAGCTGCCCACTCTCGGCTGGCTGGGAAGCGGTCATGATCTTCCCTTGAAGGCCCGCAGCAGCCGCGTCACAGACAGGACAAACAAGCCGGTCAGCGTGAGGGCTGCAATACCCCAGTGCTCCCCGATGAACGCGCCGGCCGTCGTGCCGGCTAGCACAATGGCGAGAATCGGCAAATGGCAGGGACAGGTGAGCACGGCCAGCGCGCCCCACAAGTAGCCGGTGATCGGTTTGTGCGTCTCAGACGGCAAGTGCTCTGGGCTGTTCATGGCAGACTCTCCGCGTGCTGTGCCGGTTCGGTTGGCATGGCGGCCAGTTGCATTTCGAGGCTGGCCAGGGCCTCGCGCCGACGCTCGACGAGTTGCCGCAACACGGCAAGCTGCGCAGACGCACCGTCACCGTCCGCAGCATCCAGCGCCCGGCACAGCCGCGCCAGTGCGTCCAGGCCGATACCCGCTTCGAAGGCAGCCCGTACAAAGCGCAGCCGTTGCAACGCGGTGTCATCGAACAAGCCGTAGCCGCCCGTGGTGTACGCGACCGGCCGTAGCAATCCGCGCAGCAGGTAGTCGCGCACGATATGCACGCTCACCCCGGCATCAAGGGCCAGCCGGGACACTGTGTAGGCGCTCATTGAACACCTCCTTTTCCTCATCCGGCGCAGCACGAAAGCTGCTTCACGTCCTTGCTGAAGGTCTGCGCCGCGAGCTTCAGCCCTTCGACCATGGTCAGGTAGGGGAACAATTGGTCGGCCAGTTCCTGCACGGTCATACGGTTGCGAATGGCGAGCACCGCCGTCTGGATCAGTTCACCCGCTTCCGGGGCCACCGCTTGCACGCCGATGAGCCGTCCGCTACCTTCCTCGATGACCAGCTTGATGAAGCCGCGTGTGTCGAAGTTGGCAAGCGCACGCGGCACGTTATCCAGTGTTAGCAGGCGACTGTCGGTCTCGATCCCGTCGTGATGTGCTTCCGCCTCGCTGTAGCCCACGGTGGCGACCTGCGGGTCGGTGAACACCACGGCCGGCATTGCGGTCAGGTCCAGGGCCGCATCGCCGCCAGTCATGTTGATCGCCGCACGAGTGCCGGCCGCTGCCGCCACATAGACGAACTGCGGCTGGTCGGTGCAGTCGCCGGCCGCGTAGATGTTCGGGCTACTGGTGCGCATGCCCTTGTCGATGACGATGGCCCCCTGCGCATTGACGGCTACCCCCGCCGCTTCCAATGCCAGGCTGCGCGTGTTCGGTGTCCGGCCGGTGGCGACCAGCAGCTTGTCGGCGCGCAATTCACCGTGCGTGGTGGTCAGCACGAATTCACCGTCCATATGGGCGACCTGGCTGGCTTGCGTGTGCTCCAGCACCTCGATGCCCTCGGCACGGAAAGCGGCTGTCACCGCCTCGCCGATGGCCGGGTCTTCACGGAAGAACAAGGTATTGCGCGCCAGGGCCGTGACCTTGCTGCCCAGCCGGGCAAAGGCTTGCGCCAGCTCCAGCGCCACCACCGACGAGCCGATTACGGCAAGGCGTTCGGGAATGGTGTCGCTCGCCAGGGCCTCGGTGGAAGTCCAGTAGGGTGACTCTTTCAAGCCCGGAATCGGCGGGACCGCCGGGCTGGCACCCGTGGCGACCAGGCAGCGGTCGAACATCACGACGCGCTCGCCACCCTCGTTCAAACTAACGATAAGGCTCTGGTCGTCCTTGAAACGCGCTTCACCGTGCAGAACGGTGATGGCTGAATTGCCGTCCAGGATGCCTTCGTACTTGGCATGACGGAGTTCTTCGACACGGGCCTGCTGCTGGGCCAGCAGCCGCTCGCGCAAGATCGTCGGCGGTGTGGGTGGCATGCCGCCGTCGAATGGGCTTTCCCGGCGCAGATGGGCGATGTGGGCGGCGCGGATCATGATCTTGGACGGCACACAACCGAAGTTGACGCAGGTGCCGCCGATGGTGCCGCGCTCAATCAGCGTGACCTGCGCGCCTTGCTCGACGGCCTTCAGTGCTGCCGCCATCGCGGCTCCACCGCTACCAATGACGACGACCTGCAACGGGCGTTCGTTGCCACTGGGCTTATCAGCGGCCCCTATCCAGCCGCGCATCTTGTCGAGCAGGCCGGCGCGGTTGTCCGTCGGTGGCGCATCGGCAAGCGTTGCCTCGTAGCCCAGTCCGGCCACGGCGGTAGTCAGCGCATCCGATGACGTGCCCGCCTCAATGGCGAGTTGCGCTGTGCCCTTCGGATAGGACACCAGCGCCGATTGCACGCCGGGCACTTTCTCCAAGGCTTCCTTGACGTGAGCCGCGCACGAGTCGCAGGTCATCCCGGTGATTTTCAGGGTGGTCATGTATTTTTCCTTTTCTGTGGTGGCTACGGCTGTTGCCGTCAGCCACGTTGTTCTGGCAATTCACAGCTGTCCGGCCCGCAGCGGCGATGTGCTGGCGAGATGAAATCCCAGACCGACACCCCAACCATCAAGGCCAGGCCGACATAGAGCAGTCCACCGCTCTGCCAGCCGTAAGCCCGCATTAAAAACACCGCTGCCAGCACCAAGATCGGGCCTATCGTGCCGAGCGCCGTGCGTCGCCACTGTCGATGATTGAGCCAAGCGATAGCATTGGCGAGTAACGCGATGCCGGCGAACATCGGCAGCAGGATGCCAATGAATAGCCCCTCGTACTGGCTCAAGAAGCCCAGTCCGATGGCCGCGCCAAAGCTGGCGATGGCAGGAAAACAGGCGGCGCAGCCCATCGCGGAAACGACGCTGCCGAGCGCGCCGGTTTTGCCAGCGATGCGCGTGATGAGTCCCATGTGTCGCTCCCGAGTTCGGTTAACGGATCAGCGTTTGAGGCTGGACGGATAGCCCGCGTCCTCGGTCGCCTTGGTCAACTTCTGGACGTTGGTCTTGGCATCGTCGAAGGTGACGACGGCCTGGCGCTTGTCGAAACTTACGTCGGTCTTGCTCACGCCCTCAACCTTGGAAAGCGCGTGCTTGACAGTGATCGGGCAAGAGGCGCAGGTCATGCCAGGCACGGACAGCGTGACGGTCTGGGTGGCGGCCCACACGGGGGCAACAACGGCAGCGAGGGCGAGGGCGGCAAACAGTTTTTTCATGATGAACTCCTGTGATTAATAGAAAAATGGCATGACGTAGGGAAATCCGAGCGAGACCAGGACCAGCGCGGCCACGATCCAGAAAATGAGCTTGTAAGTAGCTCGCACTTGGGGAATCGCGCAGACCTCACCCGGTTTGCAGGCTTGCGCCGGGCGGTAGATGCGCCGCCAGGCGAAAAACAGCGCGACCAGCGCTGCGCCGATGAAGATCGGGCGATAGGGTTCCAGCACCGTCAGGTTGCCGATCCATGCCCCGCTGAACCCCAAGGCGATCAAAACCAGCGGCCCCAGGCAGCAGGCCGACGCAAGAATGGCGGCCAGCCCACCGGCGAAGAGCGCGCCGCGCCCGTTTTGTGGTTCAGACTTTTGTGGTTCAGACATACGCTTGTCCTTTCAAATTTGGTTTGGATAGCTTAAGCTTACTTCCGTAGTTATGTACGGAGTCAAGCGATATGCAAATTAATTTTGAGAATCTGACCATTGGCGTTTTTGCCAAGGCGGCCGGGGTCAATGTGGAGACCATCCGGTTCTACCAGCGCAAGGGCCTGCTGCCGGAGCCAGACAAGCCCTATGGCAGCATTCGCCGCTATGGCGAGGCGGATGTAACACGAGTGCGGTTCGTGAAATCGGCCCAGCGGCTGGGCTTTAGCCTGGACGAAATCGCCGAGCTACTGCGGCTGGAGGATGGCACCCATTGCGAGGAAGCCAGCGGCCTGGCCGAGCACAAGCTCAAGGATGTGCGCGAGAAGATGGCCGACTTGGCACGCATGGAGGCCGTGCTGTCTGAACTGGTGTGCGCCTGCCATGCGCGGAAAGGGAACGTTTCCTGCCCGCTGATTGCGTCACTGCAAGACGGAACGAAGCTCGCTGCATCGGCGCGGGGGAGTCACGGGGTGACTACGCCTTAGCGTGCTTTATTTTCCGAATTCTGAGACGACCCCTTGTTGAAAGTGCGACAAAAGAGATAGGGCGAATGACTATACTTCGCTCATAGCTGCCCGTCATGCCAGCTCAAAAAATAGGCTTAACGTAGGATATTTATGCAAATTAATTTTGAGAATCTGACCATTGGCGTTTTTGCCAAGGCGGCCGGGGTCAATGTGGAGACCATCCGGTTCTACCAGCGCAAGGGCCTGCTGCCGGAGCCAGACAAGCCCTATGGCAGCATTCGCCGCTATGGCGAGGCGGATGTAACACGAGTGCGGTTCGTGAAATCGGCCCAGCGGCTGGGCTTTAGCCTGGACGAAATCGCCGAGCTACTGCGGCTGGAGGATGGCACCCATTGCGAGGAAGCCAGCGGCCTGGCCGAGCACAAGCTCAAGGATGTGCGCGAGAAGATGGCCGACTTGGCACGCATGGAGGCCGTGCTGTCTGAACTGGTGTGCGCCTGCCATGCGCGGAAAGGGAACGTTTCCTGCCCGCTGATTGCGTCACTGCAAGACGGAACGAAGCTCGCTGCATCGGCGCGGGGGAGTCACGGGGTGACTACGCCTTAGCGTGCTTTATTTTCCGAATTCTGAGACGACCCCTTGTTGAAAGTGCGACAAAAGAGATAGGGCGAATGACTATACTTCGCTCATAGCTGCCCGTCATGCCAGCTCAAAAAATAGGCTTAACGTAGGATATTTAATGAGATGGTCACTCCCTCCTTCCCGGTACTATGCTGAGGACAGGCTTTCATTCGGAGAACTATCATGGAAAACATTGCGCTCATTGGTATCGATCTGGGTAAAAACTCTTTCCATATTCATTGCCAGGATCGTCGCGGCAAGGCTGTTTACCGTAAAAAATTTACACGGCCAAAGTTAATCGAATTTTTGGCGACATGCCCCGCTACAACCATCGCAATGGAAGCCTGTGGTGGCTCTCACTTTATGGCACGCAAGTTGGAAGAGTTGGGGCATTTTCCTAAGCTGATATCACCACAATTTGTCCGTCCATTCGTTAAAAGTAACAAAAACGACTTTGTCGACGCCGAAGCTATTTGTGAAGCTGCATCGCGTCCGTCTATGCGTTTTGTACAGCCCAGAACTGAATCTCAGCAGGCAATGCGTGCGCTGCATCGTGTCCGTGAATCCCTGGTTCAGGATAAGGTAAAAACAACCAATCAGATGCATGCTTTTCTGCTGGAATTTGGCATCAGCGTTCCACGAGGAGCTGCCGTTATTAGCCGACTGAGTACCCTTCTTGAGGACAATAGTTTGCCTCTATACCTCAGCCAGTTATTGCTGAAATTACAACAGCATTATCACTATCTTGTTGAGCAGATTAAAGATTTGGAATCCCAGTTGAAACGAAAGTTGGACGAAGATGAGATTGGACAGCGCTTGCTGAGCATTCCCTGCGTCGGAACACTGACAGCGAGTACTATTTCAACTGAGATTGGCGACGGGAAGCAGTACGCCAGCAGTCGTGACTTTGCGGCGGCAACAGGGCTAGTGCCTCGACAGTACAGCACGGGAGGTCGGACGACATTGCTGGGAATTAGTAAGCGAGGTAACAAAAAGATCCGAACTTTGTTGGTTCAATGTGCCAGGGTATTCATACAAAAACTGGAACACCAGTCTGGCAAATTGGCCGATTGGGTCAGGGATCTACTGTGTAGGAAAAGCAACTTTGTCGTCACTTGTGCTCTGGCAAACAAGCTGGCCAGAATAGCCTGGGCCCTAACGGCACGACAGCAAACTTATGTAGCATAACGGCAGAAATACACCGGTTTAAAGAATCACTGATCTGGTTTTGCGAATACTGATATTGATGATACTAACGGCCCACCGGCCTGTTGAGGAACCTGTAAAACGGAAAGGCTCATTGAAGCCGTATATTTTCTGGAGGTTCATCAGGCGCGGAACTCATCGAGGCGCGGGAATAAAATCCCATTCAGACGCCGGATAGATTCAAGCAAGCCAATTTATCGTCAAAATCGGTGTTGCAAAAACGGGAGTGACCATAGATTCCGTTTTCCAAGCGGACCTCTTTGAGGTCGTGGTATGGATGACGGATGGCTGGCCGCTGTATGAATCCCGCCTGAAGGGAAAGCTGCACGTAATCAGCAAGCGTTACACTCAGCGAATTGAGCGGCATAACCTGAATCTGAGACAACATCTGGCAAGGCTGGGACGGAAGTCACTGTCGTTCTCAAAATCGGTGGAGCTGCATGACAAGGTCATCGGGCATTATCTGAACATAAAACACTATCAGTAAGTTGGAGTCATTACCAGAAAATGCGCTGGCGTGATACCGCGCATGAACATCAAGCATAGACCAGGAAAATTAATGTGAGATGGGTCACTGCGAAGGGTGCGAACTGTATTACCGGGTAGCGGCTACGCCTTACCCGGCCTACAGAAACGTAGGCCCGTGCAAGCGCAGCGCCGCCGGGCATTAAGGGCTACAGGGAGGAATTATGCCGGTTCCGGCAGTCTGAAGCTGGCGATGCTCTGGGTCAGGTGTTTCGCCTGCTCTTCCAGCGAGGCGGCCGCGGCCGCGGACTCCTGCACCAGGGCGGCGTTTTGCTGGGTGACGCCGTCCATCTCGGTTACCGCCTGGCCGACCTGGCCGATGCCACGGCTCTGCTCTTCCGACGCCACCGAGATCTGCTCCATCAGCGCGTTCACCTTATTGACCGAATTGATAATGGCATGGATCACCTCCCCCGAGCGATTCACCAGCTGAGAACCGTTTTTCACGCTGGAGACCGACTGGGCGATCAGGTTTTCGATATCCTTCGCCGCCACGGCGCTCTTCTGCGCCAGGGTACGGACTTCCGTTGCCACCACCGCAAATCCCCGTCCCTGGGTGCCGGCGCGGGCGGCTTCAACCGCGGCGTTCAACGCCAGAATATTGGTCTGGAAGGCGATGCTGTTAATCACGCTGGTAATATCTTCGATACGCTGGGAGTTAGCGGCGATGGTGTTCATGGTCTCGATCACCTCGCGGGTCACGGCCTCCCCCGTGCGGGCGTTATTCACCGCATCCTGCACCAGCTTCCCGGCCTGATACACATTGTCGGTATTATTGGCGACGGTAGCGCTCAGCTGCTCCATGCTGGCGGCGGTTTCCGTCAGGGCTGACGCCTGCTGCTCGGTACGCGAGGCCAGATCGATGTTGCCGGAGGCAATTTCCTGCGAAGCGTAATTGACGGTACGGCAGGCTTCACGCACCTGAGAGATAGTCTCCAGCAGGGCCAGACGCATCTGCTCCATCGAGCCCATCAGCAGATCGATTTCGTTGTTCGAGCCCGCTTTTTGCGGCACCGCTTCCGTCAGCTGACCGGCAGCGATCTGGCTGCAGTGCGCCCGCGCCAGGTTAATCGGGGCAAAGACAAACCGCTTCATCAGTACGCTCACGCCGATAATCACCACCACAAACAGCGCAGCAAAGGCGGCAATAATGGCTAAGCCAGAGGCAAAGTGGGATCGCGCATCGTCATTCAGCTGTTTCGCGTATTTCTGGTGCACGGAGAGCACCTGGTCGAGGACGATTTCGTACTGGCGGTCGAGACGGGAGATCTGCGGGATCAGGGCATCAAATTTTGCCGCGTCATGCGCCGAGGCCGCATCAATCAGCGGTGCCAGTCCCTGATTACGGTAGGCAAGCCAGGCGTCGTCGTAATTTTTCACTAACGGAGCTTCATCCGCCAGACGCGGCGCGGCATTAAAGGCGGCAAACGCGCCATCGGCCTTGGTCAGCGCCAGCTTTACCGAGTCCAGCTTCTCCGCAAGACCGGCGGTATCTCCGCTCTCCGCCTGCTTCATGTACTCCATGACCCGCACGCGCAGGGTACGGCTGTGGTTAATGGGATCGATAATGGATAACACCACCTGGATCTCTTTATTCACGTTATCCAGTGAATCATTGCTTTTAATGGCCAGCCAGACATTGGTTGCGGCACTGGCAACAAAGAAAAACAGCAAAGCGAGCAGAATGGCAAGGGACGACTTTTTCAACGACATAACTACCTCAGATATAAAACTGTCTAAAGTGTTATCGGCATCCGCCCCTTAATATTGAATTAAAGTTAGGCTATTTGCATTCTAGGGTTGGAGTTCATCCATTCTAACCCTTGATTCTTAGTCGGAGTCCAAAGGGGAACAGTAATGAGCGATCTATCCGCAATACAGCGCCGGACGTTTCGTTTAAATATCCTACAGTTGAGTCCTCGGTCACTCGATACGATAAAGCTTGTTGCGTTTCTGGCGATGCTGCTCGATCACTTCAACACGCTATTCCTGTCGCCAGCTCGCCCCGAGATGTATGCGATCGGCCGGATGGCCTTTCCACTGTTCTGCCTGGTATGGGCCATAAACATACAGAGAACGCCCGAGAAACTCCCGCTGCGCGCGAAACGTCTATGGAAGTGGGCAATAATCACCCAACCCATTTTTTATCTGGCGTTCAACAAACACGACCCGTGGTATGCGGCCAATATTCTGTTCGTTTTTGCGGTCGGCACGCAGCTGCTGGCGTGGATGCACTTACATGGAAAAAAAGGACTTCTCCGTTGCGGCCTTCTTATTCTGGCAAGTCTGCCATTGCTGGCGCCAGCCAGTTACGGCCTTCAGGGACTGGTACTGGCCCTTTCACTGGCAATTTGGTTGTCACCAGTTTTCAACGAGAAGAATATCATTCCAGAGACGTTGATATCCGCTGCGCTGCTGACTCTGAACGGTGTTGCTCACATCGGAACACAGCCGGCAAATACTCTGCTCTACGCCGTATTGCCTACGGTGATCTTACCTCTGGCCACAATCTCAGTTGCACAGAAAGTCTCGCTCAAAAACGACAAACGGTTCATGCCACGCAACTTCTTTTACGTATCTTATTTTGGCCATTTACTGCTATTTGGCGTGCTCACTGCGACCTTTTAATACGTGCGATGCCGCCGCCAACTGTTTGATGCGCTACGCGCATGGGAGCGCAGCGATACGACCGCGCAGTATTGCGCGGGGTTTTTCTTTTCCGGCTCCGGGGTGAGCCTGGCGCTGCATTTAAATGACCTGATGACGGTGAGAACGACAGTTCACCCCCCCATCCTGATTAGCCATACGGGCTATTCGCGACACAGAGCCTTTATGGCGCGGTCGGAGTGGTCACGGCAAGGCTTTGCCGCCGCCGGGGCGTATCTCCGCGTTAGCGGCCCACAGGGGCGCTTACGAGCGTGTTCCTCGATACTCCAGCGACTAAAGACATGTGGCTCAATGCTAGTTACAACATCCATCATCAAAAACGGCGCTGTTCCGGCCCTTCGGGCCGGGGCGGGGTCGTTCTGGTGGTGGCTGCGCCGGTGCTGCTGATTTGCGGGCGTCAGCGCCCGTCGTTAAGACGGGAGGCACTTCATCTCTGAGCGGCGTGGCCGTGGCCACTGCAAGCGAAGTCATCCACAGAGCGATAGCGCTTAAGTTCTTTTTTTCTGTAGAGAAGTAAAGATAAGGTCACCATGCATTCAGCCTTCTGATTGCATAGAAAAATGAAAACCACTTGCATTTAAATGTTGATAACACGAGCCAGCCTCGTGGCCAGACGCGCAGCGAGGTGAATGCGGTGAGTCAGTCGCGGGAAATTTGTACAGCGGGGCGGGACGGACGTGCAGAAGCCTCCGCCGTGAAGCGGATAGTTTACACAGGAGAGTCATTCTCTGGGGCGGGCGACGGCGTTAATCCAGGCGATACGCTTATTGACCAGATGGCGGAACTCGGTCAGGGAGAGCCCCTGATGTTGCCCCTGGCTCATCTCAAGCTGGATCTGGCAGGAAACCTGGTGCCGTAAATCCGGCTCATCATGGCGGGCTATCAGCGTGGCCATCTTCTGCTGCTGGCGGATATGACGGTCGTTCTTACGCTTCTGCCAGGCCACTTCAATCAGCTTTTCTTTCTGCCGGCGGCGCGCTTCGCTGAGCGTGAGGGGTTTTTCCCCCTTCGTCACCAGTCCCTGGTTTATCCAGGCGAGCTGCTGATTGCGGGCGTGCTGCCAGGCTTCCGCCGTCGAGCCGGCCATATCAAAGAAGCGATCGGTGACTTCGATGTCGGCAGGGAAAAACTGGCGGGTCACCTTATCCCATAACAGCTTATAGGAAATGAGACCAAACGCGGCCAGATCCTGCGCGGCGCGCGTGGCTCGTGTGATGGACTCATTGCCGGCTGCCGAGTGTGTGGCCAGTCCGGCTTCACGAGCCAGCGTGGTAAAGCTGACAGGGACGGTACCGCTGACAATATTGAGGTGATACACCATTGCCTGGACCAGCGCGTTCATTGCCCGCGCACGATGCCGGTTGAAATGGCGCTTACGATCGAGAGGCTGGTGTGTTTTATGGTGAAAGGCGTCGTAAAAGTAAAAACCTTCCCAGCGGGAGATATCCCGTTTCCCGAGCATCCCCAGCAGGCGACGGTTAAACGCAGGTAGCGTATGTTTATGGTGCTCCGGGCGACAGAATGCCGGCATCGGATTCACAACATAGCATTGACGTGAGTGGGTAGTCGTTTTATTCATCCGGCCCGAACTTGTGGTGGCTGGATGTTGTTTTCTGAATTGCATGCGTTATAATCCTTCACAGGCACAGCGCCTGCTTTTGGACCCCTCGATACCTGACCTTCCGCCAAGTTGAGACAGATATCGGGGGGTTTTTGCGTTCAGGGCAACCCGTTCAGGCTCACCCCGCTCCCGGACGATTTCAGGATTCGTCCATTCCATTATCCTTCTCCCACCAGTCCGCATTTACTGATGGCAGCCGTACTTTTTTCATCAACGGTGACCATATCACCTCACCACAAGGCGTTACCGGCATTGCCAGCGTTCATGGCCACTCTCTTCATGAAAAAAGCGTAATTTAATCAGTGTAAAGCCCCACCACAAGGCGACACACTGGAATCGGAGTTTATCGTGTTGTATCTCTGAATTCCAGCAGCGGCGGTGCAGAAATCTGCGGTTTGATCTGATTTTTTCCGGAGGATCGACATAACTGTGAAATCGATCTGCGAAAGGACGGGGAAAGTCTGCCCCTGAAGCACCCTCTGGCGGGAAGGGCTTCAGGTCATGGCTCACGGGTTTCATACCAGAACCCTGGCGGCGGGGAAAACCTGCGTTTCCTCGCCACCAGGGTTGGACAACGGCGCATGGCGCCGGCGTCAGTGACGTTAATAGCCTGCTTTATCTATCGCGGCCAGCAGCTGCCCGGCACTCACGGTGCCCGGAAAAACGCTAATCGTGGAGAGTGACGGATTTTTCAGTGGCATGACTATCAGACCGGGAGTACCGGTCAGCCCAATCGCCTGGGCCAGATCATCGTTGCGTGCCAGCGCGGCCGACATCACTTCAGGTTTCCACGAGGAGGGCATCCGGGCGGCTATCGTGGCGTTTTCGATATCCCCGGACGACAGCGCACCTTCAGTATGGCCCGTGTGGAAAATGCCGTTGTGGTATTTCAGGTAGGCGTCTGCCCCCGCGGCTTTCCAGATAGCCAGTCCACGCTCTGCAGCCTGTTCTGACGCGGGCCAGCGCTCACCAAAAATAGGCCATTCTTTGAACAGGAACTTTGCCCCGGCGCGTTCGCCCATGACTTTTTCCAGCGTGGGGGCAAGGCGACTGCAGTGCACGCACTGATAATCAAAGAATTCAATGACGGCCACGCTGGCACTGGCCGGGCCGACCACTGGCGTATCCGGGTCGGCTACAATCTCCTGCAGGTGGTTCATCACGTTCAGGGCAAACACCTGTTGTTGCCGTTCACGTTGTTGCGCCTGCAGCTTCTGCGAAACCGTAACCAGTACTTCCGGATGGGCAACCAGATAATCTGTCGCTATCTGGCCGATACGGGCCTCCTGCTCCGGGGTGAAAACCGGCGGCGTGGCCGCCGTTGCTGTGTTTAAAAAGCACATGTATGTTGTAACTATTGTTGCCAGTAATACGTTGTGTTTCATCATAGCTCCTGCACTTATCGTTCTTTCTGGATATGACGGGTCTGGCCGTGGCCATGTTCGTCATGCTCTGGCATACGCCCCTGTTCTCTTTCCGGCATCATCCGGGCTTTCTCAGCGGCCGCCTGCTCTGCCATTTCACCCGCCACCCGCGTGGCCAGCTGACGGTCGCCCGTCTGCCCCGTTTCCGGTACCGCCTGGTTATCGAGGTCCATACCCGCTTTTCTGGCGGCCCGCACATCATCAGCATTGCCAGTCGTCGTCTCACCGGCCCTTCGCAGTACGTCCGGCCCGATACTGTCCACCACCGGCTCTTTATCGGGCTCAGTCAGCACAGGCAGGTGTTCTTCCGGCAGACGCAGGGCGGATTCAGGAATAATCACTTCCGGCTTCGCCATGTCTGGTTTATCCGGTTTAACCTGGCTTACCAGCGCCTGCAGCTCCGCGCTCTCGTTTTGTGCCTGGGTAATACTGGCCACCACGAGGCTTTCAGCATTATCCAGAGTCACCGGCAACGCAGGGAGACGTATGTCTTTGTCGAGATCTGCCACAATGGCCGCTAACTGAAGTTCGCCAGGCGCCACAGCACCACGGGTCAGCCTGAGCAAAGATTCTGACGGCGGCACATCACCGGTTTGCCACACCACCCCATCCCGTGGGTGTTTTCTCGCGGTGGCCAGCGCATCATCAAAAGAGGCGGCCACGCGGGTTTCACCGCTGCGGCTTTGCTGCAGTATTCCCGCCTGCACACCATCGGTCGCCACCATCCGCGTCTCCCCCTGGGTCAGCCGCCCCGTCTCCGAGGCAACCAGCGACACCAGTGCCAGGCCCGCATTCTTTCCGTTCTGGTCAAACAGACGAATCGCGATTGCCGGCTCCGGGTGTCGCCGGGTCGCCGGGATCACTTTGATGTTCAGCGCATCTGCCGGCAGATTCTGGTGCCGGAACCAGGTCCGTCCGATGGCGGTTTTCCCTGCAGGTTGTCCCATTGCCCAGATAGCTTTCGCCTGCTGCCGTTGCGTTTCCGGCTTCAGCGCATCATGTGCCGTTTTAAGCTCCTTATCCGGCGTTTTCACGGCATCCAGCCACTTACGGACACCATCCGAGTAAATCTGTACATGTTCTTTTGCACGGGATGCCGTGATGTAGAAAGCCCGGAGTGTGGCCAGCCCGCGACGGCCTTCTTCTGTTCCCTCGAGCGAAATCACGTAATCACGGCTGGTCCCCTGTGCGCCGTACCCTGTCACCGCCCAGCCATAGTCAATATGCTGTTCGGCACGCACCGCTGCGGGCTGGATAACCTTACGTCCGTGTTCGCCCTGCATGACCAGCTCGCCGTTCTCCCTCACCTCACTGACCGTGAATTTTTCATTCCCCGCCTGCCCCAGGTCGCGCGCGGTGGCCGTAAAGCGCAGGACATCCCCACCGCGAACGGTAATTTCCCGCCGGCGGAACAACTGCACATCACCGGTAATGAGTTCTTTCGGGGACAACAAGGCCAGCTTGCCCTCTTCATTTCTCACCGAAATGAGGTCGCCGTTCCGGCCGACACCGACCACGTCCTGGTAGTTGTCGCCCCGCTTAACCACCATCCCGGTTTCCCAGGATTTCGTTTTATTAAACTCATGGCGGGTATGCCTGATGTTCTCCAGAATGGGTACGGTCACCGCGCGGTCGCCCAGCTCTCCCCGTTCCGCGAGTCCTTGCCGGATAGCCTGATTCACCGCCTGACGGTCGCTGTTCAGCTGTGTAATGATCAGCGTTCGTGCCCTGACCTCGGGGGTTCTCCCCAGCCAGTCGGCCGCAATATCGTCTACCGGCGTTTCCGTCTCCTGAACGGAACTGCCCGGCGATACCGCGCCGGCTTCACGGGCAACCTTGTCAGGGCTGACCGCCGAAATCCGGCTGATCGCCGCGTCCACGCGGTTATCAATGATGTCGTGAACCGCATTTTTCAGCTGCAGCTCTTTCTGGCGCACAATCTCCTTCATGATCACCACATCCAGCGGGCTACGCTCCTGAACCAGCCTGAACGGCGCACCGGAATCGACCGCTTCAAACTGATCTTTATCCCCCATGATCACGGCCCGACCGCCACCATTCTGGATCGCCTGATAGAGCGCGGCCGTGTCCTGGTTGCCGCTCATCGAGGACTCATCGATAAGAAACATTCTCCCCTGATAGTCCGGTTTATCACCGGCCGCGACACGCTGATCATGCTCGACAATGAATGATTTAATCGTCTGGGAAACCAGCCCGACGTCTGACATCTCTTTGACCGCCTGGTGAGTCGGGGCCAGCCCCTGCAGCTCGACGCGCCCCCCTGGGGTAAGGTCTCAAGCGCGGCCTTAACCGCTTTCACCTGGGTCGTTTTCCCCACACCGGCGTAACCCTGCACCCCGATAAACTGATCGGTGGTGCCCAGCACCATCCGGGTAGCCGTTTTCTGGCCATCGGTCAGGCCATTCAGCAGGGATTCATCCACCTGCGATATCAGCGCTGGCTGCGTGTTTTTCCCCTCATCAATCGTCCTGATGATGGCCTTTTCCATCTCCCAGGTTTCACGGGCAACGAGGCGCGTTTCACCGTTCACATTCACCGCCAGCAAGCCCCCGGCTTTAATTTCCTTGCTGATTTCAGCCTGGATATCGAGCACATTATTGTGGTACTCGCCGGCGGCGGCCGTCAGCTTCAGTTCGCTGAAGCTCACTTCCCGCTGATCGCCAATGGCACGCGCTAACGCCAGCGCCGCCCCCGATTTCACCCCATCCTGCAATGTGGACACCGCCTCAGTCATGTCCTCACGCCCGCTGAGCCGGCGGACCAGCTGCACTGGCGAGGTGTTACTCTGCATCCGCTGCAGACGGGCTTCCGCTCTCTCCGTGGTTTCTGCGGTAAAGACCTCGGCCCGGTCTCCCGACTGCGCCAGTGAGTTCATGGTCTGGGCCGTGATATCCCTGGCGTTCAGCGCCGCCAGCACGATGCCGCTGTCATTGTCACGTCCGCCCGGTGCCGCCACATAACCATGTGTGAAGTAAAACGGCTGGTCTGTTCGCAGTTCGACCGCCTTGCCTTTGTGCTCCACCGTCAGACTGGTTGCTGAAACCGCCGATACCGTCAGGCGGTCCTTCGCTTTTACGCCGGCAGACTTACTGGCCGCCACGGCA
Organism: Kluyvera sp. EC_51; assembly: GCF_019584505.1. NCBI lineage: Bacteria > Pseudomonadati > Pseudomonadota > Gammaproteobacteria > Enterobacterales > Enterobacteriaceae > Kluyvera > Kluyvera sp. EC_51. Next base: position 19,787 of record NZ_VDAG01000009.1, on the reverse strand, counting down.
ACCAGTTTTTCCCCGGTCGCCACGTTAATGTTTTCTCGGTTAAAAAGGCGCCAGTCGGGCGTGATATCACTCAGCTTCTGACGTACCAGCACCCCGTCCTGGTCAATCAGGGATAAGACACGCGTCTCTTCATGGACCCGGTCAATCACGAAGTGACGCGTTTCTCTGGCATCGCTGCGGTCTTCCAGCACCTGGCCTGGCCTGTACGACCCCGTCATTTTACGGGTTTTACTGTCGAGCCAGACCGGGGTACGCGTCTCGACAGTGACACTGTCACGCTCAAGCTGACCGGCATTCTGTAAGGCATCACGGATCAGACTGGTCAGATGTTTTTGCTCGCGCTGCCCAATCACCACAGCAGTCACGGCATCCGCTCCCCCGCTGAGTTCAGCGTAACGGGTCGCCAGGGCATCGTAGCGGTCACGCTTGTCCGCGATGCTCTGCACCGTCGTTTCCAGCCCGGTGACCTGCATGTTGTAACGGGTCCGGCTGACACCGGCGGACTCGAGTACCGACATCGCGTTCCCATTGGCCTGACGACCGGCGCTGTCGAGGAAAATGAGCTGTGCATTCTTCTCCCGTGCTTCGCCCAGCAGTACCAGGGTTTCCTTCAGCCCCAGACGTTCAGCCCCTTCCACAATCAGCGTGCTTTGCGGCTTCAGGGAAAATTCCCCGCTGAGGAGCTGCGGTCGCCCGATCAGTTTGTCTTTCAGTTCTTCGGCTTTTGCGAGCGAGGCCGCGCGCTCTGCCGAACTGGCCAGCACCCGGACATCACGTCCACGGGCCGTGCCGGACTCCGCCAGTGTCCGGGTCAGATCTCTGATACCGGCAACGCCTGAAGGTGCATTAATCAGTACCAGCGCATCCGTTTCGATATTTCTGAGCGTGTCCGGCGCGGGCGGAGCCGTTCGCTCGAAACTCACCACCCGCCCGGACTGGAGATGCTCTTTGCTGAGCGCCTGAATAGAGAGTTCGTCGAGCAGGTGGATACGCGAGGTGAACACGCCTTTTTCACTATCAAGCGGAATGATGATCCCTTCTTTCAATGCCGTATTGATGCTGGCTTTAAGCTCGCCGGCATCAGGCAGTCGGTCGCTGAACTCCGTTGTGGCCAGCAATAACTCACCCCAGGTAAAACGGGTTTTGCTGTCACTCAGATGCGATACCGCCATCATCACGGCGTTGCTGATTTCCGCACGGTCGTGCTGGCCAGGTTGCTCTCTCTCCATGCCCGGCGGGACCGCCCGCTCTGCGGCCGTCCGCATGTAATCGTGCAGATCGAAGCCTTTATCACGCATCTGCTGGTTCCAGCGTTCCATCAGACGCAGGCGCGACGGGTCAACCTTCGCCTGCCGGGTATCTTTAGCCGCCACATCACGGCTACGCAGCGTGGCCTCGGCCCCGACCGCGCCCTCGATTTCTTTCCCACGGGAGGAAAACTCCTCTCTGACCTCTTCCGGTACGCCCTTAATTTCCCACATTCCGTGTGGGCCCACTTCTTCAATCTCATGGCCGAGCGCTTCAACCCGTTCCCGCAGCGCGTTACGGTAAATTTTCCCCAGCGTGACCTGCATTTTCATCACGGTTTCGATGAAGCCGGCGTTGTGAATATAGTCAGTGGCCAGCGCTTTCCACTTGCCGTCGGACTCGGTCATGTTGGCCACAATCAGGTGAGTATGCAGCTGCGGATCAAGGTTACGGGAGGTATCGTGGGTGAACGCGGCGGCCACCATCTTTCCGGTCGGCACAATCGAGGTGATGCCGTCACGGGTATCCCGTGCGGAGATGAGTTTCTCTACATAGCCGGCGGCGATCTCAACCGCCTGGTTATGCGCCTCCAGCATGCCTTTGTCATTGCCAATCAACGCCAGCACTGAAACACTTTTGGGGGCAGAAAACGTCAGGTCATGCCCGGCCCGGTGAACGTGGTTACCGTCAATCTCGCGTCCCAGACGCTCACCATTATCCAGAAAGCCGTGCAGCACGGCGGTCAGGTTATCCCCCCGGACAGCGCCTTCCAGCCCCAGGGCTTTGGCCCCTTCGCCTATCCAGAGGCTTTGCAGGTTTCCGAGGAAGTAATAGTTATCAGAACTCATGTAATAGCCGGCGGCATCGCCGGCTGAAGCTACAGGGGCAACGGACATCATCGTTCAGGCTCTCCGTCATAGTGGTCAAAGTCATAGTCGTGATATCCGGGATCGTCCGGATGGCGATGGTGGAGGATGTTTTCTTCCTCCCGAGCCATATGCCGGGTGGCCCGGTGGCTGTCATTGCCCTGCATCTCATCGTCCCGATGTTCAGGTGCGCCAGCCGTTGTCAGCAGCCATTCACCGTCCTCCCACGTCGTCACCTTCATATCGAGATCCATCGTTTCGCCCTCACCACTGCCGTCCTCTTCCGGCGACGCACTGGCAGATTGCTGCTTCCGGCGGTTCAGGAGCGCGAGCGCGCCCCCGGCCGGGGCCACCGGTACGGCCTCCGGTGCTGATGGGCGCGGCGCAGCGGTACGCTGCAGCTCGACAACATTCGACTCCCCGGCAGAAGGCGGTTTACGGTTTGTCGGGGTCGGGGTTCTGGCGGGGGATTCAGGGGGGGTTATCGGTGCTGGCGGTGGGGTCTCCTGCGGTGATGCCCTGGTTACCGGGGGCCGCTCAGGTGCCACTGCCGGCTGTTGCTTCGCCGGACGGGAGAAAGGAACCGGCTCTGGTGCCTGTGGTACCGGGTTTCCCTCCAGAATTTCTTCCCCGGTTGGGAAGGTCAGGCCGGCAATAGACGCCGCACGCTCGTTCTCCTGAATAACCTTTTCCAGCTCCGGGCTGAGCGCATCGCGGATATTACGCTCGATGATCCCCGGATGAAGTTTGGCTTGCTTGCGGTATCTCAGTTTCAGGCGGACAACCGGGTATTCCCCTGGCAGACGGACATAGAAACTGAGATTGGGCAGCCGCATAATCTGTTCGTAATCCACGATCGGGTCATTCACCTCGTCTTTGCCGAGTGATACCCCGTCACGCACCTGGTCAAGGCCATAGCTGTTCTGCTCGCGGATTTTCCGTTTACGCTGATTGCCCAGCTCTTCCTCCACCACTTTGGCCATCTCCGCACTCGGGGAACGCCCGTACATACGGGTGTTCATCAGGTCGAAGATACTTTTGGCCAGCTCGCGGCCGTAGACGTGCACCAGTTGCGCCATATTCTGCATACCCAGCACAAAACAACCACCGAACTTACGCGCTTCCGCCAGCGTTTCGGCCAGCTCCGGGATACGCTGCAGGCTCGTCGCTTCATCGATAATGAACCAGACGCGCCGGTCGCTGTTTTCCCCCATGCTCTGCAACATCAGCGTGGCCAGTGACACCCAGAGTGAAATCAGCGGCCTGACGCTCTTGCGGTGACGGGCCTGGGTCGAGATGAACAGCCAGCTGTTGTCATAACGCTCCTGCGTCATCCATTCACGGATAGTGAAGGGTGGCTTGCTGCCGTCATCCAGCCCCTGCAGGTAGCGCAGCGCTTTGGCGTAGTTCGTCACCACCGAGCGAATAGAGATGGCCGTTTTCTCAATTTTCTCCTCCACCAGGTTCGCGGATGGGGTGTTGGCCAGATAGCCACGCAGGCTTTTCATGCTGAGTGACAGCAGGGTTTTGAGAAACTTCTCGATGCTGCGATCGGGGTCGACCGACATGCGTATGGCGAGGTCTGCAAAGATGGTGCGCGAGCTGGACACCCAGAACGGGTCGGACTCCCCTTCGACCGGGATAAGACTGGCGGCCAGGTTGTCGTAGTCGACCGCATCAACACACTCACCCCACATATGCCAGTTGGCGCAACGTGCATCATGGGCATTGAGGATGAAATCGGTGTCTGGTTTGTAATGCGTTTCCGTGAAGGTACAGCCCGAATCGTAGATAATCGCCCGGTCGCCGCGTTTGCGGATATGGTCCAGAAGCCAGCGGATGAGCGTTGATTTACCCACGCCGATGGTACCGTGCATCAGAAAATTCAGTACCTCAGCCATCCTGACCATATGCAGGTCACCTACGCGGAGATCGGACAGCTCGTCATTGCGCTTAAGCAGCCGATTCACCTCTGCCGGTTTATCGGTCAGCGTCATGCCAGAGATGTATTCGTCTTCACTCTCCTTACGCCCGACACGGGTCACAAACCAGGTGATGGCCAGAAAAATTACGAGGCTGATACTGCCGCTAATGATGGCTGCACGCTGTGCGCCAGCCACAAATCGCTCGCCCATAACCTGCATGTAAGGATCGGCCAGAATCTGCGGCAGGGTCATTTTCAGAATTAACGTGGTGTTCGCCGGCGCGTAGAAGTAATGAATGTCGTAGACGCGGCCTTTACCAGGCGCCATCAGCACAGTGAAACTTTCATTCAGTCGTGCCAGCCAGTACCAGGTGCCGTTATCCATCGTTTCGGCTGGCATTGAGAGGTAAAAAATGGCGGCGCCCATCGCGAGGAACAACAGGAATATCCAGTAACCGATCCAGTTGTTCACCTGCAGAAACATGCGCCAGCGATAGGCTGTCATCTGACCGCCCTGGGTAAGGTATTTTCCTGCAAAGTTCATAGATGTTGTCCAGCGTTTATCCCATCACCGGTGCGGTGATGGGCATAATCAGGGAAGAAAGGGTAAAGAAGGGGGGATTCAGGTTCAGGAAAAGGAGAGCCGCCGGTTCATTCCAGCAGAGTCAGTGCATACGCTGCCCGCTGGCAGCCTCCCACGCCACTTTCCCGCCATCATATTCAGCCAGAAAGGCCTGTATCATCTTCTGCAGTTCCCGGCTGTCACGGCTGCGTATCAGCGGTATGCCTGCCTGACGCATCACCTCGTTCAGCAAAATATCGCGCCGGCGGCGACTCTTTTTCAGATGGGACGCATCATCCAGCTCAACCGCCGCCACAATCTGAAACGTCCGGATATCCACTATCACCACATCGCAATGCCATTTGGCCACCAGATGAAATAGCTTCCACCACGTCCGGCTCCGGTTACTGATGCGAGGGGGTATCCGGACGATATCTGCCACCCTGACCTGCGGGCAGAGATACCATCGCTGCATGTCCACCGCCCGGAACAACCCCTGCATAAAGTTCACTTCCCGGTCGGTCATGAGCTGGGGCTGCCGCTCCCAGAACACACCTCTGGACATCAGTTGCTCAGTCTCTCCCGGCCTGATTCCGGCCTCCGTTAACGTCCGGATAAGCGCCGTCTGAGGCCGCTTCGGTACCAGAACGCGGAAAAGCAACATTATCAGCAACAGTGCCACTACGATAAACAATACAAGGCTGATGTTCACAGGGCGTCCCCCGTCTTTGTTTTGCCCGTTTCGGAGGGCTTTACGTCAATCGGGGAGAAATAGGCAGACCGGCTTAACCGGAAGCGGCTGGAGAATAGCCAGCCTTTCAGGACGGCAGTCAATTCAGGGGCGTCAGATGCACAAATGGAAATGCTTTCGTCAGTGACATCGACAATGTCAAAACCGGAATCGATAAGCTGGCGGATAATGTCTTCACGAGAGTGAATATACCCGCTACCAACCTGGCTTTTTATTGCATTTTTGATGATAAGTGTCGCCTCTTCGATTTCGCGCTGGGTCGTGAGATGTTCTTCTTTCATATCTATTCCCGACAGGAGTTTAACGGCATGGCCGGTTTTCCCTTTCTGGTGCGCATTCACGCAGTGGTGACGCCTGCAGGACTGAACCGGCGGACTGACGCAATCAGGAAAGGGGCTTCTCAGATGACAGACAGCACTGATGCACCCAGCCTGGAACAGGCCCGGTGAGAAATCAGTGCGTCGGGGAGAACGGCTGTGACGGGCGCCACAGCCGCCGGGTATTACATGATGCCGGCGATGGATTTCGCCAGCTGAGCTTCCAGAACCGGTTTTGCCTCTTCAAACCCTGGGGTTCTAGGCCATTAATGGTGAATTCATAGCCAGCCCAGTATGCAATGATGGTCATGCTATTGCCTTCATGAAGTGAACCGAATACACGGAGGTCTGCGACCGTCATCATCAGTTCACTTTCCAGATGGATAAGGTGTAATAAACCAGCAAGATCGCCCACAGTTCTTTCTAAACGCATGAAGTCCTCCAGTTTAAATGCCCCGGCGACGGGGCATATTTCAGTTCACTGTTTATTTGAATCAGGAACGTTTGAGCTGACTCGAGAACAGCGCAAATACACGAAACAGATAAGCCGTGAGCAGAGAAACCAAAAGGCCACCGCACAGGAAAATCAGTAGAATAACAATAGTGTTCAACTCACTAGCCCACTCAAAACCCGCAGATGACAACGCAGAGGTATAGGTTTGGAGTAATGAACTACCGGCCCGCCATTTCAGAAGGTCTACGCCAAATTTTTCCAGCAGATAAATTGTGCTGACCAGAGTCAGAAAGGAAAAGAACAGTACGTTCACGGTACGGGAGGAGAATGTTGTATTCATGTAGAGATCCTTTAAGTATGTATGCTTAACGCTCGCCGCAGACATAGCTGCGCCTGGTGCAGTTATGCGAGGAAGCGTCATTTCAAGGGGCTAACAGAAAGGACTGACGCACCCTGCCCCGAAAGAAACCAGGTAAAATCAGTCTGATAAGGAAGAGGCTGTGATGGTCGCCACAGCCGCCGGGTATTACATGATGCCGGCGATGGATTTCGCCAGCTGAGCTTCCAGAACCGGTTTTGCCTCTTCAAACTTGAGGTTCACCTGGTTGGCATTAGACACCACGCGGGTCTGATATTTTGCGCGGTTACCCTGCTCGGTGCTGGTTTGCAGCTTCACGCCAGAGGTTCCCTGTTTGAGCGCTGCCACATTATCGGTGGTCACAGCGGCTTTGCTGCGCTCTGAAATCTGCAGATCGGTCACCATCGTGTAGTTGACGTCTTCGACCATTGCATCTGCAGCCATACCCAGCAGACCAGAGGCGAGCCCGACACCGAGCGTGGCGCCAGCAGAGCCGGAGTTGTAGGCGGTGATGCCTGCTCCCAGCGCGGCACCCGTTACGCCACCTTCATAGCCGCTTCCGAGGAGGCTCTGTGATTCACGCAGGTCCATTTTGTCGGCTTTCAGGACATTCGCCTGAATCCAGTAATACGCCGTATCAGGGGAACTGGAAACGCGATAACCTTTTGCCGCCAGCTCGCTCGTAATCTGGCTCTGGAGCCCCGACATATCTTTATCTGAGGTGTTGCGGATCTGCAGATATACCGTTTTCTCAGAAGAAGGTTCTAACCAGATGGTCTGACTCATCTGCGTTTTGACATCGAGATTCCGTTTTTTAACGGCTGTAGACATTGCGCCACAACCTGAGAGTACAAAGGCAGAAACAACCAGACCAGCTACAGCATATTTTTTAAATGTCATGATTTTATCCTGTGCAAAAAAAGACCGTTATCGTAAGCATTCATACGACTGGTTTTTGAGAGAAATTAAATTTACCGCATACAAAAACGCCTTCTTTAAAAAGAAGGCGTTTTAGTTCGAGGGAGGGAGAATGTACTATACCTATTGAAAAACATCGGAGCCATTAACTCTCCGAAGATTGAGCTTAACTTAGGTTAGCAATTTATAATCGCTATTGACTTAGCATCTTGTTAGCCGTTGACATCACGACTCCTAGGCCATAACGAGCAGATTGCATTCCAATGTATCCATTTACTATGAAGATCGATATAAACATAACAGCTGGTACACTAACGGCCATTAAAATCATCCAATGAGATAAAATCCCTACGAAGGAGAGCAGAGTGGCTCCCACCCAGAGTGTCAGACACATTTTTTTTATCATGGGCCTCATTGACGCAATTATTTTGGAACGACGTCGAATATCTTCAGGAATAGATAGATATATCAATACAGTTGAATAATTGATGAGCATGAAAAATACTGCAATTACGATCGTCGCACCAACCGATATCCACCCTCCATACCCCATAATTAGTTGTGCCGCCTCAAAATAAAAACTTATTTTTTGTCCTGTATTATCCCCAGTCAGAACCATCATGGCATAGAAAATAAACCACATAAGAATGACCGTAAGGACCATCATTACAGGGTATATAGCTACAATTTTGAAAGCCTCTTTAGACGATGAAACCGGACGCTCATCACTACCAATTCCAGCGATAATTTCCGCGATTTCTTTTTTTGCTTCGCCATTTGTATATGCCATATACCCTCCTAATCAGCTTACTTTTCTTGTTCTTAGTCCTTCTAACCGGCGCTTCATATCTTCACTTTCATTAGGAGAATGTTCCCCCTGATTTATTTTCTCTTTTTTCATACCATCAGAGAATGAATTTTGTGAATTATGAAGCTCTTCCTTCAATATACCACTGGATGTCTGAACAGTGGATTCTTTTTTATCAATTTCACCAGCAGATTCGTTGATTTTTCTCTCATTTTCAGATCTTTGTTCCGATACCCGACGTTGTATTTCCTTTTGCGGTACTGAGTCCTGACCGGATTGCTCATGAATTCTTGACTGGTTTTTACTGAATGCGTCCTGCATAGCACTATCAGTAACTCGTGAGCCAGGTACAACACCAGATGTCCGGTTTTCTGTATTATGGGGCTGATGCTCAATATCGCGACCGCTTCCGGAAGCACCAGTCTGTGGGATATGCCCACCTCCGAACGCGGCATGTTCTGAGCCATTTACCAGATCGGCACGCCCCTGCTGATAATCACCGGAAATTTCAGGTTTAAGACGTTCAGAAACAAATTCCATCGCGGCTTCACGCGCAGTTGGCGCGCTGGTCAGCATGGACTGTGCTTTGTCACCGTATTTATTAGCAGCCCAGTTAACAAACTCCTGAGTATAGTTCGTATCAAGACTGGCACTCTGGTTTTGTGCCAGTGTCGCCATACGGCTGAACTCACTACTATTCGTTGAGCTGGTTGTGTACTGCTGGTACTGACTTTGAGCCTCGCCCAGAGTCGCTGCAAATTGCTGAACGTTGCTTGTTGATGCGTTATCCGTGTGATTCGCCCCGTCAGTCACTCGCGAGCTATTGACCATATCCATGCCCTGGCGGAAATCATTGATGGACTGGCTATTATTGTCATGCCGCATATCCTGATTACTTGAGTGCGTCTCCTGGGTACCGTGAGAACTACCACTCGCGCCTTTAAACTCGGCACCTGCATGGCCTTCGATACTAGCGCCAGTAACCCACTTACCAATCTTGCCAAATGCCTGATCGCCACTATTAAGTTTAATGCCAGTCCCTGCATTGACACTGCCCTCAAGCGATTTTGACATCAACTCGTTATAGGCTTGCTGAGTCGAAATGTTGTTCGCTTTGGCATAACTCTCCGCCGCAGACATCATCATGCTGGCACCGCGTGACGAGTTCGCTGTCTGGCTGTTTTCACTGCCACTCACCAGGCTGTCACTGCTGCCGGTCTGATTAGAAAGCTGAACGAGCTGATTGAATCCGCTGCTGACGCTGTGGTTATACCCATCGAGAGCCGTCTGTGCCTGTACCTGAGACTGACGAGCCGACTCCTGGAACCCGCTACTCGCCAGCTGGCTGAGCTTCATATTGACAGGCAGGTTAGACATCGCACCGGAACCATCGATAACCGTCTGGCCACCGGCCGTCATCGTCTGCGTCGAACCGTTATCCGCCTGCCATGTTTGCTGTCCCTGGCGCTGCATCAGGTTGGTATCGAATTTATTCTGCGAGACGTTATCCATCGACATGTTATTGAACGACCAGTTGCCATCCGCCGTCGTGCCGGCTACACCGGCTGAGCCAAATGCCATTGAGCTGAGGACACTCCCTGCAACCTGAGAACCAATAGCTGCCGCGCCTTTGGTCAGATAAAAAGACAGCAGCGGTATCGACAACGACAGGTACCCGGCCAGGTTGGCCACATCCGAATGCTGCAGCGCAACCTGATCGCTGTTGGCCAGCACCAGGGCCGTTTCCCCGGTCTTCGTCTGTAGCCAGAACGTCGCGGCAAAATTCAGGATCGCAAACATTATCGGCCACATCTGGAAGTACAAAAATCCGCAGACATACAGCTTTAGCGTATTCAGACCAAAAAGGCTGTGGTTGCTTGCCGCCAGCGCAATGACCAGAGGGAACAGGCACACCAGAATGAGCATCAGCAAAGACTGAGCAAACGGAAGCATCCGGGTCGCTAACGTGTTGCCGGCCGCCCACGCCAGGCGCTGTTTGGTCGATGCACTTTCCGAGGCCAGATTCACCAGGTTCGCGGTATCGGAGGAGCGCGCAGCAAAACCTTTCACACCCTGCCGGATTGCGGCATTCGTGATGTTGTTCTTCATAATCTGCGATGCACTCAGGCCACCGGCATAAAAATAGCCATAGCTCTCACCCATCGCGTTTGCCAGCAGCGTCGTCGCATTAAAGCGGTTGCCAAAAATCTTCGACGCCAGCCAGGTCGCGGTTGCACTTCCGGGCTGCGAATCCAGATTGGCCAGCGTTTTGATATCTGTCGCCGCCTGCTGACACGTCACAAATTGTCGAACCCCGCCCGACGTTTTATAGATCCCCCGAAGCGGGCTTGGGTTACTCGTGATGAGAGCAAGAGGGTCTGTGGCGTTCAGCAGTTCGTTGACGGTGTACTTATGGTTAAGAAGAATATCGCCAATGACGCAGTTTTCGACATAATCCGGCAGCATCTGTGACAGCTCCGGATTCTGCGTCCGGAAATCGCTGGTCTCCGCCACTATCTGGGAGCCAAACAACATGCCACTCTTCGTATACGTTATCGAGTCCGGCCTGGCCATCACATAGTCGTACACGGAGGCGAGATTAAAACCGATTGAGGTCGTCAGACTGGCGATGGCCGCCAGCCCGACCGGTACGTTATCGACCGCATACACCGCCGCCCTGTCGGTAATATCGATAATCTGCACGCTACGTTTAGGGACCAGCAGTATCGAGGTGATCACCAGAAAAATGGCTATCCACTGGACAAACGCCATCGGGTTCCTGGACTTGATGAACGTATACAGCACGCCGAGTACCGAAAAAATCCCCGCGATACGGAGAAGAGTGCTCCATGTACTGGTACCCAATATGGTGACGACTGCGTTAAACGCCTGTCGCCACATATCACCACCATAAATAGTGTAAACCTCAAGCATCAGTGATCTCCCCAGTGATAGTTGCTCTGGTACGAGCCTGAAATGATGGTGCTGACCTGTTGCTGCAGGTACTGCATATTCCGGTCAATACCGTCTAACGCATTCTGGTCAGCTGCAGACTGCAGCTTCATATCAGCCAGCAACCCCTGTGCGTGCATAACGTTGTCCCGAAGCTGGTCAGCAGCTTCCTGAGGGAAGTTTTTGCCGGCAAGGGATAGGCTGGCCTGTTTCACCAGCTCCTGCAGGTACTGGATCATCAGGTCCTGGGCGATAAAGTCAGCAACCTGAATCAGGTACGTACTGCTCATCCCCATACTCTGGGCATTGGTCAGGTATTTCAGCACCGGTACCGAGGTCGTATTCACGAAGCCTTTTTCCTGGTCGGTCAGCGCGGTGTCATCGGTTAACTTGTTCTGCATCGACAGCATCAGGTTTTTCACCAGCGTGACCAGAGCGTTACCCTCCGAAATGTTCACATCAGTGACCACCGGTCCCAGGCAGACGCTTTCTTCATCGCAGCCATAGACCTTTGCGCTCCCACCACGCATCAGCACCTTCACCAGATCGCGATTATCGACCAGGGGGGTCAGAATGGTGACGTTGCCGTCCTTGTTGAAAATGATGGAACCAACTGTGCTCATCACCAGTTCCTTCAGCTGGCGATTACCGTTAAACAGACCATTCCGGCTCAGCGCATCCCAGATAAGGTTTTTGTTCTTCAGAACCTGATCCTTCTGCTTATCGTTTGCCCGGTCCGTCACGCTGTTGTTCTGGCCGCCGACCGTGCATCCCTGCCGTGATGATGCCCAGTCTGAGAACAGGTTCGATTCACCGGCGATGTCCTGGCAAATCTTCTGCTGCGATACCTGCGTCACGGGCCAGAGTCCCCCTATAATCCCCTGGGCGGCCTGGCATGAACTCATGTTGGCGGAGTTAACATCACTGGCCAGCTTTTGCAGGAAATCCTTTGCCTGCTTCAGCTCTGGTACCATCGTCTGCAACGCAAGGTCAAAGGCGTATCCTGCCGCATTGCTCATGATTTGCTTAACGAAGCGCTGAATTTCCTCGCCGCTTATCATCGAAAACGCACCCAGATACGCATCGATACCCCCGCAACCCGCATTCAATGAGGGAACCTGCATAGAAATAAGTTGCACGTTTTTGACCGGGTTTCGCAGGTAAACAGACCCCCCGGTAAAATAACCCGCCGCCTGCCCCTGCCATGCCTGAGCCTGGGTGACGTTACCGCTGTACCCGAGGCTCCCGAAGAAACCGTTTAGATCACTGTTAACATCTGCCCGGCCTGGCGCGCTGGCAAGCCCCAGCATTATCGCCAGAGCAGCACCTGTGATGACTTTCAATACACTGGCCATGAGCCCTCCTTCGTACTCTGCGGTCGGCTGACGCGAACCAGATAGTGTCCCGCAGTGCTGAGCGCAAACCCCAGGGACAGGGAAAGCAAAAAGAGGATCGGTGCCACCAGAACACCAAACACGGCGTCAGGATGGCCGATACCACTCTGCAGCTGAAGTGAGATAAGGCCGTAGATCACACCTGACACCAGGAAGCCAACACTCAGCATCAGCCAGCCGTATTCGGAACGCGATAATGCATACTTGTTTGTAGTCATTTTGTAGTCCGGTTGTATTACTGAGGAGTGACCTGAGTGCTGGCAGGAAGCGGCGGAAGGTGGCGAGGGTCGACCTGGTCCATGTCCGCCAGGACAAGGCTGGCGTAGCGCCCTTCAAGCGCCGGTATGTCCATCACGCCCTGCGTCAGCGGGTAGGCTTTCAGCGTATTCACGTTCACCACAAAAGCCGTCGGGGTCGCTATCGGCAGGCCATTACCAAAGAACGTCATGATTTCATCCGCGATGGGAATGGCCGAGTTCGGGTCAGACTTCCGGGGGATTAACGGGACCGGAAACGACGGGTCGCCCCCACCATCGAGCGAGTAGGCCCAGACTTTTATTCCGTGCTGGTCAGCCCATGCTTTGATCTGCGGGTCAAACTTCGCGCTGTACTGACAGTGTGCCTGCATAAACAGCACCACCGCGTAGTGGCTCATGTCAGCAATGCGCCCATCCGGCAGCTGCATTTTATCGGCCTGCCGGGTCACCGGGGACGCAGGTTTACTCTCGCCAGCCACCGTGGCCCCCTTGCCCGCCTCGAGTGCCGCAATCTGGTCCCGGACACTGACGCTGGCGTAAGCGCCTGCAGAAAGCAATAACCAACCGAGTAGCGCTTTACGCGCCACCGCCTGTAGAACATTCATGGGGTATTCCTTAAAAGTTAGGCTTAAAACCAGTGGCCACATTGAGGAAGCGTTTCGCCAGATCGTCCTGCGTCATAAAGCCATAGGCCAGCGCGCGGTAGTCTCTGGATTTCGGTGACACCAGGAACAGCGCGGGAAACGCGGCGACGCCCATCGCTTTGGTTTGCCCGGTATCCTGACGGCTCTCCGGTACTGACGGCGCGATCTGCCCATCTATCGTGACCGGAATAAGAGAGAGGTGGTTCAGTCGGGCAAAGTCAGCCACCACGCCCGCCATCTGCACATCAATCGGGTCCGATCCCCGGTAGAAATAGAACAGCCCATACTCCTGAGCCAGGCCGGTGATAGCGGACTGACGCTGTTGCTGATCGCGGGTCTGAACATACGGCGCCATGCTGTTGTAATGCGGATACTCAAGGTTGTAATCGAGATCAGGATGCTGCAGCTGTGCGGCAGCAAACGACTGACTGAACATCGAACCCCGGTCTGTCCAGAACTTCTGCCAGCGCAGGTAAGTGGCGGTGTTCTCTGCCGTGGGGTACAGAATGGCGCGGTTAAGCGCCTCCATCGTATAGCCCCGCAGCAGCTTTGCCTGCTCAACGGCAGACATCCGGCTGAGATCCGGTACCGCCGGTGCCGGTGTTTCCTGCGGGCGTTCCGGTTTTGGAGGCCTGGGCTTGTTCTTCGGTTCGTTGTACCAGTTCCAGCCCGTAAAGGGACTGGCTGGCGTCACGATCTCTTCCGCGAAGGAGGACGAACACAGCACCAGGAACAACGTCGCTATAAGGTATCGCATTATTTCCCCCCGCTGCTCTGCTGCTGCTGGACCTGGGCGGCAATCCGGTCTTTCACCTGCTTAACCATCGTGTCGGTATCAGGGATTTTCACGCTGTTCATTAAATCTTCGTAGAAATCGGAGAAGTTAACGCGGTCAAAATCAATGCGCTGCAGCTCATCTACCGTGATCCCCCGGCAATCCGGGTTTTCACCGCTGCCGAAGCCCACCCCCAGCTGGTCGCGACGGCCCTGCTCCTGAATGATGCGCGCCAGTTTGCCCTGAAATACGCAGTACACCTGGCTTTTCTGGACACACACACCGAGTACTTTATGGTCACAACGGTCACCTACCCCGACGGTGATTTTTTTGGCTTTCGCTTTTCCCAGCGCTTTCTCATCGCTGTCGCAACTCGCGAGGCCCACATCCTGGCCCCAGCCACTGTCCTTACAGCAGTTCGCGAAGCCGGCAAACGCTTTCCGGCAGCTTTTAGCTTCACCAGTGAAGGCTTTCACATTCAGCTCGTCCTGGCTATTGGCCACATCCTGCCCCGCCGAGGCCAGCCCGGCCAGTTTGGCCACCGCCTCATCAAAACCACTGTCCCCGGCCCCGTTCGTACCGTCGCAGTCACCGGACTTACAGATATAGTCCCCGCCACACACCAGGCCCGAGGAGGAGTACACCTTCTGGCACTGGTAGGTATAATCTTTATGCGAACACTCACCGTCGACATATTCGGCACACGTTTCGGCGGACTTCGTGCAGGCAGCATCATCAATCAGGCTGGCGCAGGTACCGGTCGTGTTTTCACTGACCAGATAGGTATCGGTATACTGCCAGCAGTCGCTGTGCACGGTCTGCGTGACCCCATCAACCGTCACCTGACGGTCACCACCAGGGATTGAACACACTGAGCTGGTCAGTTTACCGCCGGGACTTTCAGGGCAGACAGCAGGTGTGGATGTTGACGGTACCCAGACTTTTTTGGTTGTCGCTATTGCTATGGTAGGAGCGAACTGAAGCAGATTCGTATTTGATGCGTATGGCTCCTGGTAAATCCCCATCGACAACAGGCGAATAGTGTTGGGGATATGGTGCGTAATTCTGGCTCTTATACGACCGTCTGCAGGAACCACCTGTTGGGCAACATTGAGTCCAAACGACTGATTTTTATCAGTACCTAACCAAGTTGATCCACCATACATCGTAAATGTTGAACTGGCCGGGGTCATGGTTAGTCTCATTCCCGAAAGCGTCATGGTCCCGGACAACATGGTTGCTCCCGCCGTTAGCGGCCAGCTTAACTCCAGCGTAAGGTCATCTAATCTCACAAGACGTGTCGTCGCTGCAGGTATTGCAACCACTGCTGTCGTTGACTGATCTTCATAATGGCCATCCATTTTGGTGTCACGGGTGCACGTCTTTTGCACGGCCACATCGGCACTGCACTGGAAATTCTCAAAGACTGATTTGGAGACCGTGGCCTCGGTGCACTGCTGGCCCGTTCCCGCCATCACACCATCCGCATGGCTTTCTGCGTCTTTACCAATGGTAATAAAAGGCGCATTCGGATCGATCACAGGAGGCGGGTTGGTGCTGCCCGAACTGATAATGGACTGCGCCGCATTATTGCCCTGCATCTCAGAAAGCCCCTTATCGGCCAGCCCACTGTCGCCCCCCTTCACACCACCGTAGTAGTCACTCTGTGGCGGGTTTGCGGTGTACCCCGGAATAGCCCCACTGACCGAACCCGGACTGCTGAGGTTTCCCGTGCCCTGCCCGGCATGGTCTTTCCCGAAGCTGGCGCCGGCATTGAAAGCCTCATCCGCCGCAACGGTACCCGGCAGAAAAGCCACCATCATGGCGGCAAAGAAGGGAGGGATAACACGGGCAAAAAGGTGTCTCTTCATTTGCTGGCCTCCATCAGCTGGCGGGCAGTTGCCGCACATTCCCCCTGCTCTGCCACTTTCTGCAGCATCGCGCTTATCGGCAGACTGCCCCGGATCACATCGAAATGCCCAGGACAGGTGATCACCAGCGCCGGAACGGACGTGATACCGTATTGTGCAAATAACGTCGGGTCGATTTGTACACCGATGTCTTTTTGCTTTTTCGACAGCTCAAACATGCGTGTTGCCGTCGCGCGCAAATCATTGTTCAGCCACCCACGGATCGTGGCGGGAATATTCATCCGGGCGGCGTCCCGCAGCATCTGCAGCAACCCTTCCTCAGGTATGCCCAGGCTCACAAAATAGATGGCCGGGAAATTGCGCTCGTTTTCCCCGGAGTCCTGATTGGCGTTGATCCCGGCAGAAAGTCTGGCTATCAAATCCTGCTGCGCCGGGGGGATAAACTGATGCGTATCGATGCCCCTCAGCCCGTCCTTAAATTCCTGCAGTGCGCTCTGCTGCTGCTTCATCCAGTCACGATCCTGAGCCGATGTCGTGTGTTCGCTGGCACAGGCCAGCGTGGAGACGATGCCCAGCCCGGCGATGAAAAAAGCCTTACGAAGTAGATTTTTCATGTGCTGTCCTTAAAGGAAGACGCAGTTGCGCTTGCGCCAGAAGAGGTATCCAAAGTTCTTTTTGGACTGCGGGGTGTTATGGGTCGCCCCCCATAGCTGCGTACTGGCCCCGATGGGATGGCAGTTGTTGGTCTCGGGGTACATATTCACCATCTGATAGCGCCAGCGTTCCTTCGGCATAATGGGCGAGGGATACTGAAAACAGACGGCCGAATCGGCCCCGACCGAGTTCATGACCAGCCCCTCCCGATGGAGCTTAAACGCCATGCGCTCCGACACCAGTAGCGATGACTCAAGCGGGGAGAATTCACCGCTGGTATATCCCGTCAGGGGGTACATTGAACCCTGTGCGCCGGCGCACCAGAACAAGGGAGATAAAGGCATCCCGGACGAACTGGCGGCCGCATCCGCTGCACATGCCCCCTGAGCAATCAGGTTGCCGAACAACGTGGCTTCGGGATTTATCAGCATCGACAGCGTGCTGTCGTTCCACATCGGGTCCACTTCAGAGAGATAGCCAATATCCATATCTCCCGTCTGCATGCACCCCAGGCTGGTGATGATATTGAGCCAGTAAATCAGGGGGTATTTGTACCAGTGGACATGGTAGAACGCGCCAGCAGCGGGCCGGTCGCTTTGCCCAGCCGTCCCGGTCCCTGTCCGGCCGAGATTGATTTTAAAGCCTCCCATGTTCACCATCACACCAGGCTCACGGGTCACGTCGGTCATCGCCATCGGCTCCCAGAAACCGATGGCCAGGCCAATACGCCATAGCACGCCCAGCTGGCAAATCTGAATGGGGGAGGACGGGTTTGACGTGTCCGGCTGTGGCCCGCTGGCCAGCTTTATGTTACCGAGCGTCATCGGGAAGAGGCATTTCCAGCACACATCCGATATCGGGTTAACCCAACGCCCATCCCCTGCATTGCTGGCCAGGGCCGTATCAGGACGCGACAACAGTAACAACGGGAACAATAGCGCAAAGGCAAACGTGCTCAGCGTTTTTCGCATACCACCCCCACGGGAAGGCGGGCAGCCGATATCGCCCTGATGATTGCAGGCAAAGTCATGGTGAGTCCTTACAGTGATGTCGACCGCGAACGCGGGGACAGTACAGAGAGTTGAAAGCGGGGGAAAAGGTCAGTCAGCCGCGGCTTCGAGGGCAATTTTGAGCCGCTCATCTTTATCCATCCGGTAGAGCGCCAGAATGCCGGCACGTAATAGCGTCGAGGGTTTCAGCAACGGGTTTTCGGCGAGCATCTGATCCATTCTTTCAACCGCAGCATCGTCAAAGCGGCCGCTGCGGATAGTGGTGTGCTTCGCCCTTTTTTGCGGTCTCGTGTTCATTGGGCAACCTTATGATGTTGTTCTGTTGTTTATCCGGAATCGGTCCGGTATTCAGGCTGAGGCGGAGCGGAACATCGTGAGCACCGAACATCCTGAATCCGGAGCGATTGTTCAGGACTCGTAGGGGGCCGGGACCACCTGAAAAGCGTAACCCGCTTCATAACCGTAATCTGAACCATTCACTTCCCCTTCAGCTATCCGCTTGCTGGCCGCCTGGATACACGCGGCCAGCACCCCGGTTCGCGTGAGCCCCATCCCCTGAGACTTCAGAATGAAGTACCGGCCCGGTGATGAGTGCGGGAGCGGGAACGTCGCTGCATGGAGCTGAATCGGCTGCAGGGATGAGAAAGAGGCCACGAAGCACTCGTTCGGATCAGTACAGGGTTTCAGCGATAATGCGTACTGCAGTTCCCCCCTGGATGCCTGCATTATCTGGCCATCAAGACTGGCCTGGGGAAAAGGATGCGTTTTTACGGCGCCGGCAAGCTGCTCCAGGCAGCGAACAACATCGCGGGTGAGCATTGAACTCGCCGCCCAGACGGTCAGCGATACCTGCTGAAGCAGAGGCTCATTTACCGTTTCTGCGACCGCTGGCAGCGTCTCCGGCACAGGGGGCTTGTCCGCCCCGCCTGGCTTTATGCTTTTCCACCAGTGCATTAACCAGAGCACACCAATCAGGCTCAGACCGGTAACCACCGTTAATACGCACCCCATCACGAGCCCGGAGAGAAGTGGATGAGTGAAAAATTCCTGGGTCGACGGATGAATGATAAATTCCGGGGTCGCTGGAGAGGGAGCCGGGTAGACCCGTTGCGGGGCATCGATATAAGCGTCTGTCGGTTCTAATGGCATATTCTGGATGCGCCCCCGTCCTGCTTATCTTTCCCCTGTATTCCACGTTCATTGTCGAGGTAAGTTTGTCTGATGTCCTGGAAGGCCGCGTCTATGCCGGTCGTCTTCCGGGGAGGAACGCTGATGCCCGACTCGATCTCGAGCATTTTTGAAACGATGAACGTCACCAGGAATTCCATAAACCGCTCATCACGTTCTGTCGGCTCTTTAAGGTCAATACCGCAGGTCTCTCCCCAGTACATCCACATCTTCGTGATCAAAACACCGTCCCATGCTTCAATTTCCGGGTACAGCATTTTCAGGCGCGTTGCCGTCCCCCGCCCCTGAAGCGTCGAAGGGGTCTTCTTGTTGACGGGTTTTGCGGGTCTGCAATTGTTCAGCTCAGGGAACAGATCGCCTAACGTTGTCATCGTCATTTTTTCTCTCCTGAAGGGGGGATTTCTTCGATTTTCAGCACCCGGCCATCACGGGTTATCCGCACCGGGGTATGCTCAAACCCAAACTTCGTGGTCAGCACACCGGACTGGTCAAAATAAATCTGCTCGTCCAGCGTTTCGCTCGTTTCGCGGATATTACCGTTTACCAGGATAATCTTGAAGTCGCTCTGGCCCGCGATTTGATGCTTCACCCATTTCACCTGGTCAGCGTTATCGCCGTCGATGAAGTAGAGCGTCTGGTTATAGGCGACCTTATCCAGAGGATTCACGCTGTCACCCTTACGGGCAATCACGTTGCCTTTCATATCCATGATAGTTTCGCCGGCACTGTTGCAAAGTTAGCGATGAGGCAGCCTTTTGTCTTATTCAAAGGCCTTACATTTCAAAAACTCTGCTTACCAGGCGCTTTTCGCCCAGGGGATCACCATAATAAAATGC
>NZ_VDAG01000080.1:0-236 GCF_019584505.1 Kluyvera sp. EC_51 | reverse complement strand
TTACGCACCACCCCGTCAGTAGCTGAACAGGAGGGACAGCTGATAGAAACAGAAGCCACTGGAGCACCTCAAAAACACCATCATACACTAAATCAGTAAGTTGGCAGCATCACCATGACCTGGGTAATGACTCCAACTTACTGATAGTGTTTTATGTTCAGATAATGCCCGATGACTTTGTCATGCAGCTCCACCGATTTTGAGAACGACAGTGACTTCCGTCCCAGCCTTGCCAG
>NZ_VDAG01000079.1:0-56603 GCF_019584505.1 Kluyvera sp. EC_51 | reverse complement strand
TTACGCACCACCCCGTCAGTAGCTGAACAGGAGGGACAGCTGATAGAAACAGAAGCCACTGGAGCACCTCAAAAACACCATCATACACTAAATCAGTAAGTTGGCAGCATCACCTCTTGATGCTCTTGAGAAACACGGAACCTTTGCCGCCGCCGCCGATTCGCTGTTTAAAACGCCCGCCGCACTTAGCTATATGATTCAAAAGCTGGAAAGCGACCTGAACATTACGCTGCTTGACCGCTCCGGGCATCGGGCAAAATTTACCGATACCGGGCGTATGATGCTGGAAAAGGGCCGTCTGCTGCTCAATGCGGCAAAAGATCTGGAAAAACAGGCGATACAGCTAACTTCTGGCTGGGAAAAAGAGCTGGCGATTGCGCTGGACGACTCATTTCCCTTTGCCGCGCTATTGCCGACGATCGACGCATTTTATGCACTGAATAAACAGACGCGCCTTAACTTTACTCACCACACGCTGGCGGGTTCCTGGGAAGAACTGACCCATAACGGCGCGGATATTATCCTCGGCGCAATTAACGAACCGCCCACCTCGGCTGCCTGGTCATATCGTATGCTCGGCACGCTGGATAACGTGTTTGTCGTCGCCCCAAATCACCCTCTGGCGACCGCCTCAGAGGGCTTAACCAACGAGCAGCTCTGTTTACATCGCGCGGTGGTGATAAGCGATAGCGCGCGGGTATGCCACCCCTTGCAGACCAACCTGATGGATGAACAGCCGCAGATTCGCGTCGACGATTTTCACAGCAAGGTGACGCTGCTTCGTGCCGGTATGGGCTGCGGGTTCCTCCCCCGCCATATTGCCAGTCCGTGGCTGGCAGCAGGAGAACTGGTGGAGAAAACGGTAAACTCGTTTCGCCAGAAAGATGTCGCCTATATCGCCTGGCGCAACGGCAGCGACGGACTTGCTCAGCGCTGGTGGCGTGAAACCCTGCTCGCCAGCGCTGAGATCCGCCGTCTCTATCAGTGACCGGTCCACACCGTCGCGGAGACAGCCGGTAGCGTCAGGTCCATGCCCTCAAGCTGCGCATCGCCCTCCCGGCGCTGCCAGCGGGCCACGTGCAGCAACGGAGAGTCCGCTAACGTGATGTCGCAGGCTTCCCCGCGATTAATCCCAACCAGCACGCGCTCCGCGCCAAGTACGCGCAGGAACACCACCACATCTCCCACCGCATAGAGCACCTGGCAGGCGCCAAGGCGCAGCGCAGGCGTGGCTTTACGCAGCGCCGCCAGACGCTGGTAGAGCGCTAGCAGGTTTTTATCCTGTTTATTTTCATCCCACGGGAATGGCTTACGGCAGAACGGGTCGTTATCGCCATCCAGTCCGACTTCATCACCGTAGTAAATACAAGGCACGCCGGGCCAGCTAAACAGCCAGACCACCGCCAGCGGCAGACGCGCCACATCACGGCCGAGCAGCGATTTAAAGCGTGCCGTATCGTGGCTATCAAGCTGGTTAAACATGCGCAGCTGCTGCTGATGCGACAGCCCGGCACGGTAATCCTCCATCCACGCGATGCAGGTCTGCGCATCAATTTTCTGCGGGTCGTAGGAGATATCGGTATTGGCGAGGAAACCCCACAGCGGGAAGGTAAATCCGCGGTAGTTCATCGCCGCATCTTCCGCATCCTGCTGTAGCCACTGGCGCGCATCACCAAAGTGTTCGCCGAGCACATAGGCATCCGGCCGCGCGGCTTTCGCCGCCTGGGTTATCGCTGCCACGTGCTTCAGGTTATTCTTCGCGCCGCCCGCTTCGCCAAGCATGTGCACCACGTCCAGCCGCCAGCCGTCCATATTCCACGGCGCTTTCAGCCAGTGACGAACAATACTGTCTTCGCCGCCGTAGATTTCGTTAATCAGCGCCTGAGACTGGTAATCGAGCTTCGGCAAGCTGGCGTAGCCCAGCCAGTCGAGCGCTTTCCCCTCCGGTGAAAAGCTGTAGTGGTCGCGCCACGGTGAGTCCGGATGATGACAGGCTCCGCTCGCTGTGCGGTTGTGGCGGTCAAACCAAGCGTGAGTGTCACCGCTGTGGTTAAACACGCCGTCGAGGACGAGGCGCATCCCCTCACGCTGGGTATTTTGGCGCAGACGCAGCAGCGCGTCGTTGCCGCCAAACTGCGGGTCAACTTCACGATAATCTTCGGTATCGTATTTATGCACGCTGGGCGCGGTAAATACCGGGTTCAGGTATAGCGCGGTCACCCCAAGCGCTTTCAGGTAGGGCAGCTTTTCGCTGATACCGTCGAGGTCACCGCCGTAAAAGGTCGAGCCGCCCGCTTCGGCGGTAAGTGGTTCATCCCAGTCGCGCAGAATGATGTCGTGACCGGCCGCATGATGGTGGTAGACGTTGTCCTGCCGATCGCTACGAGCCGGGCTACGGGCAAAACGGTCCGGGAAAATCTGATAGAAAACCTGTTCAGTCACCCACTGCGGGCCCGCATCCGGGCTATCAAAGGCGAAAAGCGCCAGCTTGGCTGGCGGAAAGGCGCTAAAGCCTGTTGGCGAAAACCACTGCTGGCGGTCATCCCACAGCAGTTTAAAGGCGTAACGACGGCGCGGTTGGCCTTCATGCAGACCAATTTCCGCGCGCCATTGTACGATATCGTGGCTCGGCGCTTTGCCACTGCGGCGCATCGGCACCGCCATCTCTTCGTTATCGACTTCCGAGCGCATCGTCACCCGCTGCGGCAGGTCATCGCCGCGAAGCCACAGCGTGATAATGAGTTTGTCCTGCTGCTGTTTAATAAAGGGAGCAACAGGAAGGTGCCAGGCGTTCAACATCATCTATCCCCTATCCTCAAAGTGAGCCCACCTTGCCATACGACTATTGCACCCTACTCATCTTTTGTACTTTTTTGTAGGGAGGAGGACAGGGGCGGAGGGTAGCAGGCCCTCATGTCCGCGCAGTAAAGCCCTACGGGACACAAGTCTTCCAGCCTTTAGAGCAAGACAACCTTTGCATAAATATTAGTGATACGCGTTTTTTTGAGGTGTTGTTCAAAGTTTTCAAAAACAATGCCCCAATATTTGTGATGAAGATTCAATTTATTGAATGTAAATACAGAAGGCTAGCCATCTCTCTTCACGTTTATTTTTTTCATCGCTAAAAGACAAAACACAACAATATGATATCAAAGCATTTAATAGACTTGTTTTTTATGAGCCAAATATTTCCAACAACCTCTCAATGTGATTAATGTCATTATTTAAAAATACAGATGTGACCTGCGTTATGATTTTCATCAACATATTTAGTCATGCTTTATCACAGGAATACGCATACATTAAGGATTAGGTAATGAATATTATTTTTAACCCTGAATTGATTGCGCTTAAGCAACCTCTTTCCAGCGCAGAACAGGCTATCGAATTCGCTGGCACATTGCTTATCCGACAAAATATTTGTCGCCCGGAATATGTCGGATCAATGCTCGAGGTCTACCAGGATTTTGGTCCCGCCATCGTTATCGACTACGGTCTGGCAATGCCTCACGCTCGGCCAGAAAAAGGCGCATTACAAACCGGGTTTTCTTTAGTCACCAGCCAGCAACCTATCAACTTTGGCAATGAGGAGTTTGACCCCGTTAACGTCATCATCGCTATCGCCGGCGCGGATGCAAATAACCATATAAGGATGATCCAACTGATTGCTTCACTCATAGAGTCCGACCTTGTGACCTTTCTTCAACAGGAGCATGAAGTTAATTCAGTATTACATTTTATCCAAAAACAAATGGAGTCGTCGTTATGTTAGTTATCAGAACAGTTTGTGGTAACGGTATTGGTAGCTCATTAATGGCTGCGAATAATGTCAAAAAAATATGTGATGAACTAGGCATCAAAGCCGACGTTGCCTCCGTTGATTTCGCTAACGCAGTAGGAGAAAAAGCCGATCTTTACGTTACCATCAAAGAATTGGCAACCCAATTTCCCGCGCACTGTAATGTCGCCATTATTCGCAGTTATGTACATAAAGCGAAAATAGCTGAAGATATTACTGAGGCACTCGCCAATATTGCTGCAACTCACTCTTAATCATTATTGAGGGAACGATCATGCAGGCTATTCTTAGTTTTCTGTCAGAGATATTTAGTCAACCCGCATTTTTGATGGGGATTATCGCATTCGTCGGTTTAGTGGCATTGCGCTCCCCTGGAAATAAATTACTCACCGGTACCTTAAAGCCGATTTTAGGTTATTTAATGTTAAGCGCTGGCGCTGGCGTTATCGTTGCTAACCTGAACCCACTCGGTGGGATTATCGAAGCCGGATTTAATATCCGTGGAGTAATCCCTAACAACGAAGCCATTGTTTCCGTTGCACAGAAAGTGCTGGGCGTGGAAACCATGAGTATCTTGCTACTAGGTTTTATTTTTAACCTGCTTATTGCTCGCTTTACTAAGTACAAATACATCTTTCTTACCGGTCATCACTCTTTCTTCCTGGCCTGTCTATTCTCAGCGGTATTGCAGGCGGCAGAATTCCGTGGCTGGATGTTGGTATTAATCGGCGGATTCCTGCTTGGTTCATGGTCGGCTATTTCTCCAGCAATCGGGCAGCGCTATACCAAGCAGGTGACGGAAGATGGTGGTATTGCCATGGGGCACTTTGGCTCCCTGGGCTATTACATCTCAGCCTGGATTGCCACGAAAACCGGCAACCCGGCAAACTCATTTGCCGACACTGAAATCTCAGAAAAATGGGGCTTTTTACGCGATACCACGGTCACCACCGGGATCGTGATGTTCGTTATCTACTTTGTGTGTAGCGCCGTCGCCGGTACTGAGTATCTGCGTACAATAACGGATCAGAATATGCTGATCTTCTCAATCCTTACCGGCCTGCAGTTTGCGGTTGGCGTCGCCATCGTTTACAACGGCGTACGACTGATCCTCGGCGATCTGGTTCCTGCCTTCCAGGGAATTAGTCAGAAACTGATACCAAACTCGATCCCCGCCGTGGACTGCGCAGTGTTCTTCACCTTTAGCCCGACTGCCGTTGTCGTTGGCTTTATCAGTTCATTCATCGGCGGTCTGGTCGGGATGCTTTTCCTGGGGGCATTGAGTATGGCGCTAATTATCCCAGGGATGGTCCCGCACTTCTTCTGCGGTGGGACCTCCGGAGTATTTGCCGACAAGCTTGGCGGTAAGCGCGGCTGCATTATTGCTTCATTTATCGGCGGTATCTTCCTTGCATTCCTCCCGGCGATGCTACTCCCGGCGTTAGGCAACCTGGGCTTCGAAAACAGTACTTTTGCCGATTTCGATTTTGCGGTCTGGGGAATCATTATCGGTAACGCCTTCACCCAGTTTGGCCAGATAACTATCTATCTGATTTGCCTGATACTGATTGTCGCGCTGCTGGTGCCATTCTGCTTCCGTTCGGTTCGTGTAGTCGGTGACACGCTCAGCTATGAGGAACTCACCACGAATAAGAAAAATGAGTAAGCATTTTCATTTTTCCCTGCGGGAAGGGACGTCTTCCCGCAGCAGACAAAATAATCAGGAGTTGTTATGGCTATCTTGTCCATTGGGTTTTCATGTTTTGATCAGTTTTTCTTTTTGAATGAATGGCCGCAGGAAAACACCAAAAATTTCTGCCATGACTTCATTGAGAGCGGTGGCGGTCCGGCAGCAAATGCAGCGTGGCTTCTGGGACTATGGGGCGAAGATGTTTATTACATTGGCCACTTGAATCAGGATCTTTACGGCCAGCGCATTATCGATGAGTTTGCTGAGGCGGGCGTTGATACTAGCCAGGTGGTTTTCTCCGATGAAATGATCACGCCGCTGGCGTCAGTTTTGGTGAATCGCTTAACGGGTTCGCGAACAATCATTACGCGTAAAATGCAGAGTCCGCCGACGCTGACCTATGACCAGAAGCTCAAGCTAGACAGTTTAGCTGAGCGCTTAATTGCATCAGAAGAGCCAGTAACGCTTTTAATTGATGGTCATGAAGCAGAAATCAGTGAATATTTAATCAAGAAACTACCTACAGCCAGAGTGGTTATGGATGGTGGTTCATTACGTGCTAGTAATATTAAACTTGCAGCCTGGACAGATTACTTTGTAGTCAGTGAGCATTTTGCTCGTGATTATATGGGATATAAATCACTGAGTTCTGAATCAGAAATAAAATTGGCACTCATTGAGTTAAATAAAATTTGCCGTGGCGAAGCATTTATTACTCTTGGAGAAAAAGGCTGTGCATTTTTAAAGAGTGGAATGCTACAAATCGTCCCTTCCTGGCTATGCAATGCTGTAGATACCACCGGTGCTGGCGATGTATTCCATGGCGCCTTTACCTACGGCGTACATTACTCATGGCACATTGATAATATCATTTTATTTGCCAGCCTGACTGCTGCAATTTCTATTGAGAAAAAAGGTGTCCGTGAGTCAATGCCAGACCTTGCCGTTGTCCATCATTAGCTAAAAAGTTACGAAAGAAACTTAACGCAATATTTTGGTGAATAAAGGCATTTCGTAAATATCAAGAGGTGATTATGTTAGTTTCTATGAAGGACATGCTTCAGCATGCCCTACGGGACGGCTATGCCGTAGGGCAGTTCAATATTAATAATCTGGAATGGGTTGGTGCTGTATTACGTACCGGCCAGCAGTTGCGCTCACCGGTTATTTTAGGTGTTTCCGGCGGCACGGTTAAACATATGCTGGGATTAAAATGTATTCATGACATCGTGGTTAATGCGATGGATTATTTAGAGATTGATACTCCGGTCGCACTGCATTTGGATCATGGCACCACTCCTGAAGCCTGCGAAGCCGCCATCGAAGCTGGATTCAGCTCTATTATGTTTGATGGTTCACACCTGCCATTTAAGGAGAACCTGGCCATCACCCGTCATCTGGTCGAACTGGCGCACAGCAAAGGTATTTCAGTTGAGGCGGAGTTAGGTACCATTGCTGGCAGCGAAGATGGGATCGTTAACTCTGAGGTTATTTATGCCGATCCGCAGGAGTGTTACACCCTGGTCAGCGAAACCCAGGTTGACTGTCTGGCAGCGGCGCTTGGGTCAACCCATGGTCTCTACAAGGGTAAAGCTAAGCTGGGGTTTACGGAGATGAAAGCCATTGCAGAGCGCGTAAAAGTACCGTTGGTACTACACGGTGGCACCGGCATTGCTGACGAGGATATGCGTAAAGCCATTGCCTGTGGCACGGCTAAAATTAACGTCAATACCGAAAATATGTACGCCTGGTGCCAGGAGGTGAAAGCGATATTTGCCGCAGACACTGGCCACGATGTAAACGACCCGCGGAAAGTGATTAATCAGGGGTTGAAGCCGGTACGCCAAATGATTGCACGACGTATCGAGCTCTTTGGTTCGCAAAACCGCTATTAGGAAATAGAGACGCGTGACAAAGGCAGTAGCCCGGCCGAGCGAAGCGACGCCGGGAAAGACCCGGAGTCGGTGCATACGCACCTCGTCCGGGCTACGTGATAGAGCAGATTATTTGCTGCGACGGGTTTTCAATGCCCAGCCGACTAACAGCAGTAGAATCCACGCAAAGCCCACGTACAGCGAAATGCGGGTATCCGGGTGGTAACCAATGAGCGCAATAATAAAGACCAGGAAGACGATACCGACGATGGTCGTCGCCACGCCGCCAGGCACTTTAAACTTCAGCGCTTTGATTTCATCAGCCGACAGACGTCGACGGAAGGCCACCTGCGAGAGCAGGATCATAATCCACACCCACACGGTGGCGAAGGTCGCCAGCGACGCAATCACCAGGAAGACGTTTTCAGGCATGATGTAGTTGAGGTACACCGCAAACAGCAGCGCGATGGTCATCACCATCACCGTCACCCACGGGATACCGCGACGGGAGGTTTTAGCGAACACCTTCGGTGCGCTGCCCTGCTCCGCCATACCGTGCAGCATACGACCCACGCCGAACACATCGGAGTTAATCGCCGACAGTGATGCCGTCAGTACCACAAAGTTAAGGATGCTGGCTGCGAAGGTGATCCCCAGATGCTGGAAGGTCATCACAAATGGGCTGCCGTTGGTGCCGACCTGGTTCCACGGATAGATGGACATAATGACGAACAGGGTACCCACGTAGAACACCAGAATTCGCATCGGCACGGAGTTGATCGCGCGCGGAATAGAGGTCTGCGGGTCTTTCGCTTCACCGGCCGTGATACCGATAATCTCGATACCGCCATAGGCAAACATCACCATCTGCAGCGACATCACCATACCGAGCCAGCCGTTGCTGAAGAAGCCGCCGTTGCTCCACAGGTTATGAATACCCGTTGGCTGCCCGCCGTTGCCGATACCCCAGATAATGATGCCAAAACCGGCCACGATCATGATGATAATGGTGGCGACTTTGAAGAACGAGAACCAGAATTCCAGCTCACCGAACACCTTCACGCTCATCAGGTTAATGGCGCAGATAATCAGCACCACGCTGAGCACCCATATCCAGTGCGGCACCGCCGGGAACCAGACGCCCATATAGATACCAAAGGCGGTCACGTCAGCAATCGCCACAATCAGGATCTCAAAGCAGTAGGTCCAGCCGGTGATATAGCCCGCCAGCGGCCCCAGGTTGTCCTGCGCATAGCGAGAGAAGGAGCTGGCAGACGGGTTATGCACGGACATTTCGCCCAGCGCACGCATGATGATATACGCGGCAACGCCGCCAATAATATAGGCCAGCAGAACGCTAGGCCCGGCCATCTTAATCGCATCGGCGGAGCCGTAGAACAGCCCCGTACCGATGGCCGATCCGAGGGCCATAAAGCGAATGTGTCGGGTGCTTAACCCGCGCTTCAGCTTGTTGTTTTCCATCGTTTCCAGTGCCATGTCATACCCATCATCATCGCGCCGCAACGCGAACAACTTAGGTGAAAGTACCCAAAATAAAAAACCACGGAACATCACGTTCCGTGGTTAAAACACCTTGATGTAAACGCCGGTTAGTGGGCGCTTGATGTCACCTGACGACCTGCTGTACGGTCCCAGATAATCGCCAGAACCGCCATCACAACCGTCGGCATCAGCCATGCAAGGCCTTGCTCGGCCAGCGGTAAACGGGCAGTCCACGCCGGCAGCACATCTGCAAAGGCAGAGGCTTTGATGCCGTCAAGAATACCAAATACCAGGCTGATAAACATCGGTGGTGCAATAACGCGGCCCGAATTATGCCACCAATTGCGGGTAAAACTCAGCACTACGAGTGCGATACATGGCGGATAAATCGCGGTCAACACCGGAATAGAGATTTGAATCAGGTGGCTCAGCCCCAGATTCGACACCGCCATGGAGAACAGGCCGAGGATAAACACCAGCGTACGGTAGGAGAACGGCAGGTACTGAGCGAAGAACTCAGCACAAGCACAGGTCAGGCCCACCGCGGTCACCAGACAGGCGATGAAGATCAATGCCGCCAGCATGAAGCTGCCCGCGCCGCCGAAGGTGTGCTGTACATAAGCGTGCAGGATTGCCGCACCGTTCGCGTTCTGATCGACCAGCGTCGCGCTGTCGGAACCCAGGCGGAACAGCGCCAGGTACAGCAGCGTCAGGCCGACACCGGCCATCAGGCCAGCCCAGATGGTATAGCGAGTCAGCAGACGCGCTTCGGTCACACCGCGGGAACGCGCGGCGTTAACAATAACGATACCAAACACCATCGCGCCCAGCGTATCCATGGTCAGATAGCCGTTCACGAAACCATTTGAGAACGCGGCGGTTTCATAGGCTTCCATCGCGTGGCTAATCGGGCCAGCTGGCCACATCACGGCGGCTACGGACAGAATAATCAGCGCCAGGATTTTCAGCGGCGCGAGGAAGTTACCCACGGTATCCAGCAGTTTGCCCGGATAGAGCGACACCAGAATCACCAGCGCGAAGTAGACCAGGCTGTAGATGAACAGCGGCAATTCACCGCTGCCGGTCAGCGGCGCGATACCGATTTCAAACGAGACGGTCGCGGTACGCGGGGTCGCAAACAGAGGGCCCACCGCCAGGTAGCAGACCGTGGCGAGCAACACGCCCGCGACTTTACCAATTGGCGTACTCAGGCTATCCACGCCACCGCCCACTTTCGCCAGCGCGACCACGGTCAGCACCGGAAGACCAACGGCGGTAATCAGGAAGCCGATCGCGGCAGTCCAGACGTGAGGACCGGCCTGCAAACCAACCATTGGAGGGAAAATGATGTTGCCTGCGCCAACGAACAACGCGAAGGTCATAAAGCCCAGAGCGATGATGTCACGCGATTTTAATTGATGGGTCATATGTAACTACAGCCTGTGGATGTGGTGTTGTAAAACAAATTTATTGTGTCAGCGCCTGTGGAATGATGCAGAGGAAACTGACAATAAACTCAGCGGGATATGCTCCCTTCGCGGCGTAGAGAAGAATAGTTTTTTGATTTACCGCGCATATACAGTCTGTTTACGACTGCATGGGGGCCAATTTAAACGCTTATAACGTTTTAAAGCAACACGGGATCGCAAAACCAGATGATTATATTGATAGTGAAAAAATAGGCAGACGTATTAACTGGATTTAAGAAAAACATCCGGCTAATCATGCGAACAAAAAATAATCAGACGTTCGTAAATCACGCGGCGTTTACTTGACTGCAAAGCAAACAGACCAGCCGAGGCTGGTCTGTGGAAAGTTAAGCTGACAAGCGCAAAGTTACTCGCTATTTCTGGCAATTAAACGTTCCGGCAGCAGGAAACTGAAACACGAACCTTTGCCGAGCGTGCTGGTAATATCCAGCCGGCTATCGTGATGATTAACCGCATGTTTAACAATTGCCAGCCCCAAACCGCTACCGCCGGTCTGCCGCGAGCGTGCTTTATCAACGCGATAAAAACGTTCGGTCAGTCTTGGCAGATGCTCAGGCGCAATGCCCGGGCCATTATCCTCTACGCTGAACAACGCCCCATGCGACGCACGCTGCCAGCGTACGGTAATCAACGTGCCTTCCGGCGTATGGTTTACCGCGTTATAGACCAGGTTCGACATCGCGCTTCGCAGCTGTTCTTCGTTACCCAGCGCTTTCAGCGTCTCATCAATCTCAAAGTGGAACTGATGCTTATGCTGGCTGAGCGTCTGCGCCTCGCGTTCCACCACCTTCAGCATCATCGGCACATCAATCTTTTCGTTCAACGCCAGCGTCGGTGAAGCCTCGATTTTAGAGAGCGTCAGCAGCTGTCGAACCAGCCCTTCCATACGCTGCGTCTGCTCACGCATGGTGTGCAGCGCTTTCTCACGCACGTTCCCTTCCAGCACCTGCTCCTGCATCATCTCCAGGTAGCCCTGCAGCACGGTCAACGGCGTGCGCAGCTCATGGCTGACGTTGGCGAAGAAGTTACGCCGCGCCCCTTCCAGCTGGTGCATTTGCGTGACATCGCGCGCCACCATCAGAAGCTGACGGTCGGTGTACGGCATCACACGAATCTCCAGATGGCGACCGCTGTTCAGCACCAGATGCAACGGCTTTAAGAAATCGCGCTTTTTGAGGTGTTGGGTAAATTCGGGGTAACGCAGCAGGTTTAAGATGTTCTGCCCGCTATCGTCGGGCCAGCGAAGCCCCAGCAGCTGCTGGGCCAGGCCATTACACCAGAAAATGGCCCCCTCTTCGGTAGTGAGCACCACCGCATCCGGCAGCGATTCGGCACCGCTACGGAAGCGTTTAATCAGATTGCCCAGCTCGCGGCGGCGTTTTTTATTACGCAACTGCATCTGGTTAAGCCCATAGAGCAAGGGCTCCCAGCTGCCGCGTCCCGGCGGAGGGGTCATACTTCTATCGACCCAAAGCCACCAGGAGAGTCGCAGTAAATTCCAGAAATGCCAGATGAGCAGCCCGGTCACCGCCGCCAGTAAAAACCACGGCAGATAACCAAAAATCAGTCCCAGTATCGCGGCCGGGAGACAGCATAACAGCAGCTCCAGCACCAGCCTTTTCCATGACAGCCGTTCCAGCACGCGTCACACTCCTGTCAAAAATTAGAAACGGGCAGAGAAACGATAACCTGTGCCGCGAACGGTTTGCACCATGCGGTCATGACCACTGTGTTCCAGCGCCTTACGCAGACGACGAATATGCACGTCGACGGTACGGTCTTCAACATAAACGTTGGTACCCCAGACGTGGTTCAGCAGCTGTTCGCGGCTGTACACGCGCTCCGGGTGCGTCATAAAGAAATGCAGCAGCTTAAATTCGGTTGGCCCCATATCCAGCGGGTTTTCACCGGTCATCACGCGGTGAGAGGTCGGGTCAAGGCTCAGCCCCTGCATCTCAATCACCTCTTCCACCGCCATCGGCGAAATACGGCGCATCACCGCTTTAATGCGGGCGACCAGCTCTTTTGGCGAGAAAGGTTTGGTGATGTAATCGTCGGCGCCGGTTTCGAGGCCCCGCACGCGGTCTTCTTCTTCACCACGGGCAGTGAGCATCACTACCGGAATGTCACGCGTCAGCGCTTCACGTTTGATATGCTTAATAAATTGCAGTCCCGAGCCGCCCGGTAACATCCAGTCGAGCAGAATAAGGTCGGGCCAGGGTTCATTCAGTTTGCTGATAGCGGTATCGTAATCTTCTGCTTCCACCGGCTGAAAACCGTTTTGCTCCAGAACGAAACAGACCATCTCGCGGATTGGCGCTTCATCTTCAACGACCAGAATACGTCTTGCCATTATTTGCCCTGTTTTTAGACATCAGTATTATATACGGCGTCATTATGCGTCAGATTTATGACAGATTTATGAAAAACATGACCGTTAGATGATCGCGGTTTACCGTTTATGACACACGCAAAACGCGCTCATCGACCTCAACGTAGGCTGATGTTTATAATCAACTTTACGCCACTTCTCACGGAACCGCTATGCGCATCATCCACACTTCGGACTGGCACCTTGGCCAGAACTTCTACAGCAAAAGCCGCGCGGCTGAACATGACGCGTTCCTGAACTGGCTGCTCACCACCGCCGAACATGAGCAGGTGGATGCTATTATTGTCGCGGGCGATATCTTCGATACCGGCTCCCCGCCAAGCTATGCGCGCGAACTCTACAACCGATTTGTGGTCAATTTGCAGCAGACCGGCTGCCATCTGGTGGTGCTGGCGGGCAATCATGACTCCGTGGCAACGCTGAATGAATCCCGCGATATTCTCTCCTTTCTGAATACCACGGTGATTGCCAGTGCCGGTCATGAGCCCTTTATTCTGAATCGCCGCGACGGCACGCCTGGCGCGGTGTTCTGCCCGGTGCCGTTCCTGCGCCCGCGTGACATTATTACCAGTCAGGCGGGACTCTCCGGCGGCGAAAAAGTCCAGCAGGTGCTGGCAAGCATTACCGAGTACTACCAGCAGCAGTACCAGCAGGCCTGCGAACTGCGCGCTGACGCTACGCTGCCGATTATTGCCAGCGGCCACCTGACCACCGTCGGGGCCAGCAAAAGTGACGCGGTACGCGACATTTATATTGGCACACTGGACGCTTTTCCGGCGCAAAACTTCCCGCCTGCCGACTATATCGCGCTGGGCCACATCCACCGGGCGCAGAAAATCGGCGGCAGCGAGCATATTCGCTACAGCGGTTCGCCTATCGCTCTCAGCTTTGATGAAACCGGCAAAGCCAAAAGCGTCAATCTGGTGAGCTTCACCGACGGCAAGCTTGCCGACGTCACACCGCTTACCGTCCCCGTGACTCAACCGCTGGCGGTGATCAAAGGCGATTTTGACGCTATCAGCGCTCAGCTCGCCGAATGGCGCGATGCCGCCGCAGAGCCGAGCACCTGGGTAGATATTGAAATCACCAGCGACGAATACCTGCATGATATTCAACGTAAAATTCAGGCCATCACCGATGATCTGCCGGTCGACGTGCTGCTGGTGCGCCGCAGCCGTGAACAGCGCCAGCGCATTCTGGCAAGCCTTGAGCGCGAAACCTTGAGCGAACTGAGCGTCGAAGAGGTGTTCCAGCGTCGTCTGGCGCTGGAAACGCTGGAGGAGCCGCAGCAACAGCGCCTGCACGCGCTGTTTAATGACACCCTCCAGAGTCTTGGTGAGGAGGAACAGCCATGAAAATTCTCAGCCTGCGCCTGAAAAACCTTAACTCGCTCAAGGGCGAGTGGAAAATCGATTTCACTCAGGAGCCGTTTGCCAGCAACGGTCTGTTTGCTATTACCGGCCCAACCGGTGCGGGGAAAACCACGCTGCTGGATGCCATCTGCCTGGCGCTGTACCACAAGACGCCACGCTTAAGTAACGTCTCCCAGTCGCAAAATGACCTGATGACCCGCGACACTGCCGAGTGTCTGGCGGAAGTCGAGTTCGAGGTTCAGGGCATGGCCTATCGCGCCTTCTGGAGCCAGAACCGCGCCCGCAACCAACCGGACGGCAACCTACAGGCGCCGCGCGTCGAACTCGCTCGCTGCGACGACGGGCAAATTCTGGCGGACAAAATTAAAGACAAACTGGAGATGACCGCCTCGCTGACCGGCCTCGACTACGGGCGTTTTACCCGCTCGATGATGCTGTCGCAGGGCCAGTTCGCTGCCTTCCTCAACGCTGAACCGAAAGAGCGCGCCGAACTGCTGGAAGAGCTGACCGGCACCGAAATTTACGGCCAGATCTCTGCGCAGGTATTTGAAAAACATAAACACGCGCGCGGCGAGCTGGAGAAGCTTCAGGCGCAGGCCAGCGGCGTAGTCCTGCTGAACGAAGAGCAGCAGCAGACCCTGACACAGAGTTTGCAGGCGCTTACTTCTGACGAGCAGCAGTGGCAACAACAGCAGACCGTCGCTGCGCTGCATCAGCAGTGGCTCACCCGTCAGCAGGAGCTGGAACAGGACGGGAAAACCCACCAGCAGTCGCTTAATACTGCCCACCAGGCGTTGGAAGAAGCGCAGCCACAGCTTGCTGCACTCAACCGGGCGCAGCCTGCAGAAGCGTTACGCCCGCGCTGGACGCAGCTACAGGAACAGGCCGCCACGGTGGCGAAAACCCACCAGTTAGTAGAGCAAGTAAATACTCGCTTACATGACTCCCGCCGCCTTCGCGACCGTATCCGAGTGAGCGCTGAGCAGCAGGCCACCACGCTCCAGCAGACCCAAAACCAGCTTCAGCAGTGGCTGCAGGAAAACGAACACATCCAGCAGTGGCTGGGGGAACTGACCGGCTGGCGTAGCGCCTTCAGTCAACAGGCTCGTGAACGTGCTCAGCTAGAGACCGCCACACAGCGTCTGGCTGAGCTGGAAAAACAGCTCGCCCAATTGCCGCCTTCGGCGTTGACGCTGACTCAGGAAGAAGTGGCCGGGCAAATTGCCCAGCACGCGGCCAGCCGCCCGCTGCGCCAGCAGCTAAGCGCACTGCATTCGCAGTTCATACCGCTGCAAACGCGCCGCCAGCAGCTTTTGCACGCACAGCAGCAGCGCCAGCAACAGCTGGAGACGCTGACCGCCGGGCTCACCCAGCTCCGTCAGGTCTATAAAGAGAAAAAGCAGCAGCGCGATGACGTCAATGCCATCTGCGAACTGGAGGCAACGATCGTACGCCTCGAGGCTGAGCGCGCGCGTTTGCAGCCAGGCGCGCCCTGCCCGCTGTGCGGCTCAACCAGCCACCCGGCGCTGGCGGAGTACCAGGCGTTAGCCCCGGATGCCAACAAAGCCCGCCGCGATGCGCTGGAAAAAGAGGTTGCCCGACTCGCGGAAGAAGGCGCCACGCTGCGCGGTCAGCAGGCCGCGCTGGAAAAACAGCAGCAGCTGGAAAATGCCGAGCTGGCGACGCTTTGTGAGCGAGAGCAAGCACTTACATCACAGTGGCAGACAGTCATTCAGGGGTTGGATATCACGCTACAGCCTGCTGACGATATCAACGGCTGGCTGGCAGCGCAGGAAGAGGCCGAGCAGCAGCGCTATCACTACAGCCAGCGCCTGACGCTTGACGCGCAAATTCGTGAGCTACGCACCCAGTATACCCAGCAGCAGGATGAACTGGCGCAGCGTACCGCTTTGCTTACCCAGACGCTCGCTGGCTTCGGCCTTGCCCTTCCGCAGCCCGACGAAGCGCACCGCTGGCTGGCTGCCCGTGAAGCGGATACCCAGCGCTGGCAGCAGCAGCAGACACAGAGTCTGGAGATTCAGCAGCAGCTCGTGCTGCTCCAACCGCTGCTCGACACCCTTCCTGCGGTGCAAAACCCTGAAGATGCCCATCCGGTGGCGCTCGACGGCTGGCAGCAGGTACACCATGATTGCGTGTCGCTGGAGAGCCAGTGGCACACGCTCCAGCAACAGGAAGCACAGGAGAAACAGCGTCTGCAGCAGGCCGAGCAGGCCTTCGACCAGGCGCTGGCCGAGTCGCACTTTAGCAATCGCCAGGACTTCCTTAGCGCCCTGCTGGACAACGCGGAACGTCTTCGTCTGGAGCAGCTAAAACAGACGCTGGAGACCCAGTATCAGCAGCGCCAGACGTTAGCGGCACAGGCGCAGGAGGCAATACAGCGTCATCTGACTCAGCGTCCGGAAACACTGAGCGAGGCGTTAACGCTGGCAGATGCCCAGACGCAGCTCCAGCATATTTCCCGCCAACTGCGTGAAAACAGCGAACGCCAGGGCGAGCTGCGCCAGCAGTTGAAGCAGGATGAAGAGAATCGCCAGCAGCAACGGTCGTTGTTCCTGGAGATAGAAAAAGCCAGCGCCGCGCTGGAGGACTGGGCACATCTGAATGCGCTGATTGGCTCTAAAGAGGGCGATAAGTTCCGCAAATTTGCCCAAGGGCTGACGCTGGACAATCTGGTATGGCTCGCCAACGAACAGCTCAGCCGCCTGCACGGTCGCTATCTGCTTCAGCGCAAAGTCAGCGACGCGCTGGAACTGGAAGTGGTTGATACCTGGCAGGCGGACGCGGTGCGCGATACCCGCACCCTCTCCGGCGGCGAAAGCTTCCTCGTCAGCCTTTCGCTGGCGCTGGCGCTCTCTGATCTGGTGAGCCATAAAACGCGCATCGATTCGCTGTTCCTTGATGAAGGCTTCGGCACGCTGGATAGCGAAACGCTGGACACCGCGCTGGACGCGCTGGATACGCTCAACGCCAGCGGCAAAATCATCGGCGTGATTAGCCACGTTGAGGCGATGAAAGAGCGGATTCCGGTACAGATTAAGGTGAAGAAGATTAACGGGTTGGGATATAGCCGGTTGGATAAAACGTTTAGCGTGGAGTGAGGTTTCCCCTCACCCCGGCCCTCTCCCGGAGGGAGAGGGAGAAAAGCAGCACCAAACGGTTCCCTCTCCCTTTGGGAGAGGGTTAGGGTGAGGGCAACATCACGCTGGCCACAACCACGCCGCCCCACGTACCCCACTGGAGTCCCCGTGCAGCGCCTTGCGAATCGGTGTTTCACACTCACCGCCGAATACCCACGCTTTCACCAGCTGCGGTACCGTCTGATACAACCGTTCAACGTTGCTCATCCCACCGCCCAACACAATCACGTCAGGGTCGAGAATATTCACCACGTGCGCCAGCGATTTCGCCAGCCGCTGCTCGTAACGACTCAGCGCCTGCTCAGCTAGTTCGTCCCCTTCGCTCACTAGCTGCATAATCTCACTGCCTTTTAGTGGATTACCGCTCAGACGGTGATAATCCGTGGCAAAGCCGGTACCGGAAATAAAGGTTTCAATACAGCCCTGCTTACCACAATAACAGGGGACTTCCGCCCGGAAGCGCAGCTCGTCGTCGTTCATCCACGGCAACGGATTATGTCCCCACTCGCCCGCCGTACCGTTACCGCCGATGTGCGCACGGCCTCCCAACGCCACGCCCGCGCCGCAGCCGGTACCGATGATCACCGCGAACACCGTCTGTGCGCCCGCCGCCGCACCGTCCACCGCTTCAGACACCGCCAGGCAGTTAGCATCGTTCGCCAGCCGCACTTCACGATTCAGGCGGCGACTGAGGTCTTTATCAAACGGTTGTCCGTTGAGCCGGGTCGAGTTGGCGTTTTTTACCACCCCGGTATAGGGGGAAATTGAGCCAGGAATGCCCATGCCAACCGTGCCCATTTGCCCGGTTGCCTCTTCGGCGAGAGCAACAAGATGCGCAATGTTCTCAATGGTTTGCTGATAGTCACGCGGCGTCGGCAAACGGTGGCGATAAAGCTGCTCACCCTGGTCGCTTAGCGCGATGACTTCGGTTTTCGTTCCACCCAGATCGATACCAATTCGCATTCATAACTCCTGTTTAAAACAATGCAAGGGCGAGGACAATTCGTTATCATTGCCCGCTGATTTAACGACAACACCGTGGAAATTATCATGCTGTGGTTCAAAAATTTAATGGTTTATCGTCTCAGCCGCGACATCTCCCTGCGCGCGGAAGAGATGGAGAAACAGCTCGCTGAGATGACCTTCACCCCATGCGGCAGCCAGGATATGGCAAAAACCGGCTGGGTACCGCCGATGGGCTCACACAGCGATGCGCTGACGCACACAGTAAATGGTCAGATCATCATTTGCGCCCGCAAAGAAGAGAAGATCCTGCCCTCTCCGGTGATTAAACAAGCGCTGGAAGCGAAGATCCAAAAGCTCGAAGCCGATCAAGGCCGCAAGCTCAAGAAAACCGAAAAAGATTCGCTGAAGGATGAAGTCCTGCACTCTCTGCTGCCGCGCGCTTTCAGCCGTTTCAGCCAGACGATGATGTGGATCGACACCGTTAACGACTTGATTATGGTTGACTGCGCCAGCGCCAAAAAGGCGGAAGATACGCTGGCGCTGCTGCGTAAAAGCCTCGGCTCGCTGCCGGTAGTGCCGCTGACGCTGGAAAACCCGATCGAACTGACCCTGACCGAATGGGTGCGTTCCGGATCGGCGGCGCAAAGTTTCCAGATTCTGGATGAAGCCGAGCTGAAAGCGATCCTCGAAGACGGCGGCGTGATCCGTGCGAAGAAACAGGATCTGGTGTGCGATGAGATCGCCTGTCATATCGAAGCCGGTAAGCTGGTGACCAAGCTGGCGCTCGACTGGCAGCAGCGTATCCAGTTCGTGATGTGCGATGACGGCTCCATTAAGCGTCTGAAGTTCTGTGACGAACTGCGCGATCAGAACGAAGATATCGACCGTGACGACTATGCTCAGCGTTTCGACGCGGACTTTATTCTGATGACCGGCGAACTGGCGGCGATGATTAAAAGCCTGGTAGAAGGTTTAGGCGGCGAAGCCCAGCGTTAAGCCCCCTTGTATCCCGGCATCGCTTACCGACGCCGGGATATCTCCTGTTTATCGTTGTTCTAGCAAAAGAGCATATTCCCCCGACCCCAGCTGTAGTTGCCGCCCCTCTGGCATAAATTCACCATGCCAACCGGTTGGTATCAGCAGGCTCGCCTGCGCGTTGGCAGGCACCTTCAGCGTAATACGCGCCTGCGCGCCTTCTCGCTGCCAGCGAATAGCCACCTCGCCGTAAGGCGACAGATAGCTCGCCTCGGCGCTGCTAACCTCTGTATTCCCTACGTCAGGTCGGAAAACGATGCGGTTGCCTCCTACCGAGTCAGGCGCAAAATCCAGCCCGGCGAGATAGCGATACAGCCACTCGCCCACCGCGCCATATGCATAGTGGTTAAACGAGTTCATATTGTCGCTCCAGAAACTACCGTCAGATTTTATGCCGTCCCAATGCTCCCAGATTGTCGTCGCCCCCTGATGAACCGAGAACAGCCACGACGGGAAAGTGGTCTGGCACAGCAGGCGCACCGCCGTCTGATGATAACCGTACTCTGACAACACCGGGCACAGATAGGGGGTGCCGAGGAATCCGGTATCAAGATGGTAATCACACGCCGCGACAAGTTCATGCAGGCGCTGCGCCACACCTGCGGACTGTGCCTCATCCAGCAGGCGAAACGCCAGCGGCAGAATATGCGCCGTTTGCGTATCCGCTTTCATCTCGCCCCGCTCATTAAGCCAGTCGCGGACAAAGCGTGCTTTAATCTGCGCAAACCACTCGCGATAGCGCCGCGCATCCTCTATAAGCCCCAGCGCTTGCGCCGCCTGAGAAAGCAGATTAGTCACATGAGCATAAAACGCATTGGCGACTAAATAGACCGGCGTCGCGCCAAAATAGCTGTCCGGTTTGGCATCCAGCGCCAGCCAATCGCCGAACTGGAATCCGCTGTTCCACACCCAAGGATCATTGCCCGTGGCGTGAATATAGTGAACCCAGGCCTTCATCGAGGGCCAGTGTTTAGCCAGCAAGGCTTTATCGCCGTAGGTCTGATACAGCGTCCAGGGACAAATCACCGCTGCATCCCCCCAGCCGGAGGAAGTATAGGTTTCATCTCCCCAAATTTTAGAAATATAGTCGCGTAGAATATCGGGGATCACCATCGGGACGCTGCCATCCGGCTTTTGATCGGCGGCGAGGCTACGTAGCCATTTGCTAAAGAAATGATGAATGTTGTAATTCAATGCTGCGGTACGCATGAAAATATGCGCATCACCCGTCCAGCCCAGACGTTCATCACGCTGCGGGCAGTCGGTCGGGATATCGACAAAGTTGCCGCGCTGTCCCCAGATAATATTCTGATATAATTGATTAATATCGTCTCTCGAGCACTGAAAATGGCCAGTTCGTTGCATATCGGTGTGCAGCACTTCCCCGGTAATGCTGGCCAGTACCCGTTCATCTGCCAACTCATTCAGCCCCTGAATTTCAAGGTAGCGGAATCCCTGGAAAGAGAACTGTGCCGCATAATCTAGCGGCTCGCCATTTCCCACAATCTCAACACGCTGATCGGCCCCGCGCAGATTCGCCGTATAGAGTTCACCTTCACGATCTAAAACCTCGGCATGGCGCAATACTACCCGCTCGCCGTACTGCAGCGTTGCGCGAAGACGTACCCGGCCAACCATATTCTGCCCCATGTCAATCACCGTCCGTCGCGCGTTGCGACTGACGATCGCCCGCGGAGTAAGGTGCTCCGTGACGCGTACCGGCTCGGCTATCTGCGGAACCAGCCATGCGCTGCGGGAAGGCACGATCTCAACGTTTCGCCAACCTTCTGAATCAGCACCGGCGGCCCAATGACGAGGTTCAACTCGTGCATCCCAGCGCTCACCATGATAAAAACTGCTATGGCTTTGCCCGGCAGGACGACACTGCCAACTTTGATCGCTAATCAGTCGCTGTTCAGTACCATCTTCATACGTAATCTGTAGCTGGATAAACAGCGCTTTGCAGTCACCGTAGAGTTCGCGCCGTTTCAGCCAGCTTAGCTCCCCCTTGTACCATCCTTCCGCCAGACGCGCGCCAATCGCCAATCGCGCCTGCGTTAGCAACGCGGTGACGTCGTATACCTGATACTGGATATGATCCTGATAGCTTGTCCAGCCGGGGCTAAAAAGTGCATCACTAACGTCCTGCTCATTAATTTGTAGCTGGTAGATGCCTAACGCAGAGGCATACAGACGCGCACGTTTTACCTTCCCCCGTAAATGGAACGTTTTACGCAACAGATGAACGCTTTCCGGCGGCGTATCGCGGTCGTCTGGAGAGATCCACTGCGCTTGCCACGGCGTAACGGCATCCGGGGCACACTCCAGCCAACCGGGCTGACTCCAGGCACACACCTCGCTGGCATTGTCTTCCACGCGCACACGGAAGAAATAACGCTGCTCCGGCAAGGGAATAAACCCCGCCGCCGCCACGTGCTGTGATTGCCCCGATGCCACCCATTGGCTGTCATAAATACAGTCCTGAAAATGAGGGGCCGTCGATATTTGCAAATGATACCGCTGTTGCATCACGTCACGTTGCTCAGCGCCATCGATTACCCAACTAAATGAAATAGCGTTTGCATCCACGCCCAGGCAGGCAGTCGAACCATTACAGGTTACTGATAAGATACCTATCATTTAATTTTACCTTAAGCTTTACTATGAATAAGTTTTTTAGCGTTGGGAATTTCCCGCTGATAAAAATAAAAGACCATCACTACCAGCCAACATAATATTGCCGGACCAGCACAGCGAACCAGATTGATTGCAGTCAACGAACTGGCGCTTTGAATAGCTTGATTCGGTATATATCCGGCCCATTCCATAATAAATCCAGCAAAGGCCGCCGATAATGCAAAGCCAATTTGCATCGAGAGCGCATTTAATGAAAATAGCATTCCGTCACTACGCTGACCGGTTAACGCTTCCATCCTATCTGAGGTTTCAGCCATCATCCCAGTGATCGCCACCAGCAGTACGCCAATACCAAGGCTAAATATACCGGCCAGCATAAAATAGATAACCGGCAAGGCAATAGGTGCAAAAATCATCAGTATGCAGATACTTCCCATAACCATATAGGTACATTTTGCCGACTGACTATTGCCCATTTTTTCAATAAGCCATGGCGCCCCTAATGAACCAATAACTTTACAGGTATAACTCATAAAAATATAAATAGGGATCAACTCCGGTTCCCGGAGATAATATTTCAGATAATAGATACCGACGCTATTTTGCAAACCGACGCTCAGGCCAAAAGCAATCATCGCCAACACCACACAGCGTACCGCTACGCTGCCGTAGGCCTGTTTAATGGCAGCAAAAAAATGAGGTTTAACGCCTGCCGGGGCGCTGGCAATTTCTTTCGTCGAAAAGAACAGCATCCACGAGAAGAGAATACTCAGGATACCGACGACCCAACCGACAGCCAGGAAACCGTTGGCATCATGACCCCGACCAAAAAAGTAAATCAGCGGCATCACCAGCGGCGCAATGATCATCCCCGCAACGTTGGAAAAAGCGCGGCTTAAGGCAATCAACTGGCTACGCTGGGTGACATCACGCGTCAGGTTAGGTACCAGTCCCCAGATGGCCACATCAATACAGGTAAAACAAAGCCCGGCGATATTGTAGACAATAAGCGCATAGATAAACTTCATCGTCAGCGACAGGTCCGGCACCCAAAACATCAATACCGTAAATAAACAAAATGGGATCGGCACGATCAGCAACCACGGACGAAATCGCCCCCAGCGTGTCTGCGTACGGTCCATGACGGTGCCAATAAACGGATTAGAAAATGCATCAATCAGTCGGGTGATCAACAAGATCATTCCGGCCATCGCCGCCGTTAGCCCGAAAACATCGGTATAAAACACCATCAGATAGGATGTAACGACAACGCTAAACACATCCTTACTGAATGCGCCGCTGCCGAAACTGAGCTTTTGCCACCATGACAATTTCATAGCCAATCACCTTAAATAGGACAGTGTTCACAGTCTTACCCAACGCAATGCATCATACATTACTGACAATGCCACCTTTGTCCGATAACTGGCAGGCTGAATAAAACTGGGCTGCACACTTCACATTTCCGTAAATACAACTCCCCACAGTGCTATTTCTGTGCTGCAATAATGAAACAGAGGCTGGAGGGTCGATGATGTACCGAATTTTCTTTGATAAATACTTTGCTGCGCAGAGTCAGCCGATTGCCGTGCATAAAACCAATCCCGAAGTTAATAATATTGAACACGACCATGATTTCGAAGAACTGGTGATCGTCGACCGAGGAAGCGGCACGCATATTTTAAACGGTGAACCCATCGCGATTCAGACTGGGGATGTTTTTTATATTCAGCGGCAAGACTATCATTATTATGAAAACATGGGTTCGTTAAGCCTGACGAATATTCTTTTAAGGGACGATATTAAGTTCATTAATATCCCTTCATTACATCAGGTTTTAACCAACACGTTTGCCGAGGCATCCTCCAGTATTTATCGACTCAATCTTGAGTACCGCGCCACCTACAACCAGTTGATTCAGCAACTCAGCGAAACATTGAATCAACAGGACCCACTGGTGACGGTGCGTCGGGAAGGACTACTGCTGCAATTAATTTCACTATTAAGCTTCCACCGCGTCCGTGCCCAACCCACGCGTAGCCATAGCGGTATTGAGCAGTTGTTGGACGAAATTCGGCTCCGCCATACTGGGGAAATTAACTGGGATGCGCTATGCGAGAAATACGCTATTTCACAGCGTACGCTGTATCGTTCGACGCGCAAACTGACGGGATATTCACCGGAAAATTACCTGCTACGCCTGCGTCTGAGTACGGCAAAGCACATGTTACTTTTTAGCGAAGAATCAATTACCTGGATTGCATTTGAGTGCGGTTTTATCAACGCCTCGCATTTTTCCCAAAGCTATAAGCGGATTTATAATCTTTCCCCTACCGATGAGCGCATGCGC
The DNA here is from genome assembly GCF_019584505.1 of Kluyvera sp. EC_51. NCBI lineage: Bacteria > Pseudomonadati > Pseudomonadota > Gammaproteobacteria > Enterobacterales > Enterobacteriaceae > Kluyvera > Kluyvera sp. EC_51. Next base: position 32,336 of record NZ_VDAG01000079.1, on the reverse strand, counting down.
CGGGGATCGCATTGAATTCCCTTCCTGCCTCAGCAGGAAGGGAATAGATTACAGATAGCGGCACAGATAAGAGGTTGGCTCTGCAACCTGCAGATTAAATTCACTGTGGCCCGGCACGTTGAATACTTCCCCTGCGGAGTAGACTTTCCACTCAATTTCACCCGGTAACAGCACGTTCAGCGCACCGCTAATCACGGTCATTTCTTCCGGCTGTGCGGTACCAAAGGTGTATTCACCTTCCGCCATCACGCCCACGCTGGCACGACCCGTGCTGCTGCTGGTAAAGCCAATGGATTTCACTTTTCCCTCAAAGTACTCGTTGCTCTGAAGCATAAACAGGCCCTTATTATCTTATCGTCAAAAGACCAATATAGAGTTGCGAACAGAAGCCTGTCACGCGAAATCATATGCTTAACACAATAATTCTGCCGCCAGTCTGGCCACCAGCACATTCGACAATAGAACCGGCACATCCAGCGCTTTTTGTAACAAGTCGCGGTGACGCTGGTGATAGCTCAACGAGTCGAGTACCAACACGTCGGCCCCCTGTTCCAGCAGCGAGTTGCCCGCTGAAATCAGATGCTGGTCGGTATCAATATTCGGGTTCGCCAGCGCGTAATAGGGCAAATTGGACAGCATCTGCCACTTCTCCTGCTGGGCATCGAGAATCGCTTCAATGGGGACCAATACCCCGACCTGATGTCCCTCGACGATAGAGGCGACCAACGGTGGAATAATACGCTGAGGTTCCAGCAGTATCGCATTGCGCGCCACCATGCTGCGTAATTTAAACGTATTCAGTAAAAGAATGACGTCATAGGATTGATTGTCCAGCACCTCAATGACGGCCTGCAGGCTGTGCTCGACTTTCAGACGGGAAACTTCAACAAACTGGTTATCATTCAACAGAACCAGCAAACGTGCTTCACCGGGTTCTGGTGCATACTCTTCCATGACTTGCGCACGGCTCATTTTGCCTAACAGGCTAATGTGGGTGATTTGATCTTCCCTGATGTGCTCGGTCAATAGCGGCAATACTTCACTGACGGGCACCACCCCTATCGTAAGAATCGCCATCGTTGCACTCATGTTATCTACCTTCTGCTTCTCACATGCTCGTTTTACACATAGCCACCTGGATGGATGAAAAATACCGCTCAGAAGCGTAGCAGTTCATCCAACGGGTGGAATGTAAAGATTCCAGTTATTTCCAATACTCTCCTGATATGTTTGTATTTTAACTTTTCTATAACATTAATAATAAGCTAAAAATGTGACTTACGCACAATATAACCACGAAATAAAAGTGGTTATATCGGCAGTCAGAAGGAAAACCTGAGGAGGAGAAAATAAAGAGAGAAAAGAGAGAGCAGACGGGCCCTGCTAGCTGGCCGTGGCCAGGTGCAGAGCATCAAGAATCAGCGTGACAACACGTTCTGGTGCCGCAGAGGCATCAACAACGTAATGAGCGGTTTCACGGTACAGCGCATCTCGCTGCGCCAGCACTTCCGCCACTTCTTCGCTAATCGGTTTACCGGTCAGCGTCGGGCGCTGGGACTCTTCTGGAAAGGCTTCCAGACGACGCGCCAGAACCGGTACCGGGGCGTTCAAATAGATAACCACACCGTTCTGGCGCATAAATTCGCGGTTAACGGGTGCAAGAATAATACCGCCGCCCGTTGCCACCACCGTGCTCGGTTGAGTGACTGACATCAATGTTTGAGTCTCACGTGCGCGGAATCCCGCCCAGCCTTCAAGGTCGACAATCTCCGCCACGCTCATACCGGACTGCTGCTGTAACGCCAGGTCAGTATCAACAAAGTGAAAATGGCAGGCATGGGTAAGCGCTTGACCTATCGTCGTTTTTCCGCAGCCTCGGGCTCCGATAAGAAAAATCGGCTGTGTCATGACCTGGAATTCCCCCTGATGACGCGTAAATGCGGGATGTGTAGATGATGCGCTAATGATATCACCAAACTAGTACGCAAGTAAGTGTAAACTTTATATTACATTCTGATATGACTGGAGACATGTTTTACCGCTACACGCTGCTATAATGCGCAAATTAAGCGTAAAAAAAACATGCCACAAACGTGTCGCTAACAGTACATGAAAGTGTCAGGCTTTGACAAGTCAGACATCGCGGCAAAAGGTAGCACATTTATGTGACAGAAATCACGTCAGCCGCGTTTGACCGCCAGCAGCCATTTATCCAGCTCAGCGGCAAACTGTTGGCGATCGCGCTGGGAGAGCGCCGCAGGCCCGCCAGTCTGAATACCGCTGGAGCGCATGGTGTCCATAAAATCACGCAGGGTTAAGCGCTCTTTGATGGTCGCCTCGCTGTAGCGTTCACCGCGAGGATTCAGCGCCGCGCCGCCCTTTTCTAACACCTCAGCCGCCAGCGGGATATCGGCAGTGATCACCAGATCGCCGGGCTCGCAGAGGCGAACGATTTCGTTATCGGCCACGTCGAACCCTTTTGGCACCACCATTGCGCGGATAAAACGCGACGGCGGCACGCGCAGATACTGGTTAGCGACCAGTACCAGCTCAATCTGCGTGCGGTCTGCGGCGCGAAACAGCACCTCTTTAATCACGTTCGGACAAGCGTCCGCATCAACCCAAATGGTCATCGATACTCCTGAGTGAATATTATCGCAAAGCGTGATTATACAGAGAGCCGGGGCGCGTACGTACTAATTGCCAGCTGAATGATAAAAGTAGGTTACCCATCGCCGGGAATCGCCTATAACAGTAAACTACGAAAAAAACAGACAGAGGGAGAGAGAAATGGAGAAGAAGATTGGCTTCATTGGCTGCGGCAACATGGGGAAAGCCATTCTTGGTGGCCTGATTGCCAGCGGCCAGGTACTTCCTGGGCAGATTTGGGTCTACACGCCGTCACCGGATAAAGTGGCCGCGCTGCGCGACGAATTCGGCATTAACGCGGCGCAAAGCCCGCAGGAAGTGGCTCAGGTTGCCGACATCGTCTTTGGTGCCGTGAAGCCGGGCATCATGGTTAAAGTGTTGAGTGATATCGCCTCGAGCCTGAATAAAGACTCACTGGTAGTGTCCATCGCAGCGGGCGTAACCCTGGAGCAGCTGGCGCGCGCGCTGGGCCACGATCGTAAAATCGTACGCGCCATGCCCAATACCCCATCGCTGGTGAATGCCGGGATGACCTCCGTTACCCCAAACGCGCTGGTGACACCGGAAGATATCGCCGATGTGCTGAATATTTTCCGCTGCTTTGGTGCGGCTGAAGAGATCGCTGAAGCGATGATCCACCCGGTGGTGGGCGTTAGCGGCTCGGCTCCAGCCTATGTCTTTATGTTTATCGAAGCGATGGCCGATGCCGCCGTGTTGGGCGGTATGCCGCGTGCTCAGGCCTATAAGTTTGCAGCACAGGCGGTCATGGGCTCGGCGAAGATGGTGCTGGAAACCGGTAAGCATCCGGGTGAGCTGAAGGATATGGTCTGCTCGCCTGGCGGGACCACTATTGAAGCCGTGCGCGTGCTGGAAGAGAAAGGCTTCCGCTCCGCGGTCATCGAAGCGATGGCCAAATGCATGGAAAAATCAGAGAAGATGAGTAAATCATAAGTCGCAGGCCCGGCATCACGCCGGGCCTGATTTTCTTGCCATAAAAAAAGCGCCCACGGCGCCGTTAGTTATTTGTTTTTCAGACAGGTGCTCATAAAGGTTTTACGTTCGTCGCCCTTTAAGGTTTTGGTGGCGGCCTGCGCGTTACAGTCCTTCATTTTTTGCTGCTGCGGAGTCAGTTTTTTGCCATCAGCGGCCGCACTTTCCCCCTTCAGACAGCTGCTCATAAAGGTTTTACGCTCATCACCTTTCAGGGTTTTTGACGCGGCTTCATGATTACACGTGCTCATGCGCTGCTGCTGCGGCGTCAGGGTTTTCTCCGGCGCAGCCGCCGTCGTTGCCGCAGACACGGCACCCGCCGTAAACAGACCACACAGTAGGGTAACCAGTAATGTTGTTTTCATTGCACCATCCTTTTGTGAGTAGAACTCTGTAAGTCTGGTCGCTGGAAGGAATATTACCAACCCGACGACAAAATATTGCCGTCGGGCGAGTGTCAGGGCTTAAAGCCCCAGCGCCGCTTTCATGGTGTAGTAGAGGTCCGTCTGGTCGGTCAGGCCAACCACGTTCGCCGCGTGCGGGCCGTAGGCCGCAATGCGCAACTGGGTGCCGGTATGCTCCATCGACTCCTCTTCCGAGTTGCCGTAGCTCATTACCATCACCGAACCATCTTTGGTGTTGAGCGCCTGCGTCAGGCCAGGTGCCTTCGTTTCCGGTGGGATAATCTGGCTGGCGTGGGCATGGTCAGCGGTGACGATCACCAGCGTATTGCCGTCTTTTTTGGCAAATTCCAGTGCTTTCTGTACCGCTTCATCCAGATCGACCGTTTCGCCAATCTGGCCACACGGGTTTGCCGCGTGGTCCTGTTTATCAATCGACGCGCCTTCTACCTGCAGGAAGAACCCTTTTTCACTGGTGCTCAGCAGAGAGATAGCTTTATCGGTCATCTGCGCGAGGGTCGGTACGCTGGCATCGCGTTTCGGGTTCGGCGCACAGGTCACGACAGGTTTATCGAGGTTACCGTGGAAGGAGGCTTTCGGCCCTTCCCAGCGTACCGGCATGTTGCCGTCTGAGAACAGACCCAGCAGCGGCTTATCCTGGTTTGCCTGGGTAATCGCCGCCAGCGTCGTGGCGTTATCAACGAGCTGATAACCCCGCGCCTGCGCCTGTTCACGCAGCGTTTTCCCCTGCCATTCCCCCGCCGTTGCGGTTTCAGCAAAGGTCTTCGCACCGCCGCCCAGCGTCACGTCCGCGCGTGCATTCAGCAGCTGTTCGGTGATGGAGCCCTTGCCGCCTTTCTCCAGAGCATTGGTTGGGCATTTTTCGCTGGTCACGCTCGGGCCGTAGCATTTACGTGAGGTCACATGCGATACCAGCGCAGCAGGAGTGGCGTCCTGCAGTTCGGCGGTAGAAACGTTCCCCGTTGCCAGGCCAGCTGCTTTTGCCAGCTCGAGAATGGTCTGGTGATCTTTTTCGTGGATGTCCACGCCCAGCGCACCGTTATAGGTTTTCACCCCGGTACTCCAGGCCGTCGCGGACGCCGCAGAATCGGTGACATAATCCGGCTTACCGGTTTTTTTATTCAGCGCGTAGTGCGTGTACTGCCCGGTTAACGGCAGCGCATCGATACCTTTGAAATAACCGCCCGCCCCTTCAGCATAGTTACGCGCAGCGGTAATTTCAGAATCGCCCATCCCATCGCCAATCAGCAGAATAACGTTTTTGGCCTGCTTATTATTCAAAGAGGCGCGAATGGCTTCAGTTTGATCGGCAGATAAACGGCGAGCACCGCCCGGCTGGGTAATATCCCCTTGCGCGGCACGGTTATCCAGAACGGCAGTTGATGTGTCCGCGTGTGCGGCAGATAAACCCAGAAGAGGTAATAATGCGGCAAAAATAGCACTGTATTTCACGTTAGTTTCTCCATGTACAAATACTTAAAAAATGAAACATGGAGACTGTAAGAAAAGTGCGTGACATTTTAATGACACCCAAAATGATGTCATTACCTACTAATTTTAGGGATGCAGAAATAACCGTTTAACATGGTTATATAAGAGTTCGCTATTATGGTCGCTGGTGTGTTCTGCAGGGGCGAGTTTATTCAACGTCGCGGCTATTTCATCCTCCAGTACCGGGCCAGAACCTTGCTGTACATGCTGTAAAAGCGTGGTCACCACCACTTCAAGTGCATCGACCTGAATACGTAACGCGTTTGCTTCATCTTCCTTTTCGGCCAGTTTGACCAGCAGTTCTGCAATGAAATTTTTCATCGCGCGTTTTCCTTGTATGACGGCATGGGCAGGACTCAAGCCCTGAAAAAATAAATAGACCGCAAAACCTTACGGCGCTATTCCCCCTTCAGCAACACCGAATAGAATTACAATATATTACGTATTCTGCAATAGTCCTCGGCAAAAATATAATCCTCATCAATATCATGGAATTACTTACCGGTATCGCCAGCGAAACGTTTTTCTCATTAAATAATGCAAGGCGCAAAGAGGGAATATGAAGAGTGTAGTGCGGTAATCAGGGAATAAACGCCGCCGCGTTTATTCCCCTCTCAATGCCGGTATTACTGACGTACGGGTTGCGCCCGACGCAGCATTACCGCTAATTGCCAGAGGTTAATCAGCACAATCACCGCGGTGACAATAAAAACCCAGCGGAAGCCGGCCATCGCCGAAATGGATGCACCTATTAACGGGCCGGCCACGTTACCCAGGTACATAAAGGACTGGTTATAACCAAAAATACGCCCGGTGACGCGCTCGCTAATATACTTCAGCAGCAGCGTTTGTACCGCAGGCAGCATCGCGCCATCGGCAAAGCCAAGAATAAAGCGCAGCACGCCCAACTGGAACGGCGTGGTGACAAACGACATGGCAAAGAACAGCACCACTGCAAACGTCAGCGTACCCAGCAATATGCGGCCCGTGCCGATACGATCGCCAAGCTTACCCAGCCTTGGTGCCGAAATAAGGGCCGACACGCCGGGGACGGCGGCAATCATGCCGCTCAAGAAGGCGATATTACTGCTGTCTGGCGACATCGATTTAATAAACAGCGCCAGAATCGGGCTGATTGACCCGTTACACAACTGGATAACCATGGTGGTGACGAACAGGCTAATCACCAGCCCCGGATAAGGCAGCGTCGCAAATACCGCTTTCCCGCTGAGCTTCTCCCCTTTATTGAACTGCGGGCGCGGGCCCTCTTTAATCAGGAACAACGTCACCAGGAAGCTCACCAGCAGCAGGAACGCGGTGATGTAAAAGACCATTCTCAGGCCAACGTGGTCGGCCAGGAAGCCGCCAAGCAGCGGCCCACCGATAACGCCAGTGATTTGCGCCGTGGACAGCGTGCTGAGTGCCCAACCGCTGCGCTCACGCGGCACCTGGGAGGCCACCAGCGCCATCGCGTTAGGAATGTAGCCGGAGGTTAAGCCCATTACCGCACGCAGGAAAAAGAGCTGCCAGACGTTGGTTGCAAAAGCCTGCAGCAGGATAGCAATCGCCATCCCCAACGAGGCACGCAGCAGCATAAGCTTACGGCCTTTACGGTCGGCCAGGCTGCCCCACATTGGCGAAACAATGGCAGAAACCAGGAAGGTGACGCTGAAGGTTAACCCAGACCACATGGAGAGAGATTCATGGGAGGTGACGCCCAACTGCGCCACGTAAAGCGGCAAAAACGGTAAGATCTGGCTGATAGCCAACCCGGTGAAAAAACAACCGAGCCAAACTGAAATAAGGTTAACCTTCCAGGATTCCATAACTACACGTATTCGTTCTTTTTGCGAGGACAAGTAAACAGGTTAGCAAGTTGCGCTTTGCGCCGTATTGTCAGAGATGCTTAATGCATTATTTCAGAACAATATCAGCCACTCAGCGCTTTTGTGTGATAAATATCACGCTTCAGACGCTATTATGCAGTCACTTATTCTTAAGCTCCGCCTGCGATTTACGCACTTTGATATGGAAAAGGCAGATGCCTCCCCGCACCCGTGGTATGTTATGTGCTTTGCGTTTGGAATGGATGGAATTTGAGATGGCAAAGTTGCGGGTTGGGATTGTTTTTGGCGGCAAATCAGCGGAGCACGAAGTCTCCCTACAGTCTGCTAAAAATATCGTAGAAGCGATTGATAAGACGCGTTTTGAGGTCGTTCTGCTGGGGATCGATAAGCAGGGGCAGTGGCACATCAGCGATGCGCAAAACTACCTGTTAAACGCCCACGATCCTGCCCATATCGCGCTACGCCCTTCCGATATCACGCTAGCCCATATCCCTGGCAAAGCGCATCAGCAGATGATCAATGCTGCAAGCGGCCAACCGCTGGATGCCATCGATGTGATTTTCCCGATTGTTCACGGCACCCTGGGTGAAGACGGTTCCCTGCAGGGCATGCTGCGTATGGCAAACCTGCCGTTCGTCGGCTCTGACGTCCTGGGTTCCGCTGCCTGTATGGATAAAGACGTCACCAAGCGTCTGCTGCGCGACGCCGGGCTTTCTATCGCGCCGTTTGTGACGTTAACCCGTCGCACCCGTGACAGCTTCTCGTTCGATGAGATTAAAGCGAAGCTCGGTCTGCCGCTGTTCGTTAAACCGGCAAACCAGGGGTCATCCGTCGGCGTCAGCAAGGTGAACAGTGCCGAACAGTATCAACAGGCCGTGGCGCTGGCGTTTGAATTTGACCACAAAGTGGTGGTTGAACAGGGCATTAAAGGGCGTGAAATTGAGTGCGCGGTGCTTGGCAACGATGACCCGCAGGCCAGCACCTGTGGCGAAATCGTCCTGAACAGCGAATTCTACGCCTACGACACCAAGTATATTGACGATAACGGCGCGAAAGTGGTGGTTCCGGCGGCGATCTCCGCCGAAGTGAACGACAAGATTCGTCATGTTGCGATTGAAGCCTACCAGACCTTAGGCTGCAGCGGGATGGCGCGCGTTGACGTGTTCCTGACCGAAAACAACGAGGTGGTGATTAACGAAATCAACACCCTGCCGGGCTTCACCAATATCAGCATGTATCCAAAACTGTGGCAGGCCAGCGGTCTGGATTACACCTCGCTGATTACGCGTTTGATTGAGCTGGCGCTGGAACGTCATCAGGCCGATAAGGCGCTGAAAACGTCGATGAACGACTAAGGCTTTTCCCCGGTGTCGCTGCGCTCGGCCGGGCTACCGGTTGTGCAGCGACGTCGGAAATACATTCGCAAAACAAATTACTCTTCTCGACGGCGAATGATAAAACCAGCCAGCCAGAAGCTAATCACCCAGGTCACCATCCCCACGGCATAGGTTTGCCAGCCTTTAGCCTCGAACCCGAGCAGCCCGACAATCCCGTTCAGAATAAAGATAAGACCAATGGCAAAGGCATAGTAATGCCAGTCACGGCGAATTTTTGCAGGCAGGTTCATAGCGGCTCCAGCATAAAAAAACGATGATGCCATAAACCCGCGTCAGCGTCTGTGGTGTAAACAACAATTCGCAGATGTTAAATCAATTAACGTCAAGCCGGAAACGGACAATCAATAAGCCTGAATGATAATCCAGGACTATTCCTGCTCAAAATTTACCATAAATCCGATATTGACAATCCCTTTCTGCTGCCACACTCACCCCAGTATCACGAAACGATCGGCATTTACGTTATCCTGGAGGTCTCAATGACAGATTTCACGTTGTCAAAACTCATGTTCAGTGGGAAAAAGAGGGACTCCTCCGCCTCAGGCAATCTGGCCTACGCGCTTTTCGTTCTGCTCTGCTTTTCGGTCGGCGCGCAACTGTTGACTCTGGTGGTTCACGCACCCGGTGTCTATGAACATCTGATGCAAATGCAGGACAGTGGTCGCCCGCGCGTTGAAATTGGCCTTGGCGTGAGTACGCTATTTGGCGTGGTGCCGTTCCTGGCAGGCTGCGCTATTCTGGGCGTGGTCTCCCTCGTACGCCGCCTGCGTCATCACGATTAATTGATGGCCATACATTTGGCCCGACGCTCATCCACCCGTTTTGCAAACCACGCCGTGGTTAATTTACGGGTGATCTTCGGGCTTTCAAGCTGAATCCCCGGCAACATCTCTTTTGCCAGCGATTTACCCGCCTTCTGCTCCGCAATTTTATAAACCCCTTGATAGAGCGCCGTAGTTTCAAACGCCTGGCTATCGCCTTTTTGCAACTGACGATGGATGTCGCTATTGCTGAGCGAAAGCTTGCTGGCAAGCTTTCTGACCGCCATTTCCGTGCTGCCCGGCTCATCGCTACCGTAGAGAATCACATCACCGTCGAGCGCCAGTTTCACGCCAGTGGCCTTGCTCACCGCGTACTGGAATGCCGCATTACGGCTGGCATACCAGCCAGCGTTAAAATCAGCAAAACGATAAATCGGCGCCGTGTAGCTAGCCGGATAATTCAGCAGATGATAAGTACCAAACCACAGGCCTCCGCGCAGGGTAAAGACCTCCTGACGCACGGTACCGTCCATCTTCCATGGATAGCCGTTCTGGTGCTGCTCGGCAAAGGCGATGCTTACCTGCATCGGCCCTCCGGTGTGTACCGGATTCAACGAGCCGAACAGCTTCTGCCCCATCGGCACCATACCGATAAAGTCATCAAAAATAGCGCTGAGCTGTTTTTCCGTTTTGACCGTATCCAGCCGTTCACTGTAGCTCTTACCGGTAGGAGAGTTAATTTTCAGCGCCGTATGCACCAGGAAGACGGGGATATGCATTTTCTCGGCACGACGATCGATCTCCTGCCAGGCAATTTTGCTTAACCCCGGCACCGCCGGATCTGCCTGGTAGTTAGACTCCTGCTGCGCCACCGCCAGCACCGAACAGATATTTTCCTCGGTTGGTGCAAGCTTCTGGCTTTCAAACGTTTTCGCCAGCGCCTGCGCCCAGGCATCGCGATCCTTCACGCTGGCCGGCATTTTTTGCCGCACGACGCTTGCCACATCTACCGGTTTTTCTCCCGCCTTCATCGTGGGTGCCTGCTGGCTGGTACAGGCGCTGAGCAGTACCGCCAGGAAAGGCACAGGGAGCGCAAGGTAGCGCGATGCGGCAATCGCCATAAGATATCCTTATAAAATTAAAGCGTTTTTATTAAGCCTGCGGCTGAGCAATCTCATCCGGTATGTCTTTATTATCCAGTTCTCGCTCAAAGCTGCGCAGACGTTTGTAGATGGACATCAGTTCCACCAGCGTGGTCCAGGAGCTAATCAGGTACTGGAATGACCCACGTACCTGGCCGAAAACGTTGGTAATCTGCGTCATCAGGCCGAGCGTAATCGTACCGGCAACAATTGACGGAAACAGCAGGAACAACCCGAAAACGTTATCCACCTGCAGATACAAAATGCGGGCGATATTGAAGTACATGTAATGGAAGTAAAGGCGGAAGTAGTTCTGACGTACCGCGCTAAACAGTTCTCGCACGGTTGGCGGCGTCGCGCGGCTCGCATCATCTTCACCGTACACCAGTTCTTTACGATAAGCCGCTTCGACACGCTGATTCTTAAAGTTCAGCCCCGGCAGTTTGATCCCCACCACAGCCAGCATCCCAGTCCCCATCAGCGACCAGACGATAGCCGCAATCACCAGCCCATAAGGAACATGGCCAATAATCGGCAGGTCAGGAACGTGCGCCGAGAGCGTTACCAGCACCGGCAGGAAGGCAATCAGTGTCATAATGGCATTGATAAAGCTGGTGCCCATATCTTCCAGCGTCGAGGCAAAGCGCATCGTATCTTCCTGCACACGCTGCGCGGCACCTTCGATATGACGCAGATGCTGCCAGTGTGTCATATAGTGTTCGTTCATCGCCGTACGCCAGCGGAAGACATAATGGCTGACAAAGAAGTTATTCAGTACCCCAATCACCACGGCGATAAGCGCAATCCCCAGGAAGATACCGATCTCCTGGTAAAACTGGTTAATCGAGACTTTGTTCGGCGTTGCCAATGCGGTCTGGATGAGGTCGTAGAACGGTGCATACCAGGCGTTAATCGCCACGCCGACTTCCACCATAAACCATGTCACGAAGATGATGAGCGCGGTGCCCAGTATGGACCAGTACTGCCAGCGATGCGGGCTGCGAATAAACCAATAGCCAGCAAACAAGCCAACGCACACCAGATAGTAAGCATAAAAGATCAGGTAGTTCATCGACCAGAAGCGCGCGGCGCTGATCGGAACATCGTTACTCGCGCCCGTCAGGCGAAGTAAGTAGCTGCCGCCGCCCACCTGCCAGAAAATGACCGCTACCATTGCCCAAATAAATGCCGAGAGAAAAAATGGACCCGGCTTAGGGAAAAAAGACTTAAACATAGTGCTCTCCTGCTAACTTCTTATGATTCTGCTTTGTGCTGTGACAACAGAATACCGCTACGGATCATTTTTACCGTAAAGAGGTATTAGGCGATGTAACTGTGCAATCAGACCTGAAAATGGCGATAGAGTTCGCCAGACGGCATCGTATGTATCATACGCGCCGGATCACAAAAGTGCGTATCCACCTCAATGAATAATCTCTGCATTTACGCTCGGTTACGTTTTTCCCGCTATCATACCGTTTAATGGCGCTGTGCCAGATGCCGATTCATTGTATTTTTAGTATAAATACGCATTACTTCCCCATTTCTATTTATGGATGCATCCGTTGAAACGTAGTCTGCTTTTTTCTGCCGCGCTCTGCGTGGCGTCATTGACCTCGGTGCAGGCCGCTCAGCCTCTTACCACCCCCGCGTTTGCGTCCGATATTGTTGACCGCTACGCCAATCATATTTATTACGGCAGCGGTGCAACCGGTATGGCACTGGTGGTTATCGATGGTAACCAGCGGGTGTTCAGAAGCTTTGGCGAGACGCGCCCAGGCAACAACGTGCATCCCCAGCTCGATTCCGTTATCCGTATTGCCTCACTGAGTAAGCTAATGACCAGCGAGATGCTGGTAAAACTGCTCGACCAGGGCGTGGTGAAGCTTGACGATCCGCTCAGCAAATATGCCCCGCCGGGTGCACGTGTTCCAACCTATAACGGCACGCCGATAACCCTGGTCAATCTGGCAACCCATACCAGCAGCCTGCCGCGCGAAATGCCAGGCGGTGCGGCTAATCGCCCGGTCTTCGTCTGGCCAACGCAGTCTCAGCGCTGGAGCTATCTCTCCACAGCAAAACTGCATGCCGCGCCAGGATCACAGGCGAGCTATTCGAATCTAGCGTTTGACCTGTTGGCCGATGCGCTGGGCAACGCCACGCATAAGCCTTATCCGCAGCTGTTTGAAGAGCAGATTGCCCGTCCGCTGGGCATGAAGGACACCACCTTTACCCCCTCACCGGATCAATGTGGTCGTCTGATGGTCGCGGAAAAAGGGGCAAGCCCGTGCAATAACACCCTCGCGGCAATGGGCAGCGGCGGCGTTTATTCCACGCCGGGCGATATGATGCGCTGGATGCAGCAGTATCTTTCATCGGATTTCTATCATCGCAGCAGTCAGGCCGATCGCATGCAAACCCTGGTTTACAAGCGTAATCAACTCACCCGCGTGGTGGGTATGGACGTTCCGGGTCATGCTGATGCATTAGGGTTAGGCTGGGTCTATATGGCGCCGAAAAATGGCCGACCGGGTATTATCCAGAAAACCGGCGGTGGCGGCGGTTTTATCACTTATATGGCGATGATACCTCAGGCTAACGTGGGCGCATTTGTGGTGGTCACGCGTTCTCCGCTTACCCGCTTTGTGAATATGAGCGACGGTATCAACGAGTTGGTAACCGAACTGAGCGGCAACAAAGCTGCCGTCATTCCGGCGTCTTAATAGTGAGTAGGCAAGCGCGTGATGCTAACGAGTTTGCCTTTCTCCATCTCGATATACTCCCCTTTGCGTAACGCGGAGAGCACTTCGGCTATGACTGAACGTGAGATTCGCGTGCGCTGCTGAATATAGCTCAGCACCCCCATTCGCGAACGGATATCTTCATCCCAGTCGATCATCGTCAGCAGCGTCGAGCGGATCTGGTGGTAATGGTTGGCGCCAATGAGCTGTCTGTCACGCATTTCCAGCATCCGGATTTGCCATGTCATCCAGTAAAATGCTTCTCGCCATAGCTGATAGCGCTCCAGGCACTTGAGCGTTTCCCGTGACGGAAGATAGTAACCACGGCAGTTGCTCTCTGCGACCAACTGGTATTCATTACGGATGGTATTAGCAGCAGCCGCCAGACCAAAAATCGACGGACTGTGTACGATGCCGTACAGAATATGCCCCTCACTGCGGTGCAGCGACACCGCGCCCTGCTGAACGACAACCGTGACATCATTCATGGTGCAATTGGCAGGAAGAAGCATCTCCCCAGCAGCAATCTGGAAGCGCGTCCCGATTTGAGACAGTTTTTTATCAAGAGCCATGAATTCATTGAGCGGCTTGCTTGAAGAAGGCATGTTATGCAATCCCTGCAAAAAAGCCCGTCATCATGACGGGCGTGGAATAAAGCGTAAAACACCGGAAAGTCTCCTTCCCGGTGTTATGAGGATTACCAGGTGTATTTCACACCGGCGTTAGCCGCCCAATCCTGATCAACATCGCCGCCGCCGAGGTAGTTCACACCGGTGTAAGCGCTGAAGTTCTTGGTGAAGCTAACCTGGCTACCCAGACCAACGCGAACCGCTGAACCTTTCACGCCGTTGTCGATGCTGTCGCCATTAACGGTGGCATCGTTGCTGGAATCGTCATACACGTAAGCCAGTTTGAAGTACGGAGATACCGCTTGGTCGCCAAAGTTGAAGCTGTAACCGGCATCGAAACCGAGTTCATAGCGCATGCTGTCGTAGTCCTGGCCCTGAACTTTCATATCGTTGCTCAGACGATAGTGATCGCCAGACTGGAACAGACCAGAAATTGCACCGTACGGAGTCACGTAACCCGCGTCGTTGATTTTCCAGTCGTAGCCCATTTTCAGACCGAAGCCCCATGCATTTGCAGTGGAGTTACCATCAACATAGGTGCCGTCGCTCATGTTTGCAGTCAGATCGTTGTTGAAGCGGCTGTAGTTCAGGTTGCCATCAACAAAGATGTTGTTTGCGAAACGAGCGCTGGAGTAGATGTAGGCAGACTGGCTGTCCTGGTCAACCTGACCAGTACGTTCATTCATGTCGCCTTTCGCGAAGCCAGCAGCGGCACCGACGATCCACTGTGCATTATTGCCGTCGATCTTAGAGTCCACACCCACCATGATGCCGTTGACATCCTGGTCGTAGTTGATGGCATCGTTGTCACCACTGAAGCTACCGCCAAAGTAGCTGACCCATGCGCCGCCGTTGTCGGTGAAGCCGTGACGAGCCGTGTTCAGACGGGTGCTCAGGGCATCCTGCTGCAGGTTCCAGATGTTGGTGTTAGCAGATGGGATGCTCAGCGCCATATTCGCGTAGTCGGTCAGGCGAGTCTGTTCCATCACTACCGTGTTGCCAACCTGCTTAGCCTGATAGGTGTAAGCACCCAGATCGGCTTTGTTTGCCGCAGAGAAGGTGGCGGTGCTGTTCTGATCGTTAACGTAGATAAGCTCATTGCCTTTGTAATCAGCAATGGAACCTTTACCTGTTGCGTTATCGATACGAACTTTATAGTTACCGCTCGCTGCTGCAACGCTATCACCAGAGTTATCCACTTCAGACAGATCGGAAGAGGTATCTGAATCACCGTTACCGTTGATGGTCAGGTGACCGTCAGAGTTCATGGCGATAACACCGTAGCCATAGTTAGATTTGGTGGTGTCGTTGGTACGGTCGTTGGTCAGATCGGCATTCAGCACAAAGTTGTTGCTATGAATATCGAATACGCCAGCCTTCACCTTACCGTTAGCGTTTGTGGTGCTGGTCAGATTCAGCGTGTCGGTCTGCAGCGCATACGCGGTGCTGTTACCCACATCCAGAACGCCGCTGTTGGTGACGTTGATGGTGTTGGCATACAGTGCTGCATCGCCTACGCCCCAACCGGCAGCAACATCATCAGCAATAGTGACGGTACTGTTGTTGATGGTCAGTTCATCAGTCGCAACATGGCCATCTTCGTTGATATTAAGCGCGGAACCACCGGTCAGAGAGATGGTGTCGGAAATCAGCGTAGAATCAGCAACGTTAACGACAGAACCGCTGTTAATGCTCAGGGTGTCGATCAGAGAGGTTTTAGTCGTATCCCACTGTGAGCCATTGTTCAGGGTCACATTGAACAGGCCACTCTGGTAGACGTTTTTGCCAACAACGTGACCGTCTTCATCATAAGCGGTATTGCTGTTATCAATCCCATAGGTTGACCACGGCCACAGGCTGTTAGCCGCAACGTCAATCAGCGTAGCAGTGGCTTCAGTACCTGCCGCATAGCTGTCGTAAACGCCATCACCGTCAGTGTCAACCTGGTGCGCAGAAATTGCCGCGCCGACCCACTTGCTGCCGTTATCCAGGGTAACATCCATACGGTCTGTACCGTCCCAGCCGTTCGTGTCAACGGTGGAATCGGTATCGCGATAGCTGTCAGCGCCGTTAGGGAAGAAGTTCTCGTCAAAGTTGCTGGAGAAAAGGATGTCGCCGTTCAGAGTCGAGTTATCGAGGTTAACGGTGGTCTGCATCGCGTTATCTGCATACGGGTTAGCAATAGCAGAAATAGCAACGTCATCAGCGTTGAAGCTGGAACCGCTATAATCGCTTGCGTTGCCGTTATTACCGAACCAGCCGGAGGTGCCTTCATCAGACCATGAACCAGAGGTCACGGTAGAATCAGTCACATTGATAGTGTTGGTGAACACTTCGCTGCTGTTAACGCCGGTGCTAACGGTATTATCGTCAACGTCACTCCACTCATAACCCTGAGTCAGGGTAATACCAGCAACATGGGAGTTATTTTTGATAACCAAATCAACTTCCTGGTCCAGCGTGATCGCAGTGCCCAGGTCATATACATTAACGACGTGAGTATCTGCAGTGTTATCAGTATACGTGCCATTATAAGTATAATGTTCGTAGTTATCATCGATGGTTGAGTTATCAACGGTCAGCGCCAGACGATCGTAGACATAACCGGTTGCATCACGATCGGCGCAATCGGTGGTCATGCACTCAGAAGTGATCATGCCGTGGATGGTGCTGTTTTTAATGGTCAGGCTGTTGGTATTGGTGTTGGTAGAAAGACCATCATCCAGATAATAGGTAGAAATCACGCCGTTAACGGTAGCGTTATTAATTACCGGATAGATATTGCCGTTATAAACGCTATCGGTCGCGTAGTTGTTCCAGCCTGCATAACCATTAAAGTAAACGCCGTCAGAATAAGTTGAGTCGTTATAGTGGTTAAAGGTGGTGTAGGTGGTGCCAGAGATATCGGTAGAAGCATTTGCCTGAGAAGCGAGCGCCAAAGTGCAGGCCAATGCTAATTGTGATACTACAAGTTTCTTTTTCCAGGAGTGCATTTGTCATCCCTCCTCAGGGATATATATGTTGGTCCATCAATTAACAATTGCAATAAAACATTTCTATGTATGCGGAGAGAATTATGCGACGCTCATGACAAATGGTTCAATTATAGTTTATGCATAGTTCGAATCCGGACACAATAAATAAATAAAACCGCTTGCACGACAAATAAACGAAAACAACCAAAATGATAAAAATCAACAAGTTAAAATAAAATTACGCATATTTTAGTAAATAAATAAAACATTTAAAATTCAACAAGTGAATAAAAAACAAATTATAAAAACCATACACAGTGAAACACTTAAAAATTGTATCTATAAATAGAATGAAACCACACAAATTATATATATCTTAAAAGGATAATAAGAATATAAAATTATCCACCCAGATTATTATTAAGCCACTTCTTACATTCACTGAGCCCCTAGTCACCACCAACCGCATAAGCACCACTTTGGTAAAACATCTTCGCCCTGATTCGGTTACAATAGCGTTCCTTGTTTCACAAACATCAGGCATACCATGACAGACTTACTCCATCGCCCCCGTCGCCTGCGCAAATCTCCTGCGCTGCGCGCTATGTTTGAAGAGACAACACTGAGCTTAAATGACCTGGTGTTGCCGATTTTTGTTGAAGAAGAAATCAACGATTACAAAGCCATTGAGGCAATGCCAGGCGTGATGCGCATTCCAGAAAAGCATCTGGCCCGCGAGATTGAACGCATTGCTAACGCCGGCATACGCTCGGTGATGACCTTTGGGATCTCCCACCACACCGATGACACCGGCAGCGATGCCTGGAAAGAAGACGGCCTGGTGGCGCGCATGTCGCGCATCTGCAAGCAGACCGTACCGGAGATGATCGTCATGTCCGATACCTGCTTCTGCGAATACACCTCCCACGGCCACTGCGGCGTGCTGTGCGACCACGGCGTTGATAACGATCTGACCCTTGCCAACCTCGGCAAGCAGGCCGTCGTTGCCGCGGCAGCAGGCGCGGACTTTATCGCCCCTTCTGCGGCAATGGATGGTCAGGTGCAGGCCATTCGCCAGGCGCTTGATGCGGCAGGCTTCACTGATACCGCCATCATGTCCTACTCCACCAAATTCGCCTCCTCCTTCTACGGCCCGTTCCGTGAAGCAGCTGGCACCGCGCTGAAGGGCGATCGTAAAACCTATCAGATGAACCCAATGAACCGCCGCGAGGCGATTCGTGAGTCGCTGCTGGACGAAGCTCAGGGCGCCGACTGCCTGATGGTGAAACCGGCGGGCGCGTACCTCGATATCCTGCGCGATATCCGCGAGCGTACCGAGCTGCCGATTGGCGCCTACCAGGTGAGCGGTGAATACGCGATGATTAAATTCGCCGCGCAGGCCGGGGCAATTGATGAAGAGAAAGTGGTGCTGGAAAGCCTGGGCGCCATCAAACGCGCGGGCGCGGACCTTATCTTTAGCTACTTTGCGCTCGACTTAGCCGAGAAGAAAATCTTGCGTTAATCACGCGCTGAATTTCCCGGCGGCGCTACGCTTGGCCGGGCTACGTTTAGAAAATACAGCGTTGATCATGTAGCCCGGACGAGGCGTTTACGCCGACTCCGGGTTTTCCCGGCGGCGCTGCACTACATTTCAATGCCCCTCAAAACGTCACCAAACCGCCATACAACCGACATATCTCCCTTCTACTGTCACAGCATGACGGAGGAGGAGCCACCATGTTTAGTCTCGACAACGTACTCGATGACCTGTGGCCTCAGGCGAGGCCCGCCCCCTGGCAGAAAAAAGTTCTGAAGAAATTGCTGCATGAAGAAGAATTTCAACAGTTTGCCGCACGCCACCGCCACCTGAAAGGGTTAGATACCGTCGAACAGGTGCTGGAACATCTCAATATTGACTGCGCGGTTCCGGTTCGCTGCCTGGAACAAATCCCTGAAAATGGCCCACTGGTCATCGTCGCCAACCACCCTACCGGCACGCTCGATGGTCTGGCCCTGCTCTACGCGGTTTCCCGCGTGCGTCGCGATGTGAAAGTCGTCACCAACCGTATGCTTACCCACCTTGAACCGCTCAGCTCGCTGTTTATTCCGGTTGATAATATCAACGGTCGCACCTCAAAAGCGGCGCTTCAGCAGATGGATGCTCAGCTGCAAAACGGCGGTGTACTGATTTTCTTCCCGGCAGGCGAAGTGTCACGACTCACGCGCCGGGGTATCCGCGATAAAAAATGGCATTCCGGCTTTATTAAGCTCGCGGCCAAATACCGCGCGCCGCTGCTACCGGCATGGATCGACGGTCGTAATAGCGCCCTGTTCTACGCCAGCACGTTGATATCACAACATCTGCCGCTGCTGCTGTTGATGCAGCAAATGTTCCGCCGCCGTAACGGCAGCCTGCCGGTGACGATTGGCGAGCAGATCGCCTGGTCCGCGTGGTTTAACCCACAGGCCACGTCGCGCGAAATGACCGAGAAATGCTATCGCCACGTTCATCTGTTAGGTAAAGGACTGCCGGGGATATTTAAAACCGAAAGCGCCATCGCACGCCCGGAAGCCCGCGCCTTACTGAAGCGCGAACTGAGCCAAGCGGAGTGTCTGGGACGCACGGCAGATGGCAAAGTGATTTACCTGTGGCAACGTAAGGGCCAGGAGGACGCGCCGCTGCTGCGCGAGCTGGGACGCCTGCGTGAAATTGCCTTCCGGGCGGTGGGTGAAGGGAGCGGTAAGCGCCGCGATGTCGATGGCTATGATGATGACTATCTGCATCTGATTCTTTGGGATGAAGAGGATCTGGAAATCGTCGGCGCCTATCGCTTTATGCCTACCGCCATGCAGTTAGAAAAGCGCGGGCTGGATGGCATTTACAGCTACAGCCTGTTCCACTACGACGCACGAATGGACGACATTCTGCAACACGGGATTGAGCTGGGGCGTAGCTTTATTCAGCCGCGCTACTGGGGCCGCCGCGGGCTGGATTATTTGTGGTCCGGTATCGGTGCCTATCTGGCGCGTTATCCGCACTATCGCTATCTGTTTGGCCCAGTCTCCATCTCCGGTGGCCTGCCGCCGTCGGCACGGGACCTGCTGGTTGCCTTTTACCGCCTATGGTTCCCGGCCACACATCCGCTGGCGGAGTCACGCAGACCATATCCCGCTTCGCTTCCCGATGTGCTGGCGCAGTTTGGCGGTGAAGATTACAGCGAAGATCTGACGCGGCTAAAATCGCTGCTCGGCAACCTCGGCTGCGGTATTCCGCCGCTTTATAAGCAGTATTCGGAAGTGTGCGAACCCGGCGGCGTGCAGTTTATCGACTTTGGCAGCGACCCGGAGTTTAACAACTGCGTGGATGGGCTGGTGTTAGTGGATTTGACCTACCTGAAGGCGAATCGGTATCAGCGGTATATCGGGGCGCATTTGAATACCCCGGAGTCGGCGTAAACGCCTCGTCCGGGCTACGGTTCTGTAGCCCGGGCGAACGCAGTGACCCCGGGATCTCAAGGCGCGCGATAAAACGGCTTATCCCCCAAAATCGTCGCCCGATGCATAATCCGCCGCTGCGGCAGATAATCCGCATTCGCGTAATGCTGCGTTACCCGGTTATCCCAAATCGCCACATCGTTTGGCTGCCAGCGCCAGCGCACCTGAAACTCCGGCTTAGTGACGTGAGTAAACAGGAAACTCAGCAACGCCTCGCTCTCTTTTTCCGTCACGTCGACTATGCGCGTGGTAAACCCTTCGTTCACAAACAGCGCCTGCTTGCCGGTCACCGGATGAGTGCGCACCACCGGGTGCAGCAACGGTGGATTTTTGGCGACCGCTTCCTGCCAGCGCTGGTGCTCCTCTTCGGTTTTGCGGTACTTATACTCCTGGAACGATTTACGGAAATCGTGCTCGGCACGCAGGCCGCTTAGCAGCGCCTTAAACGGCTCGGAGAGCGCATCATAGGCCGCAATGCCGCTGGTCCACAGCGTGTCACCGCCGGTAGACGGCAGCTCTTTCGCCGCCAGAATGGCCCCGGCAGGCGGCGTCTCAATAAAGGTGACATCGGTATGCCAGTTGTCGTTATCCGGCGGATTATTGTCGTGAGTATCCAGCACGATAATCTCGTCCACGCCCGGCGCATGTGGGTAAACCGGGTGAATGTGCAGGTCACCAAAGCGCAGCGCCAGTTCACGCTGCTGCTCCGGGGTGATCAACTGTTCGCGCAGGAAAACGACCTGATGGCGAAGCACCGCGTGATACAGCTGTTCAAACTGGTTATCGCTCAGCGGACGGGTCAGGTCCGCGCCGGAAATCTGTGCACCGATATACGGCCCCAGCGGGGTAATTGCCAGACGTTCACTCATTGTATTTCTCCATGCCAGGGGGTCAGACGGCGCTGAAGCGCACGCAGCCCGAGTTCCAGACTAAAAGCGATAATCGCGATCACCGCGATGCCGGCCAGCACCACGTCGGTGGCTAAAAACTCCCCGGCGGACTGCACCATAAAACCTAACCCGCGGGTCGCCGCGATAAGCTCGGCGGCCACCAGCGTCGACCAGCCCACGCCTAACCCAATGCGCAGTCCGGTCAGAATCTCCGGCAGCGCGCCGGGTAAAATCACCAGCCACAATACCTGAGCGCGGCTGGCACCGAGAGATTGCGCGGCACGAATACGTACCTGCTGCGCGCTTTTCACCCCCGCCAGTGCCGACATCGCCACTGGGGCGAAAATCGCCAGGTAGATCAACAAGATCTTCGAGGTTTCACCGATCCCAAACCAGATAACCATCAGCGGCAAATAGGCCAGCGGCGGCACCGGGCGGTAAAGCTCAATCAACGGGTCGAGGATCCCGCGGACCGTCGGGCTCAGACCCATGGCGATCCCCACCGGAATGCCGATGATCGTCGCCGCCAACAGCGCCACGACGATACGTCCAAGGCTCGCCGCCAGATGCTGCCACAGCGTGGCATCCATAAACCCCTGTGGGCTGGCGATGGTCAGCAGCTTATTCAGCACCTGCCCTGGTGCCGGTAAAAACAGCGGGCTAACCCAATGCGCCGCTGCGACCGCCCACCAGATAACCAACAGCACCAACAGCGTAGCGAGGCTCAGCGTCAGGTGGCGCGAGAGCGGCCAGCGCAGCTTCAGCACGCGCGTCCGCGGTTTATCGTTAATCACCACGCTCATGAGAACGCCTCCCGTTGCTCAAACACTCGGCTCAGCACGTATTCACGCTGAGCAATAAACTGCGGGTCAGACTTAATGCTGCGGCACGATTCCCCGGCGACAAACCGGCGGGCAAAATCGAGGGATAAACGCTCCAGCACGCGGCCCGGCCCCGGCGACAGCAGCACCAGTTCGGTCGCCATAAACACCGCTTCTTCGATGTCATGGGTAATCAACAACACCTTTTTACCGGTTTCATGCCACAGCTTGAGCAACAGGGTTTGCATCTGCTCGCGGGTAAAGGCATCGAGCGCGCCGAACGGCTCATCCAGCAGCAGCAACTGCGGGTTCGCCGCCAGCGCGCGGGCAATGCCCACTCGCTGGCGCTGGCCGCCGGAGAGTTGCCAGATAAAGCGTTTTTCAGCCCCCTCCAGCCCGACCTTTTTCAGCATCAGCGCGGCAATCTCCCGACGCTCGGTTTTGTTCACCCCAGCCAGCTGCAGCCCCAGCGCGACGTTATCCTGCACATTGCGCCACGGCAGTAGCCCTTCATTCTGAAAGACCACGCCGCGCTCGGCCCCCGGGCCATCAACGTGTTTTCCATCAAGGATGATGCTGCCGTGCTGATACGGCACGAATCCGGCAATCAGGTTCAGCAGCGTGGTTTTACCGCAGCCAGAGGGCCCCAGCACCACCAGCAGTTCACCGCTATCCAGCGTGAGATTGATATCCGCCAGCGCCGGTTTACCGCCGTAGTCGGCAGAAAGATGCGAGATTTGCAGCATCATGACCTCCTTACTTCACAAAACGGTCGGTAACGTACTGGCTGTAGTCGGTCGCCACCGCCGGGACTTTGCCCTGCTCTTTGAGGAACTGCGCGGTATCGACAATCGCCTTATTCACCGGGCCGTTAAGCGCCTGCGCCTGCTGTTCGGCGGTGAGATAGGTGTTGCCCTTCACCAGCCCCGGAACGTCCGCTTCAGGAACGCCGCTCAGGCGCGCCAGCTTGCTGATGTTCTCCGGCTGGGCCAGCCATTTATCCGGGTTGTCGATATAGCCGCGCTGGGCCTCAATTGCGCTTTTGGCGAAGGCTTTCACCACGTCTGGATGTTTGTCGGCAAAGTCTTTGCGCACGACCCAGACATCGAGCGTTGGCGCGCCCCACTCACCGACTTTGGAGGAGTCAGTCAGCACGGTGCCGTCTTTTTCCAGCTCGTTCACCGCCGGTGCCCACACGTAGGCACCGTCAATATCACCACGCTGCCAGGCGGCAATAATCGCCGGTGGCTGCAGGTTCAGGATCTGTACCTGACCCGGCTTAATACCCCAATGTTTGAGTGCCGCCAGCAGGCTGTAGTGGGTGTAGAGATAAACGGTACGGCAATGCGTTTGCCAATCAGGTCTTCAGGCTTGCTGATGGCTTTTTTCACCACCAGCGCTTCGGAGTTACCGAGCTGTGAGGCCAGCAGGAAAACCTCAATCGGCACCTGCTGACTGGCGGCAACGGCCAGCGGGCTTGAGCCGAGGTTGCCAATCTGAACGTCGCCGGAAGCCAGCGCGCGCACGATGCTCGCGCCGCTGTCAAACTTGCGCCAGTCCGGTTTTGCACCGCTCAGCTTTTCGAAGGTTTTATCCGCCTGCGCCACTTTGGCGGGCTCGGCGGAGGTTTGGTAGGCGATGGTGACGTCCACGGCCTGCGCCTGGAATGCCAACAGTGCCAGCGTAGCGGCGATAACGGTGAAACGCGATGCGATTGCCATAATGTCCTGCTCCCATGTCTTGTTATGTGGGCAGTATTTCCGGCGCGGGGTATTTGATAAAGGAATTAAAAATGCTTGTTAATTCCAATTCGTTTTTAGAAGAAAAGTGGCAAAAGATAGTTGGAGGGTGGGATTTCCCCGGGGTCGCTGGCGCTTGCCCGGGCTACCGATGATTCGTAGCCCGGCCGAACGCAGTGACGCCGGGAAAACTCAGGTTCAGCAGTGCGCCTTCAGCGCCGCAATATCCTTCGGCGTGGTCCGGCAGCAGCCGCCAATCAGCTTCGCCCCGGCCGCCAGCCACTGCGGCAGATAGCCTTCCAGCGTGGCGCAGGCTTCGCCGTGGTGATGCCAGGTTTTACTTACCGCATCGTAGTGCTCGCCGGAGTTGGGATAGACCACCAGCGGCAGCGGCGTCAGGCTGTGCAGACATTCCAGCGCCTCGACGGTATTTTCCAGCGCGATACAGTTAATGCCCACCGCCAGAATCTGCGGATAGTCCGCCAGTAGCGCCAGCACGTCGCGCAGCGGCGTGCCGTCGCTCAGGTGCTGAGCATCGCGCAGGGTAAACGAGAACCATGCCTGCGCTACCGGGTACGCTTCCAGCAGTTGAGCCAGCGCACGAATTTCATCAAACGACGGCAGGGTTTCACAGGCCAGCAGGTCAACGCCCGCCTCCAGCAAGGCCTCAATGCGCGGGCGATGGAAATCCTGGAACACCTGCGCACTGCGCTGGTAGTCGCCGCGATACTCCGAACCGTCCGCCAGGTAAGCCCCATACGGCCCCACGGAACCGGCAATCAGCAGCCCCTTCGCCGCCGGGTTTTCCGCACGGTACGAGTCACGAGCCTGCTTCGCCAGCTCCACGCTTTTGGCAATCAGCGAGCGGGCCTGCGCTTCATTGAGCCCACGCGCGGCAAAGCCGTCCGGCGTCGCCTGATAGCTGGCAGTAATCGCTACCTGCGCCCCGGCGCGGAAGTAGTCGAGATGCACGTCATAAATCAGCTGCGGATTTTCCATCAGCACTTTCGCCGACCACAGGCTGTCGGCCAGGTCGCAGCCGCGCGCCTCCAGCTCGGTGGCCATCGCGCCGTCGAGCAGTACAAAGGGATGGTCGGTCAGAATTGAGGTTAAGGGATTATTCTGCGGCATGCTGCGGCGCCTCCTCGGTCGGGCGTGAACGTGTGAGATAGTAGGCACCATAACACAGCGCCACAAACGGGATCCCGCACCACAGCGCAATCCGCTGCGAAGGGTCAAAAGCCAGGCCAAGACAGGCCACCACGCAGAGCACAAAGCCCAGCACCGGCACCAGCGGGTACCACGGCGCGCGGTAGTGCAGTTCGCTCAACGCTTTCCCCTGCTGCAAATGACGACGGCGGAACATAAAGTGCGAGGCGCAGATGCTAATCCACACCGCCACCACCGCAAAGCCAGAAATTGCCGACAGTGCGACAAACACGGTATCCGGCGCAACGATGCTTGAGAACAGCGCCAGCAGCCCGCCGAGCATACTGACCGACAGCGCCACCAGCGGCACGCCGTTTTTGGTCAGCTGCGAGAAGCAGCGCGGCAGCGTGCGTTCATTGGAGAGCGACCACAACATGCGGCCTGAGGCATACAGCCCGGAGTTCGCCGCCGAAAGTATCGCCGTCAGAATCACGAAGTTGAAAATATCCGCCGCGTACGGAATCCCCACCTTTTCAAATACCAGCACGAACGGGCTCTTTTCCACGCCCGCCTGCTGCATCGGGATCAGCGCCGCTAACACAAACACGGTACCGATAAAGAAGATAATCAGCCGCGCAATAGTGGTGCGAATGGCGACCGGAATCACCTTGTGCGGGTTCTCGGTTTCCCCTGCGGCAATACCGATAAGCTCGGTGCCCGAGAAAGCAAAGTTCACCGCCACCATGGTCATCAGGATAGGCAGCCCGCCGTGCGGGAACCAGCCCTCAGCGGTAATGTTCGACAGCCCCGGTGCGGGCGAGCCGTCCTGCATCGGAATAAAGCCAAAGATAGCCGCGCCACCAAGGATGATAAACGCCACGATGGTGATGACCTTCACCAGCGAGAACCAGAACTCGCCTTCGGCAAAGAAGCGGGTCGAAATGACGTTAAGGCCGAAAATGAGTACGCAGAACAGCAGACACCAGATCCACACCGGTACCTGCGGGAACCAGTACTGCATACAGAAACCGGCGGCGGTAAAGCTCGAACCGAGCGCCACCGTCCAGGTGAGCCAGTAGAGCCACGCCACGGTGTAGCCGGTGGCCGGGCCAAGGTAGCGTGAGGCGTAAAGGTGAAACGCGCCGGTTTCCGGCATCGCCACCGACAGTTCGCCAAGACACTGCATCACCAGCCAGACGACCAGCGCGCCAATCAGATAGGCCAGCAGCGTACCCGCCGCGCCGGTGGTGGAGATGATATAGCCGGTATTGAAAAACAGCCCTGTGCCAATAACGCCACCCAGCGACAGCATAATCAGGTGGCGGGTTTTCATGGTGCGCTTTAACTGCCCACCTTGTTGTTGTGTTGTGTTTTGCATTATTACCTTCTAAACGTATGGACATCTAAACATCCAAATCAGAAGGAGGTTATACAACGATTGCGGGTCAATTGCAAAGCGGGGGGATCACCAGAAATGAGGGAGGGTGCGGGGTTTTCCCCCTCACCCTAACCCTCTCCCCGTAGGGGCGAGGGGACCGCTTTTCTCCCTCTCCCTTCCAGGGAGAGGGCCGGGGTGAGGGTACAACGCGCACCCTCACCGATTACTCGTCGAAGAACCAGTACCCCTGATTAATCAACGCCGTCAGCTCCACCACAAAAGCAGGATTATGCAACGCCTCGCCGAGCAACGTGCTATTCACTTCGGTATAGCGGCTCAGCGCATCCATCGCCTGTGGCGCGCAGGTCTCCACCCGCTCGCTGTTAATAAAGAAGCAGCCGCCGATATTCAGCACCCGCAGGCCGTTCAGACGACGCAGGGTTTCACCGTCTTCCAGCGCGGCAGCAACCTCTTCCGGCTCGTACGGCGGCTCGGCTGGTGCCAGATCCAGCTCATGACGCGGCGTGCTGATAAAGCTGCCGAACCACTGCTTAAAATCATCCGGCTGGCGGATCATATCGATCATCATGGTGCGCAGACGCTCCAGCTCATGATCTTCCACTTTCCCCGCGTGTTCGCGGCAGGTCAGATCCGGGTCGGTGTAGTACTTCTCACCCAGATCGTTTTCCAACGCGTAGTCCGCAAAGCTGCTGATCAGATCGCGACCGTTCGGCCCACGGAAGCCAACGGAGTAGTTCAGCGTCGCTTCAAAGGTATAACCATCGTGCGGGAATCCAGGCGGAATATAGAGAATATCGCCCGGTTCCATTTCCACTTCG
Source organism: Kluyvera sp. EC_51 (assembly GCF_019584505.1). NCBI lineage: Bacteria > Pseudomonadati > Pseudomonadota > Gammaproteobacteria > Enterobacterales > Enterobacteriaceae > Kluyvera > Kluyvera sp. EC_51. The sequence continues at coordinate 4,981 of NZ_VDAG01000079.1, read as the reverse complement.
ATAATTGGCGTAAAGGGTTCGACATGCAGCAACGCCGGGTGCGGGCAGTGCTGTTTTAACGGCAGCGCATCGCCCACACGCCAACGACGGCGGCCCATGCCCTGGATAATAAATACGTCGTACGGGTCAATGTGCGGCCCGACGCCGCCGCCCGGTACCGAGAAGGAGATCATCAGGTCATCCAGCCGCCAGTCCGGCAGCACGCGGAACGGACGCACCAGTTCGGCGGAAGGTTCATGCCAGTGGTTCACCGCCTGCGCCAGCAGTGACCAGTTTTCCTCACCCAGATGGTCAAAATCTTCAAACGGGCCGTTGCTGGCCTGCCATTTGCCGTCGGCGTGGCTGACCAGACGGCTATCGACTTCCATCTCCATTGCCAGACCGGCCAGTTCATCCGGGGTAATCGGGTCAACGAAGTTCGGGAACGCGTTCTTCAGGACGACCGGTTGCTTCTGCCAGTATTTTTCTAAAAATTCCGGCCAGTTGAGGTTCAGTTGATAAGCCATGTTTCTTTACCATCACAGTAGAGGAGTAGGCCCGATTATAAAGAGGCCCGCTGCGGGCCTCTTTGTGGTGAATCAATGTGGCGAATCAATTGCCGAGCCCTATGCTTACACCGCGACAACGCGGTTACGCCCCTGCTGTTTGGCGCGATAAAGCGCCGCATCGCTGCTGTGGATAAGCTCGGCACCAATATCCGCCGGGCTCTGGATGCTGCAAACATACAGCGGCGCATCCCAGGTCATCACGCCAAGGCTGATGGTCAGCACGCCGCCAAGCGGGCTGGTTTCATGTTCGATATTCAGATCCATCACCCGTTCGCGCAGACGTTCGGCCACCGCTCGCGCCCCCTCTGCACCGGTATCCGGCAGCATGATTAAAAACTCTTCGCCGCCATAGCGGCTGACGCTATCGTCCGGCCTCAGCCCGCCCTTCAACGCGTCCGCCACGGCCTTCAGCACGCGGTCGCCCGCCTGATGGCCGTAGGTATCGTTATAGCGTTTGAAAAAATCGAGGTCGGCCATACACAGTGAGAGTGATGCCCCCTCACGCTGGGCGCGGGTAATCTCATAGTTAAGCCGTTCGTCCATGTAGCGGCGGTTAAATAATCCGGTCAGATGGTCCCGCTCGGCGTACTGCAGCAGTACCTGGTTAGCGCTGGCGAGCTGCTGTTCCGCCAGTTTGCGGTCGGTAATGTCCATCCACGCGGAGGAGATCCCCGCCACGTTTCCGCCCGCGTCATACACCGGCATTGGCTTAATATAGAAGTAGCGTCCGTAGAGGAATACTTCTTTGCTGGTGATTTCCTCTCCGGCATCAAGACGAATAAAATCCTGCTGAAACAACAGATTCCATTCCGGCATAATATCCCGCAGACACTGGCCAATCAGCACATCTTCCGGCTGCCCAAGCAGCTCGCCCATCGCTTTATTCGCTTTGGTGAGCTGTCCAAAACGATTGATCACGCACAGCGCCAGCGGCGTGTTCTGGTAGATAGACTCCAGCTGCAATACCCGTTCACCAAGCTGCGAGATGTCGCGGTCGATACCGCGATACCCGGTTAACTCTCCCTCGGCATCAAAAAGCGGAATGCCGCTGGTTTCGATGATTACCGCGCTGCCATCTGCCCGACGGTTGCGGTTAATCATGCCGTTGAAGGGCTGCCGGGAAGCCAGAACATCGCCAAAGAATTTCTGTACCCGCTCTGACTCTGCCGGTTCCATAAAATCAAACGGTGCGCGGCCCAGCACCTCTTCAGGCGAGTAGCCCAGCAGGTTATTCACCACGTTGGATACCCACACATAGCGCCCCTGCGCGTCAACCTCCCAGATCCAATCCGTATTGTGGTTGAGAAGATCCGCGAGCTTATCGGCTGCGCTCATACTCCCCTGCGCGAATTGCTTATCCATTGCTTTCCCGTCCTTTTCCGTTAGCGCCCCGCTTGCTTTACTGCACGGTTAAAAAACAACCACTTCATCAACCAACACATAATGAGTGGCTATTTAATAATCACAAATGCTTTAACAATATGTGCTATTGAACTATTTTATAGCAAGAATAAAGGAGGCCGGTTTGTGATTTTAATAAAATATTCATGTCCTAAATGTAACCATACAACAGAAATTACCGATGTTGAAAAAATAACGAACTCCGCTGACGAATATCCTTTATGCTGCGCTGGCTGCGGTCAGCATTTTAGCAAAACGACGTTGGCTAATTTTGCCCGTCAGCGTGCGGAAGAGATGATAAAGTGCGCATTATCACGATTAAAAAAAGACACTGATAAATAATAACGAAGCACGTACTTTGATTGGTTTATAGCACTAATGTATTAGTGCGCAGGGAAAATAGTTTCCATCTCATATAAAAGCGATATAAATAATACTTCAGACAGCCTTCCCTTCTGCCAAAAATATCAACAGCCCCTTTATTTCTCAATCCAACAAATATCCCTACGCCTGATATTTTAAATATTTATTTGATTCTGATAAGTAGAGCGGTAGGTAGAGGCAGGGTAAAACCCGGAGTCGGCGCTTACGCGCCTTGTCCGGGCAACAAGAGAGAGGGTTAGACTAACGCTTCCGCTTCCATCATCACCGGATGAAAACGGCGTTTGAAATAGATAAGCCCGTGGCTCTCCGCTTCCCCCAATGCAATGTTCTGAATCTCCACCAGATAGACCAGATGGCTACCGATGGTCTGCACCTGACGAATTTCGCCCTCCAGGCTTGCCAGCGACCCTTTCAGCACCGGTTGCTCCAGCGCGCCGCGCTGCCAGCCGGAGAGCCCGAAGCGCTCGTCCATCGCCATACCGGTCATCCCGGCGAAGTGACGGGCCATGATCTCCTGCTCGTGGTTGAGCACGTTGATGCACAGTTTGCCGTTACCCTGGAATACCGGGTTCATCGCACTGTTAGCGTTGATACAGACCATCACCGACGGCGGTGAATCCGTTACCGAACAAACCGCAGTGGCGGTGATGCCGCAGCGGCCCGCTTCCCCTTCGGTGGTGACGACGTTAACGGCGGCCGACAGGCTGGCCATGGCATCGCGAAAACGCAGACGTTGTTCATCTAATTGCATTGTGACCTCCCGCTGCGAATTACTTCAGCAGCTTATCCAGCAGATTAATATCAGCGTTGTTGTGCAGGTGTGGCACCGTCCAGCCGTTCTGATCGTATTCAGACAGGCAGCGATCGACCATCGCCATCATTTTGTCCATGTTGCCGGAGGTTTGCGCCTGACGCAGACACTGCAGGCGGATCTCATCCTGGCTACCGGAGTAGTTAATTTCATACAGCTCGTGGCGGCCGCCGAACTCGCTGCCGATCGCATCCCACATCAGTTTTAAGATCTTGATACGCTCGACGTGATCCATCCCGTTGGAGCCGCGCACGTACTTCGCCAGGTACTGGTCGATCTGCGGGTTGTTCAGGTCACGGGCGCTCGACGGCAGGTAGATAAGCCCACTGGTGACGTTACGTTCAATGATGTTTTTGATCTTGGCGTAGGCCATCGGGGCCATCACGCGGTAGGTTTGCAGCGCCGCGTGGTCCGGCAGGTACGCGCCGTTAACCCACGGGGTCGCTTCAGAGCACATGGAGTCGCTCAGCGCCCAGAACATGTTGCGCCATGCCACCACTTCACCAAGATCCGCCTGCACGCCGCGGAACTCAGAAGTGCCGGTACACTCCAGCGATTTCTTCAGCAGGCCGGTAATAAAGTCGAGCTTCACCGCCAGACGTACGCACGCCTGCAACGGATACATACGGGCAAAACCGCCTTCCATCGTCCAGCGACGGCAGCGATCGAAATCGCGGTAGATCAGCACGTTTTCCCACGGGATCAGTACTTTATCCATCACCAGGATCGCGTCGTTCTCGTCAAAGCGGCTGGAGAGCGGATAGTCGTACGGTGAACCAGTTGCGCCCGCCACCAGCTCGTAGGAAGCGCGGGAAATCAGCTTCACGCCTTCGGCATCCATCGGCGCGACGAACATCAGCGCGAAGTCCGGGTTTTCGCCCATCACCTGCGCGGAGCCAAAGCCAATCATGTTGTAGTGAGTCAGCGCCGAGTTGGTCGCCACCACTTTCGCGCCGCTGACGATAATCCCGGCATCGGTCTCTTTTTCCAGCTTGATGTAGACATCTTTCACTTCATCCGCTGGCTTGTGACGGTCAATTGGCGGGTTGACGATCGCGTGGTTGAAGTACAGGCCAGTTTCCTGAATGCGCGAGTACCAGTGGCGGGCGTTCTGCTCGAACTGGCCGTAGAACGCCGGGTTCGCGCCCAGCGCGCTGCCGAAGGCCGCTTTGTAGTCCGGGGTGCGCCCCATCCAGCCGTAGGAGAGACGTGACCACTCGGCGATGGCGTCGCGCTGCTGGCGCAGGTCGTCGGCACTTTTCGCCACGCGGAAGAATTTGTGAGTGTAGCCGCCGCTGCCGGTATCGGTGTTCCAGCACAGCTTGTCCTGCATTTCCGGTTTGTGCAGCGCATCGTACAGCTGGCCCACCGAGGCCGCCGCGTTGCGGAACGCAGGGTGGGTGGTGACATCCTTGACGCGTTCGCCGTAGATGTAGATCTCACGGCCATCCTGCAGGCTTTTCAGGTACTCTTCACCGGTTAACGGGCGTTTAGTGTCTGCGCGGAAATCTTCAGGTTTCATTCGGGTACACTCCAGTATTCATCGGATTTGTTAAATTTATGTTTTGTTCTTGTTTCGTAATTGAAGCGTTTAAAGGGCAGACGGTGAAGAGACTTTTGGGTCAACGGCTGGTACTTTTCGGGCGAGGGGTGGTTCTGTGATCTGGGTAGGGTTTGGTGCGGCTCCCGGCGGCGCTTCGCTTGGCCGGGCTACACGCATATGTAGCCCGGCCAAGCGAAGGTACAAACCGGAAACATAGGTAACACTTTAGACCGGATACATGGGTAACAGTTATAACTGGCATAGAAGAGGAGACTCGCTATGCCCTGGACTGAG
>NZ_VDAG01000078.1:0-297 GCF_019584505.1 Kluyvera sp. EC_51 | reverse complement strand
TGATGATGGAGGTGAACAGGGAAAACCCGGACTTTGCCGCGGTCGAACGTCTGCTTAAAACCGATCTGACGCTGTCATATAAAATCATGCGCTACGTCAGAAACATGCTGTTTAAATCACATGGCATAATTCAGGCGGACAATCTTACCCTGAAAGAAATGCTGATGTATCTGGGGGGCAAAGAACTCCGGCGGTTTGTTGCGGTGGCCGCCCTTTCAAATATGGGGCGTTCCGGCATCAGTGAACTTTATCATCTGAGCATGGTTCGCGGAAAATTCTGCGAATTAATTGCCGGAA
>NZ_VDAG01000077.1:0-2984 GCF_019584505.1 Kluyvera sp. EC_51 | reverse complement strand
CTGATGTCCGGCAGTGCTTTTGCCGTTACGCACCACCCCGTCAGTAGCTGAACAGGAGGGACAGCTGATAGAAACAGAAGCCACTGGAGCACCTCAAAAACACCATCATACACTAGCATCACCGACAAAAGGCTGCCTCATCGCTAACTTTGCAACAGTGCCCTTATTCGCACCTTCCCTAGCTAAAGCAAAAAAAAGTGCTCAAAAAATTCTGGAGAAAAAATCCGTTTCTGCCGATACTGCCTCTGCGGGCTGTGCCTATTTCAGGACAATGGACTCTCACCCGTTAAGAGATGGGGAAAATGAACTGGCAGCGCTTCAACAAAGTAAGTAGTTTTTCAGGAGAAACCAGTGGCATAGTAAAGAAAAATTTTATTATTACCGCGGCGTTGCTGAGCAGTCTCTTTCTGGCGGCAATAGTGAATCTTTTATATATCGCGGATAATCTTAATAATAAAGCAGACGCGCGCAGCAGTTTACTTTTGCAAAAAGCCCTCACTAACCGGCAGGAAAAGATACGCGCAAATTTAATGGATAATGCCGACTGGGGCGAAGCGTATAATAATTTGCACAAGCAGGTGAATGTTAAATGGGCATGGGACAGCCAGAACCTTGGTGAATCGCTTTACACGAATTACCAGTATGAAGGCGTATTTGTTTTGTCTCCCGCCGGGGAGACGCGTTATAGCGTCATTGAAGGAAATCTTGTCAGCCAGCCTTTCGAGAAATGGCTCAACCGGAACATCACCAAAGAACTTTTTAACGACCTCTCACAAAGCCAGGGTAAAGCCGTCTCACGCCTTATGATGACCAACGGGCAACTCACCTTACTGGCGGCGGCCCGGATCACGTCGGAAGACGATGAAAGCATCACGCCGGTGGCGGAAGATGCCTCGGTACTGATTTTCGCCGACGTGTTAACGCCCGTTAAACTGGAGAAAATGGGCAACGAATACGGCATTCATAATGCGCATACGTTCGGCAGAATGGAGCCACACCTGAAAGCCGACTACCGGGAAGCTCAGCTTATTTTACCCATTGATAATGGCGATGTTCTGATTGAGTGGCGAAGCGACGATCCGGGCAGAGCGCTGATGAACCGGGAGCTGCCGTTAATCATCATTCTGATGTTATCGACCATTGCATTTACCTGGTTGATGCGGCGTGGTGCGTTAATCAAAGCGCAAATTAATGACGAAAATGTTTTCCTGCTTGAGCAAAGCCGACAAGCGCTTACGGCAAGTGAACGACGCTTTCGCGACGTCATTGAAGCCACCACCGACTGGATTTGGGAAGCGGACAGCGAGGCACGGCTAACGTGGTTATCCGACCGTTTTTCCCGCGTTACCGGTCATCATTCTGACGACTGGCTTGGGCGGAACATGTTGGATTTCATCCACAGCGACAAAATCCTTTTTCATCACTGGCTGCTGAATCCGCAGACGAGCAGTAATTACACGCTCAAAAAGGCCCGCTATTTCTCAGCTCAGGGCCATCAGCGTTACTGCAATGTGGTGGCGAAGCGCGCCATTATGGATGATGGTTCTATGGGCTTTCGCGGTACGGTGACCAATGTCACTCTGGAAGTGGAGGCGCAGGAGCGTGCCGAGTATTTATCGCGGCATGATGAATTAACCGGCCTACCAAACCGGGTCAGAATGAAAGAGTTTCTGGAAAGTGAGCTGCGTTCTTTACCCGATCCGGATCATCCCCTGGCCATGATCAGCCTCGACCTGGATAAATTCAAACCGGTAAATGATTTATTCGGCCACAATGCGGGCGATGCGTTACTCAATGAAGTCGCCAGCCGGTTGCGGTCCTGTACCCGTAAAATCGATCTGGTTGCCCGGCAGGGCGGAGATGAGTTTATCCTTATTCTGCCGGATATTTATGTGCGTAAAGACATAGAGACGCTCTGCCAGCGCATTGCCAGTGAAATAAGCCGGCCTTTTATCGTTAACGGCAATGAAGTGTATATCAGCGTGAGTATGGGGATTGCACTGGCGCCTCAGGATGCAATGAACGCCAGCGATCTGATTCGGTTATCCGATATCGCATTGTATAAAGCGAAAAATACCGGTCGCAATAACTGGGTGTTTTACGAACCCAACATGGGCGAGTACTTAATTCAGCGCCGGGAAATGGAAAAAGAGTTTCGTGAAGCGTTATGCACAGACCAGTTTCAGCTGGTTTATCAGCCCCGTTACGACATTAAAACCTCGCGTATCGCTGCTGTCGAAGCACTGGTTCGCTGGCAGCATCCGCGTCTCGGTTTACTGATGCCGGATCAGTTCATCCCGCTTGCGGAAGAGACGGGCCTGATCGTTGCCATGAGTGATGTGGTGCTGGAGAAAGCCTGTAAAGATATGGTGCATCTCTCGCCCGATTTGGTTATTTCGGTCAATATTTCGGCGGTGGAGTTTAATACCCGTGGCCTGGCGAAACGGGTAAAGGCTGCGCTGCAAAAATCGGGGCTTAAACCGTCCCGGCTGGAGTTAGAAATTACCGAAAACGTGACGATTTCCAATCCGGATATCACGCTGGAAACCATGAAGCAGCTGAAGGATATCGGCGTACGCTTTTTGATTGATGACTTTGGAACCGGCTACTCGGCATTAAGCTATCTGAAACGCTTCCCGTTCGACGGAATAAAGCTGGATAAATCTTTTGTGTTCGCCATGGAGGAATCGGAAAACGCCAAAATCATCGTTGAGAATATTATCGGCCTTGGCAAAGCCTATTCGCTGGCTGTCACCGCTGAAGGCGTGGAAACGGCGGAGCAGTTGAAAAGGCTTAAACATTATCACTGTGACGAGGCGCAAGGGTATTTCATCGGGAAGCCTGTCGCGCTTGATGTGTTAAATTTAGAGGCACTGTTGCAAAGTTAGCGATGAGGCAGCCTTTTGTCTTATTCAAAGGCCTTACATTTCAAAAACTCTGCTTACCAGGCGCATTTCGCCCAGGGGATCACCATAATAAAATGC
>NZ_VDAG01000076.1:0-484 GCF_019584505.1 Kluyvera sp. EC_51 | reverse complement strand
CGAAAAATATCGGCACTCAGCCAGTGGCAGCTCAGGTAGCTGCCGCACCTGCCGCAGACGTAGCTGAACAACCTCAGCCGCAAACCGTGGATGGCGTTGCCAGCCCGGCACAAGCCTCGGTTAGCGATCTGACCGGTGAACAGCCTGCAGCCCAGCCGGTGCCTGTAAGCGCCCCGGCGACAAGCACCGCAGCGGTAAGCGCACCCGCAAATCCATCCGCAGAGCTGAAAATCTACGATACCTCATCACAACCACTTAGCCAGATCTTAAGCCAGGTTCAGCAGGATGGCGCGAGTATTGTGGTCGGTCCGTTGCTGAAAAATAACGTTGAAGAGTTGCTGAAGAGCAACACTCCGCTGAACGTACTGGCACTGAACCAGCCGGAGAATATCGAAAATCGCGTCAATATTTGTTACTTCGCGCTTTCACCGGAAGACGAAGCGCGCGATGCAGCGCGTCATATTCGTGACCAGGGTAAACAAGC
>NZ_VDAG01000075.1:0-160931 GCF_019584505.1 Kluyvera sp. EC_51 | reverse complement strand
TTATTCATGAGGTCGGACTCTTTCAAGGTCGATTAGGATTTGAACGAGCCATTGTTTTATTAGAAGAAGGATGCGAGGAGTTTTCTAATATAAATGGTTTAGGTCAAATAAGATTCCCTAAAGGAAATATTAGTGCCGTATTCCAAGATATTAGAGAAGTGCTGGAGCGAGAAAAAATAATCAATTAAATTGGTTCGCACAATGACGTTATGCTAAAGAGGCCGCTGCGTGAGACATTTTCGCAGCGGCCTTTTCAACATAACGTGTCGTACATTATGCGCACTAACATAGGGTCAGGACAAATCCAGGGTTTTTCGGCTGTGATTGTGTTACTCAAAAGCCGGCTTATTTTAGCCCCGCAGACTCATCGCAACCCTTAACCTACAATTGCTGCTTTACCAATCCACCGTTATCACTAAACGTTACCCATGCCATCGCACCATTCACGAGCGACATCTGTGGCGGCATGTGTCCGATATCAACATCGTACAGCACCGGAATGTTCACATCGCCCAATGCTGATCGCAGCGCGTCGAGATAATTATGTTGATTGGCGTCGCCGACATTCGGCCCAGCACTTCTGCCGATCATGATACCACTGAGGGTTTTGAACCAGCCCTGCAAACGTAAACTGTATAACGCTCGCGTTAATTCGCACGGCGCCATTTCGACGTTTTCAAAATACAGAATTACGCCGTCGCCGCTATGCTGTTTTTTAAACGATGCTATGTCGCCGTACTCTGTGCCGGCAAGCCTGGCGATAGTATCCAGGCAGCCACCAATCAAACGTCCGTGAAACGTGACACTCTCGCTTTGGCCATCGAGACGCTTCCACTTCGTTGGTTGTGTCAGATTAAAACCAGCATCTGTTTCCGTACCCCATTGGTTAGCTTCAACCTGGAACTTTTCTGAAGCATATTGCGTTACCGTGCTCCCGCGTTCGCATTCCAGTATTTTCCATACAAATGACGTGGTTTTATCCAGTTCTCTGGCACCCAACTCCATCAGATTGGGACCATGCAACGTCGCCCAACCGCACAAGGTGGTCAGCGGTAAATGCAGCGTTGAGAGATCGGAAAAGCCGCTAAACCATTTTGGTTCAATGTTGTTTAACTTATTGAAATCAATAAGCTCTAATAGCTCCATGGCCAGTTCGCCTCCCCAGGGTGGCATCACGGCTTTCACATCCGGATCGCAAAGAAATTGCATTAATTCTGCAGCCCGTTGATGCTTATCGGCGCTCTTATTCTTATGTTGATGGCGTAAACAGCGCCCTTCAACCACCCTAAACCCCTTATCCCGTAATGCGCTAATGGCGAGATCTAACCGTGGATGCAGATGTGCAGGAACGCCAGAGGATGGTGCGGTAATCGCGATGGTATCGCCAGAAACTAACCTGGACGGAATGCGTATTTTCATGGAATATTTCCTTATTAACACTTTAAGAACATATCCCATAAACAACGTGCTCTACAACGCCGCTAAGGAAATTGATGATGTCTGACTGGAACCCAACACTGTATCTGCAGTTTGGTGCAGAACGTTCAAGACCCGCCGCTGAACTGCTGGCTCGCGTTCAGCTTAATGATGTTGTTTCCGCTATCGATCTTGGCTGCGGGCCGGGTAACAGCACTGAATTACTCCACTTTCGATGGCCAAATGCCAATATTACTGGAATTGACTCATCGCCATCGATGCTTGAGGAAGCGCGAAAACGATTACCAACCTGCCATTTTATTGAAGAAGATATCCGCCATTTCCTGCCGGAAACGCCTCCGGATGTGATTTATGCCAATGCTTCACTCCAGTGGATTTCCGGTCATGATTCGCTGCTCCCGCACCTCGTTAGTCTTCTGAAAAATAAAGGATTTCTTGCTGTTCAGATGCCTTATAACTGGGATGAACCTTCCCACGTTTTGATGCGTGAAGTTGCTCAGGAACAAGGGCATCCGAATCGAGGACGCGATCCGTTGCCTAGCGTGCATGCTTATTACGACATTCTCAGTCATGCCGGCTGCGAAGCGGATATTTGGCGCACGACCTATTACCACAAAATGGATTCACATCAGGCGATTATTGATTGGGTTAGCGCGACAGGGTTACGACCGTGGATACAGGATTTGAATGAGCAAGAAAAGCAGCTATATCTTGCGCGTTATCATCAACGGCTTCAGGAGTGCTATCCGAAACAGGCTGACGGGAAGATATTGCTGGCCTTTCCACGACTCTTTATGGTCGCGCAGCGAACCCGCTGAAAGTAAAGGCATCAGGTGATACCGGGTTTCCGGTATCACTATCGTGATTAAACATCGTGAATTGCAAAAAATCGCGCCAGCGCCCTTCTTCCCGCGTCGGTAAATCGGACTTCCCGGTAACCCTCAATACGCTCAATCCAGCCATGAGATTCAAAAGCAGCCAGCAGCGCGGCGCCGGCATTGCCGCCCAGATGTGGCCGACGTTCGCTCCAGTCGAGACAGGCACATGCGGTTTTTCGCCGGGTTTGGTTTTTTAACGTCGCGCCAATCTGGTGAAAGCCAGTGAGTCCCACGGGCGAAAGCGCGGTTCCTTCTGAGGTAAACCAGCCTTGTTCCTGCATAAAAGCGTAAATACTGACGGCCACCTCACCGGCCAGGTGATCGTAGCAGGTGCGCGCCTTACGCAAATGTACCGGCGTACTGATTTTCATTGCAGGCTGTGTGCGCATGGATACGCCCATCAGCGTCTCCAGTAACATAGCGACCTCGCTGCTCGCTAGCCGATAATAACGGTGTCGACCCTGTGACAAACAGCCGATTAGTCGCCCCTGCACTAATTTTGTCAGATGCGCGCTGGCGGTAGATGGTGCGACGTCGGCCACCGCACTCAACTCCGTCGCGGTCCAGGCCCTGCCATCCATCAATGCGCACAGCATGCTAACCCTTGAAGGGTCAGCCATCGCAGTGGCCACTTCTGACATAGCGCTTTCAAGTACCTCGGCATCATTCTGTGCCGGGGAACTGCTGAGGGGTTTATTCATCCCATTGTCCGGTGATGTGAGCGGCAAGCTCGTTATTGTCTGTCAGTAAAATCAGTCGATTAGCATGATCGCTGTACTGTACACGGATGTTAACTCCCTGCTCTGCCAGCACGCTGGCTATCTCACCCAGTTCTCCAGGACGTGCCTGCGTTAATCGCCGAATCAGTGGCTTAGTCACGGCGGCTACCGGTATCCCCGCGTGCTCCAGCACCTTCCGGGCGCGCTCACCGTCCTCAACCAGAAAATGGGCATGAGAGTGGTCACCAACGCTAAAAAGGCCGCCGCCTTCAAGCCCAACCCCCATTTTTCCAAGGGTTGAACCCAGCCGTCCCAGCTCTCCGGGAATATTACGCATAATAACGTGGATATCATACATGATGGGAACGCCTCGTTTCAGATGAGTACTCGCGGATGACCTGAACCACCCGAATACGATAGCTGGCAAAGATCGTTTGCTGGCCTTCACGCTGTGCGGCCTGATGCAGAACGTTGCGTTTCCACGCGAGAACCGCATCTTCGTTTTCCCACCAGGAAAGCGATAGAATTTTCCCTTCAGTGCTCAGGCTCTGAAAGCGCTCAATGTCGATAAATCCCTCGATTTTTTCGAGTTCCCGACGAAGTTCAGCAGCAAGTTCAAGGTAGCGTGCTTGCCTTTCGGCAACGGCGTGGGCTTCAAAAAGTACGGCAATCATCGTGATCTCCAGTCGGTGGAATAAGCCCACTATAGCGTGCAGCAAGCTTAATACTTCGATGGGGAACGAAATGTGAATGCCGCGTTAGCGCAAATCATCCAGCAGGCCATCCACCCACTCGGCAAATACGCGAACCTTATGCGACAAATGGCGGTGCGGGTACATCAACGATAATCGTCTCCGCGGGCATGGGTAATTCGGCAATACTTCAACCAGCTGGCCGCTGTCGATATAGGGCTGCAAAAAGAAATTCATCCCCTGTAATAACCCTAAACCTGCCAGTCCGGCGGCAATGTATACCTCGGAATTATCGAGGATAAGCTTACCTGGTAGCGCGATCTCTTCCACGCCCGTCGCCGACTCAAAACGCCAGGGCATCACCTGCCGACTGCTGCTGTTGATCCAATTGACGCCCTGGTGGTGTGCCTGAAGGTCGTCCAGGGTTTGCGGCGTGCCGTGGCGAGCAAGGTATTCAGGGCTGGCGCAGGTGGTCATTTTGATATTGCCGAGGGATCGTGCGACATAATCGCCATCATCCAGGTCACCCATACGCAATACGCAGTCTAGCCCATCCCGTAACATATCCCGCCGCATGTCGGAGCTGCTGAGGATAAGCTCAAGATTCGGATGTGCGGCATACAAGGAAGGCAAATTCGGTACCACTACCAGGCGAGCGAAGGCGATAGGCATATCCACTCGCAGCTGACCGTGCAGCGGGCGCTCAGGTGAAAATGACTCCAGCAGATCGTCGGCCTGTGCCAGTAGCGGCTTACTACGACGATAAAATTCTTCCCCTTCCGGCGTCAGATAGATACGTCGGGTTGTGCGCTGCAATAGCCGCACCCCACTCTCTTTTTCCAGCTGCTGAACCGCTTTAGTGACTGCCGGACGGTGAATCTGCAGGTTTTCGGCGGCCTGGCTAAAGCTACCCGCATCGACGATCTCAATAAAAATTTTAATGTTTTCAAACAGATTAATCTGCATAGCGGCAAACTTCCTGAACGAGGCGTTTATTGTTATCCATTTAATAATAGTGATGCACAATTTTCACTATTTTTCAGAATAATAAACACGCTTACACTGCACGCATTCCAGCACACTCGCGCTGCAAAAAGGAAATAACATTATGAAAAATAACCGTATCTGTGAAATTCTTGGCATTGAAAAATCGGTAATTCAGGGGCCACTCTCCTGGTTGACTGATGCCCGACTGGTGGCAGCGGTCAGCAATGCCGGTGGCCTTGGTGTGCTAGGGCCAAACGCCGGGTTAACCGCGGAAACGGCAGTTTCAACCCCGGAAGCCACGGCGGAGAAAATGCGCGAAGAGATCCGTAAAACTAAAAAACTGACTGATAAGCCCTTTGGTGTGAATCTGATCCCAAGCGCGGAAAACGATATCTGGACGCCCGCGATTCTGCAGGTTATCAAAGAAGAGGCAGTGAAAGTGGTGGTTTACACCGGATATGGCGATGGCACGATTATTCCTGCACTGTTTGACGAGCTAAAAGCGGCGGGCATTACCATTATTTATCGTGATATCAACCCTACTCCTGAAAACACCCGAGAGGCGGAACGTGCCGGAGCGGACATTATCGTAGCGACAGGATTTGATGAAGGTGGCACATTGCCTGGCACTATTCTGGGGACGTTTTCTATCGTGCCGCTGATTGCTGACGCGGTGGAAAAGGTACCCGTGCTGGCGGCTGGAGGCATCGTTGATAAACGTACGGCCCGCGCGGCGCATGCGCTGGGCGCAGAAGGCGTTTTTGCCGGCTCGGTCTTTATCAGCACCGAGGAGAGTCGCGTACCGTCATCGTTGAAGGATAAGATTGTCGCCGCCAACGGCCTGGATCTCAGCCTGTTTCGTACCGTACCAGACTACTACCGTTCACTGCCGGGAACGCTGACGACTACGCTGGTAGCGATGGACAAAGCCGGTGCCAGCAAAGAAGAACTCGCCAACACCATGGGGGGGTTGCGTGGTCTTCGCGTGGGGATGCTGGAAGGTAATACCGATGACGGCTATGTCTCTTTAGGAACCGGGATTGGCGGTATTCGTAAAGTGGCAAGCGTCGCCGACGTGGTTGAGCAACTCACAGCCTAAGCCCAGGATGAGTGCGGCCAGGCTCATCCCTGGCCGCAACACCGTTCTATCTCGCCATTAACCGCTGCATAAACCGCACTGGGTCAATCAGCGCCCGCTGATGCGTACCCTCGCCAATCAGCCCATGATCGTCATGACAACTGACGTGAAACCGCAAAAAACGCCCGTCTACATCTTCCAGCGTAACGGTCGCCGTCACGGTATCGCCTGCCAGCGTTGCCGCCACGTGCCGCACTTCCACGCCGGTGCCGACAGTATGTTCGTTAGCTGCCAGATAGGGCCGCAGCGCCTCAACGCAGGTCTGCTCCATAAAGCCAATCATCATCGCGGTTGCCAGCACCGGCGGCATGTCGGCAAAGCCTGGCCAGCCCGGGTCGACGGCAGGAACGGTGTGCTTTGGTTGTACCGTGAATTGGGCCTGGTAGCGAATGCCGCTTGGTAGTTCGTTCATAGCACACCTACCCGCATGTTGATGGGCCAGACAATCTGCCTTAACGTCTCCGGGTTACCCCACAGGCGACGGATATCCTGGCTAAACGCTTCAACTAGCACTGATTTTCCGGCCTCTTGCGCCCTTTTCACCGCCGACCACGTTGAGATATACCCTAGTAACCCTTTCAGCGGCCACGCCAGATTGATGGTCATCGCCTGCGTCGGGATTTCTGTAAATGGAAACGCTAGCGTGCGGTAGCTTTCATCCACTAACTGGCGCTCAGCTGGCCAGTACGGGCCAATTTCATCGTAGTAAAACTGGTGAAAGCGCTGTTGGAGTTCTTCATCCAGTTGCATTACGCCATAGCTTATCAAGGCCAGTATGCCGCCCGGCGCGCTAACTCTTCGTGCTTCGCGGTAAAATGCGTCGAGGTCAAACCAATGCGCGGCCTGCGCGACGGTGATCAGGTTAAAACCGGTTAATTCCTCGGGCAGTTGCTCTGCCGGTGCAGCTACATAGCGGATCGCCGGATGTGGCTCCGCGCTGGCTAACTGGCTTTCGCTAGGATCGGTGCCCACTACGCTGGCAAAGTGTTCCGCCAGTAATCCGGTCAATTGACCCGTACCGCAGCCTACGTCCAGCGCGCTAGCGCGCACTGTCACCAGACCTGCCAGATAGGCACCCAGCGCCGCAGGATATTCAGGCCGATAACGGGCATAGTCACTTCCGCCATGCGCAAACCAGTTATTAAACGTGACGTTGTCACTTATTGTGAGTCTCCCTGCGCTTTCGCCTCGGCGATACGTTGAGCAAAATCCTTCTCTTCCAGCGCCTTCGCGGTCTGTTCCAGTACCTGTAAAATCGGCCAACCGACCTCTTTCTCAAGCTGATGAATGGCGGCGAAAAGGGTTTTCCAGTGTGACTCGAGTTGGCTTACCAGCGCTTCACCGTGGTCGGTCAGGTGCAGGCCGCTTTTGCGCCCGTCGTCAAGCGGGCCGCGGCGCAGGATGCCGTCCTGCTCCATCAGCGAAACGGATTGGCTCACCGCACCCTGCGTCAGATGAGTCATGGCGGTAATATCGGTAACCGTCATTGCCCCCGCTGCCAGCGCGCGCAGCACGGGGGTATAGCGTGGTCGATAGTTGAGGGACATCTCACGATAAGCGGCTTCGGAGCCGCTATCGATCAGTTCGGCGGAATAGCGCAGGAGTTCGCCAAGTCCTGGGGAATTTTTCATACGTCACGTTGTTCATTCATGGGTTGAATGAAAATACATTAGCGCTAATGTATTTTAAATGCAAATCACCGCGACTCCGGAACCAGCATGATCATTTTAAGCGCCCGGTTGCTCGCTAACTGCCAACTCAGCTGGCGATAGGTCAAATCACCTCGTGTAGCGTGGTGAAAAATACGCTCGCCCCCTTCCCGCACAATCACCTGCTGTTGCGACCAGAATTCACGAAAATCGCTGCTGTTATCGCTGATCTGTTGCACAAAGGCATTAAGCGTTGCGTCGTTAGGATAATGAATTGCGTCGGAACGTAATTCGGCGACGATGCGGCGCGCGCGGACCTCCCAGTTGTCGACCAGTTCACGCGCCAGCGGGTTCTGGAACATAAAGCGCATCATATTCGGCTCTGCATCTACGTCCAGCCATCCGGCAAAAAGCGCTGCAGCGCCGGGGTTCCAGGAGAGTACCTGCCAGGTGAGATCCAACAGATAACAAGGTTCAGATACCGCGTTGACGGCGGACAAAATCGTCTGCTCTACCGCCGGAACCTGTTCAACCAGCGGGTCACTTTTATGGGCGAGCAGAAACAGGTACTCCCGTTCCGCCGGTTTAAGCTGAAGCGCAAAGGCAATCCCCGACAGGGTTTGCGCCGAAACGGTGATGTCGCGTCCCTGCTCAAGCCAGGTATACCAGGTGGTGCTGATCCCGCTCATCTGCGCCACCTCTTCCCGCCGCAACCCTTTTGTTCTGCGGCGTGAAAGCACCGGAATACCCAGCATTTCCGGTGAGGTATTTTCCCGTTTGACGCGTAAAAATGCCCCTAGCGCCTCAGGCCCTTTCAGTCCCGTGTTGTCCATGGTAGTAACTCGATATACCAGTATAAGTGGCAATATTGTACCCGTATTAATCCCGGCGTATAGTCCGTTTTAACAAGAACATAACAACAGAGGAAGTCCGGTATGAGCAACCATCATGAAGCATTGGTAAAGTCACAGTTTAGCGGCCAGGCCGCCGCCTATTTACAGAGTAACGTCCACGCCCAGGGGGCCGATTTACGTCGCCTGGCCGAATGGTTAAGCGATGACGCGCAGGCGCATCTGCTGGATGTTGGCTGCGGTGCCGGGCACGCCAGCTTTACTGCCGCTCCGCTGGTTGCAGAGGTCACCGCCTATGATTTATCCGAAGGGATGCTGGCGGTTGTGGAGCAAGAGGCAATCAATCGTCAATTGATGAACATAACCTGCTCACAAGGCCCAGCGGAAGTATTGCCGTTTGCCGACAACAGTTTCGACATTGTGATTAGCCGTTACTCCGCGCACCACTGGCACGATATTCAGGCCGCGCTGATGGAGATCCGCCGCGTTCTGAAGCCTGGAGGGCGTTTTATCATGATCGATATCGCCTCACCCGGCAAACCGATGCTCGATATCTGGCTGCAAACCATTGAGATGTTGCGTGACCCGTCGCACATCCGCAACTACTCCCAGGGCGAATGGCTGGCGATGGTCAACGGACGCGGCATGATGATTGATAAACTGGTGGGAGATACGCTGCACCTGGAATTTTCATCCTGGGTGGCGCGGATGAAAACCCCGGAGAATATTGTCGGCGCCATTCGCTACCTGCAGGATAAAGTTTCCGACGAGGTGCGCACGCACTTTGCGATCGCCGACGACGGCAGTTTTGTCAGCGACACCATTATGTTCCAGGCGCGCTAATGGCAGTTTGTCGCCATGCTTTTGGCGACAAACCGGTTTCCCGCTTAAAGGCGTTGCTAAATGCGCTAACCGAGGCGTAACCGAGCGATTGGGCCACTTCCGCCACCTGCTCGCCCGCTTCGCTTAGCGCCTGCTCTGCCAGCCTCATACGCCATTGGGTCAGATAGGCAATCGGCGTCATGCCAGCCGTTTCCCGAAAATGCTGAGCAAATACCGTGCGTGACATCGCGCAGGCTTTAGCCAGTTCATCGAGATGCCAGGCGCGCGCCGGCTCGCCGTGCATCAATTGTAACGCTGGACTCAATCGACGATCGCCCAGAACGCGCAGCCAACCGGCGGGTAACGCATCGTTATTTTGCAGATGCGCACGTAAAATCTGCACGAATAGCAGTTGTGCCAGTTGCGTTGAGACCAGCTGCGAACCGGGCTGATACTGAAGACGTTCCTGCACCAGTTGATCCAAAAGCCAGCGAAACGAGGTGGCCTGCGGCGAGTTTGCCGGAACGTGGATCCACGGCGGCAGGACGTGCGTTAGCAGTTTGCCGCTGGTTGGGTTCAGCAGCACGTGACCGCCAATATGCTCAACGTCGTTCCCTTCACCAATAGGCGCATGGGGCTTACCAGGCCCAAAGAAAACGCTCATGGCATCAATCGGTTCAACCTCCGGGTCGCTCGCCAGCACGAATGCCCGCTTAGCGCTTAACAGGCCAACGTCACCGGTGGAAAACAGGATCGGCTGCGGTTCACCTTCCAGTAATACCCAGCACTGGCCGCGAAGAATGGCGAAGAATTTGATTTTATCCGGTGCAGGAAAACGCAGCGCCCAGCGGCCACCGGCGGTAAACCCACCGGTCACCAGTGATTCGGCGCGCGTCAGTTTGAGAATGTCAGAAAACGGGTCGATGTTCATTCCCGTACTATCGCGCAACTCAAGCGGACTATCAAGCATTCACAATACGACTGGTGCTGCTTAATCTATGTCTCAAGCCCATCGCATTAAGAGAATTGTATTATGAGTAAAGCTCGAGTTTTAGTTACCGGCGGCACCGGTTTTATCGCACAACACTGCATTATTGCTCTGCTGAATAACGGATATCAGGTACGCACCACCGTACGTTCCGTAGATCGTGAAGAGGAAGTGCGCCGCAATTTACAGCAAGGTGGCGTTGAGCCAGGCGCAGACCTGTCGTTTGTGGTAGCGGATCTGACCGCTGACAATGGCTGGGACGATGCCGTTGCAGGCTGTCGCTTCGTGATGCACGGCGCATCACCAACCCCTTCTGGCGGCCAGACCGAAGAGGCCGATTGGGTGAATCCGGCCATCGACGGCAACCTGCGCGTCTTGCGTGCCGCCCGGGATGCGGGTGTAGAGCGCGTGGTATTAACTTCAGCGTTTGGCGCTATCGGCGTCGGCCATCCGGCGGATTATCCTCGCCCGTTTACCGAAAACGACTGGAGCGACGTCAGCGGTGATGTCTGGCCGTATCAGAAATCAAAAACGCTCTCCGAACGCGCCGCGTGGGAGTTTATTGCCCGCGAAGGCAACGGCCTGGAATTGTCCTCTATTAACCCGGTCGCGGTGCTGGGGCCGGTATTAGGCGCCGACTATTCCCACTCTACCCGCATTATCAAAAACATGCTGGAGGGTGAACCAGGTTGCCCGAATATCAACTCCTGTTTCGTGGATGTGCGCGACGTTGCCGACCTGCACCTGTTGGCGATGACGCATCCTGCAGCCAACGGCGAACGTTTTCTTGCCAGCGCCGGGCATAGCCTGACAATCCTCGATGTGGCGCAAACGCTGAAACACTCGCTGGGCGATGCGGCAAGTAAGGTATCGACGCTGCCAATGAGCGATGAGATGGTTCGCGCCGCGGCGCAGAAAAATCCGGTGATGCAGGGAATGGTGAAATTACTGGGGGTTGATATGAGCGTGAGCCACGAAAAGGCAACGACGCGGCTGGGCTGGAAACCGCGTGACCCGCATAAGGCAATTGTTGCTACCGCTGAAAGCCTTATTGCACTTAATCTGGTGTAGGTATTATCCGGCCTACACCAGTGTGATTAGTTACAGTGTCACGACCATTTTCCCGACCTGCCCGTTGGCTTCCATATAGCGATGGGCTTCGGCAATCTCCTCAAACACAAAGGTTTTATCAATAACCGGTTTCAGTTGACCAGACTTCAGTCCGTCGTAAACAAAGGCTTTCGCCCGCGCCATTTTTTCGGCATCAGTGGTGATCTCAAAAAGTTCATAACCTCTGAATTGCAGGTGTTTACCGAGGATATCCATCACTGGAATTGATAAGTCACGGGCATCCAGCGCCCCATACTGGTAGAAGGTGCCGTTCATCGCCATCGCAGCGGCAAGCTTCGCCACGTCTGGTCCGCCTACCGGGTCAAAGACCAGGTTCACGCCAGCGCCCTGCGTTAGCATGTTCAACTCCGCCGTGAGATCCTGTTCGGTGGTAGCAATCACCGCTTCGGCCCCAGCGTTACGCAACCACTCGTTTTTATGGCTGGTGCGTGACAGCGCAATCGGGCGAGCGCCGAGCATATTGGCAATCTGAATGGCGGCAATCCCCACGCTGCTGGAGGCCGCGCCCATGACGATAAACTGTTCGGCCTGTAGATGACCGTACTCAACCAATGCTCCGTAGGCAGTAATAAACATCATCCAGCTGGCCGCAGCTTCTACAAAGGTCAGATTCTCAGGATGTTTTACCACCGCATGAGCCGGCGCATTGACTAATTCACCGTACATCCCGTACTCGGTAAACATAAAGGAAGGAATGACGCTTACGTTATCGCCGACCACGAACTCGCTGACGTCTGCACCAACGGCTTCGATAATCCCCGCCGCTTCATAGCCCAATTTTGCCGGGAACTGCGGTTCTATCACGTACTGTCCAGTGCGATACATCACTTCGGCGCGGTTAATGCCGATAGCCTTGACGCGAATCTGCACTTCTCCCGCTGCAGGAGCGGCGACTGCCATATCGGTAATGCCCAGGACGTCCGGGCCGCCAGTGCGGTTAAAGGTAACGATCTTTGCCATGTTAAAGCCTCATAGGGGAATATTCGTGAGACTCACTGTACGTCCGACGTGGCGAGGGAAAAAGCCATAGAAACTTACGGCTGTGTTGCCGCAGGATTACCAATTCTTAGCGGCTGAAAAGTTCGCTAAACCAATCAATAAACACGCTTACCCGCGGTGATAAGTGGCGTTTATCAGGGTAAAGCACTGACACGGCTTTCGGTGCGCTGGGGGCGTTAGTTAATACCGGAACCAACCTGCCTGAGTCGATATAGGGTCGCAGCGCGGCATCCACGCCCTGAATCAGCCCGATCCCCGCCAGTCCGGAGGTTAAAAGAATATCGGAGTTATCAACCAGAATTGCGCTTTCCAGCCGTTTCGCAATCGTCTCGCCGTTCACCACAAATTTCCACGGCATCACCTCACGGCTGCGGTCACTAAAGAAATTCACTGCTTTATGCTGCGCCAGATCTTCCAGCGTTTCCGGCCTGCCGAAACGTGCTATATAGCAGGGCGCGGCACAGGTGACCATCGCTACTTTGCCGATCCGACGGGCAATAAAGCTCGAATCTTCAAGCTCTCCCAGCCGTACGACGCAATCAATGCCTTCGGTAATGAGATCGATCCGGCGGTCGGATGAGGTCAGCACAATTTCGATGTCCGGGTATCGGGTGCGAAATTCATCAAGCGAAGGGATTAACACCGAATGCGCCAGCGTTAGCGGAAAATCAAGCCGCAGGCTGCCACGTACCGACGTCATGGGTGAATACGCTGCCATCAGCGCGGTCATCTCAGACAGCAGTACTTTCGCTCGTTGGTAAAACATCTCACCTTCGCTGGTCAGACTCAGTTTGCGGGTGGTGCGATTCAAGAGTTTCGCCCCCAACTCCTCTTCCAACAGCTGAACCGCTTTGCTCACCGCCGGGCGATGCATCTGCAGTTGTTCTGCAGCCCGGATAAAGCTCCCCGATTCAACAACATGAACAAAAATATCCATGTATTCCGTAATATTAGCGCGCATAGCTGACAGATTCCGTTTGCGGAGGAAGGCGGTAAGAAGAGTATACGATGGAGGATATGATGGGTAAATCGAGGATGTTTAGTGACAACGTCACGAATCCATGCAGACCCGTGACGAAATATCAGGCCGTCAGTGAAGCCATATCGATAACAAAACGGTACTTCACATCGCTTTTCAGCATGCGCTCAAAGGCGGCGTTAATGTTTTGAATATCAATCACTTCTACATCAGCAACAATCCCATGTTTGCCGCAGAAATCGAGCATCTCCTGCGTCTCAGCGATACCGCCAATGCAGGAACCGGCGACAGACCGACGGCCCAGCAGCAGCGGTAATGTGCTGGTTTCTGGCATATCGCCCAGCAGACCAACGAAGACCAGCGTACCGTCGAGCGTCAGGGTTGGCAGATAGGAATTGACTTCATGAACGTACGGCACGGTATCAATAATCAGATCGAACTGATTTTGCACGTTGGCCATTTGCGCCGGGTCAGTAGAGACCACCACATGATGAGCGCCCAGACGGCGAGCATCGGCTTCTTTGCCCGGCGAGCGGGTAAACAGCGTCACTTCCGCACCCAGCGCGCTGGCAAGCTTGATGGCCATATGCCCCAACCCGCCTAAACCGATGACGGCGACCTTGCTGTTGGCGTCTACCTTCCAGTGACGCAGTGGCGACCAGGTGGTGATACCGGCGCACAGCAGCGGCGCTGCGCCCTGCAGATCCATATTTTCTGGCAAGTGCAGAACGAAATCCTGACTGGCGACGATCGACTGCGAATATCCGCCGTAAGTCGTGGAATGGTCGTGACGGTCCTGGCCGTTATAGGTCTGGACGTTACCCTCTTCACAATATTGCTCCAGCCCGTGCTGGCACGGTTGGCAAACGCGGCAGGAGTCGACCATGCAGCCAATAGCAGCCAGATCGCCCTGCTTAAACTTGGTCACTCCGCTGCCGACTGCACGTACGCGCCCCACAATTTCGTGTCCGGGAACAATGGGATAGGTGCTGAACCCCCAGTCGTTACGCGCCTGGTGCAGGTCCGAGTGACATACGCCGCAGTAGAGAATATCAATAACCACGTCATCCGGGCGCGGCTCGCGGCGCTCAAAGGTGAATGGCGCTAGCGGTGTCGACGGGTTTGTCGCAGCATAACCTAACACTTTCATGACGTTACCTCTCATATCGTGTTTAACTTTCAGCCAGAGTACAACCTATCGCACATTGTTCGCTGACACTATGCCCGCTGGTGCAATACCGTCATGAGCTTAGTTCATGAATAAACGTCCGCCTCAACCATCGCACAAAGGGTTAATTGGCGAAGTTGTAAACGATCGTGCGCTTTTTTGTGCCTTGCCTGCCAATTTGTCAGCATCACGTTAACCATTGCTCTATAATCTTGCGCGCTGCAGTTTCTGCCGGCCCGCTAGAGGGGCTGGAGTGAAAGACAACGGAGTTACGTAAGATGTTACCAGGCAATAAAAATCGTTCCCTTTATATTCCCTACGCGGGACCTGTTCTGTTGGAATTTCCCCTGCTGAATAAAGGCAGCGCGTTCAGCATGGAAGAACGCAGCAACTTCAACCTGCTCGGGCTGCTGCCTGAGGTTGTTGAAAGCATTGAGGAGCAGGCCGAACGCGCCTGGATCCAGTACCAGGGCTTCAAAACTGAAATTGATAAGCACATCTACCTGCGCAATATTCAGGACACTAACGAAACCCTGTTCTATCGCCTGGTTGAAAACCATCTCGATGAGATGATGCCGGTGATTTACACCCCAACCGTTGGCGCCGCCTGCGAACGTTTCTCTGAGATCTACCGCCGCGCGCGCGGTGTGTTTATCTCCTACCAGAATCGCCACAATATGGACGATATTCTGCAGAACGTGCCGAACCACAATATCAAAGTGATCGTGGTGACCGACGGTGAACGTATTCTGGGCCTGGGTGACCAGGGGATCGGCGGTATGGGCATTCCTATCGGTAAGCTTTCGCTGTACACCGCCTGCGGTGGTATCAGCCCGGCTTACACGCTGCCGGTAGTGCTCGACGTTGGCACCAACAACCAGCAACTGCTGAACGACCCGCTGTATATGGGCTGCCGCAACCCGCGCATCAGCGACGACGAGTATTATCAGTTCGTGGATGATTTCATCCAGGCCGTCAAACACCGCTGGCCGAACGTGCTGCTGCAGTTCGAAGACTTCGCGCAGAAAAACGCCATGCCGCTGCTTAACCGCTACCGCGATGAAATTTGCTGCTTTAACGATGATATCCAGGGTACCGCGGCGGTCACCGTCGGCACGCTGATTGCGGCAAGCCGCGCGGCGGGTAGCCAGTTGAATGAGCAGAGAGTGGTCTTCCTGGGCGCAGGTTCGGCGGGTTGCGGTATCGCTGAGCAGATCATTGCCCAGATGCAGCGAGAAGGCCTGAGCGAAGAGCAAGCGCGTAGCCGCGTGTTTATGGTTGACCGTTTTGGTCTGCTGACCGACCAAATGCCTAACCTGCTCTCATTCCAGAGCAAACTGGCGCAGAAACAGGAAAAAATTCAGGGCTGGCAGCATGACAACGACGAGATCTCCCTGCTCGACGTTGTGCGCAACGTGAAGCCAAACATTCTGATTGGCGTTTCCGGCCAGACCGGGCTGTTTACGGAAGAAATTATCCGCGAGATGCATAAGCACTGTCCGCGTTCAATCGTGATGCCGCTGTCTAATCCAACGTCACGCGTTGAAGCCACGCCGCAGGATATCATCAGCTGGACCGACGGTCAGGCGCTGGTCGCTACCGGTAGCCCGTTCGCACCGGTCAGCTGGAAAGACACCGTCTATCCTATCGCCCAGTGCAACAACTCCTATATCTTCCCGGGCATTGGTCTGGGTGTGATTGCCTCCGGTGCGTCACGTATTACCGACGAGATGCTGATGTCTGCCAGCGAAACACTGGCGAAGCATTCCCCGCTGGCTAACCACGGTGAAGGTCTGGTGCTGCCAGAGCTGAAAGATATCCATAAAGTCTCCCGCGCCATTGCGTTTGCGGTCGGCAAAATGGCTCAGCAACAAGGTGTCGCCACCAATACCTCCGCCGATGCCCTGCAAGAAGCCATTGATGAGAACTTCTGGCTGCCGGAATATCGCAGCTACCGTCGAACCTCCATCTAACCCCCCTGTAGCCCGGCCAAGCGTAGCGCCGCCGGGTTATTCCTTCCCGCCCCTATTGAACAAATGATGATTAGCACGATGCTTAATCTTGTGTAATTTAGATCTCATGTTATGTATGTTGTAACTAATGATATATTCACTAGATTAATATGCACACTGTCGCTACACTGCCATCACCTTTCAACCTGACAACACTAAAAGGAGGCTAATTATGCTGTACTGTGAAATTTTCAATGTTTCACATACATTTGGTGATCGCACCAGCTCAAGCGTTATCGGTATCGTGCTGCGATAACTTCTGCTTGAGCGAAGACACCAATCCCTAAACCCTTCCCTCGGGCTTACTTAGTTATCGTCAGCGATGTTTGACGAGGCATTCCCATGCCTGTAACTCTTGAGTAAGCAAATGAGCACATTACTAACTGCACAATCTCTTCACGTTGAGACAGCGTTCGGCCCTCTTTTTACTGACCTCTCCTTTACCCTGAAAAAAGGCGACCGTATTGGCCTTATCGGCTACAACGGCTGCGGCAAAAGTACCCTGTTACAGGTACTGGACGGCACGCTCGTTCCCTCTTCCGGGCGCGTTGCGTTAGCCAACCATTGTCTGATGGCGCGCGTAGAACAGCATCTTCCTGATGAGCTACTCAACCAGCCGTTGATTGAAGCCGTACTGGCGCAGCTTCTCGCTTCGGTGCGTGAAAGCCAGCGCTGGCAGGCGGAACGTCTGTTGATGGAGATGGGGTTTGCGCCCAATGAGATTGACCATCCTGCCGCAACGCTCAGCGGTGGCCAGCATACCCGACTGCTGTTAGCGCGAGCGTTGATGCTGCAACCGGACCTGCTGCTGCTGGATGAACCGGGTAACCACCTCGACCTGCCTACGCTGCTATGGCTGGAAAACTTCCTCAATAGCTGGAGCGGCAGTTTCGTGCTGGTTTCACACGATAATCCCCTGCTGGATGCCGTCACCAATACTAGCTGGATATTGCGTGATAAAACCCTGCATGCCTTCTCACTGCCCTGCACCGCCGCCCGTCAGGCGCTGGAGGAGCAGGACGAAAGCGATGCACTGCGTCATAAAGCAGAACAGAAAGAGATCGACCGCGTCACCGCCAGCGCCAAACGGCTGGCCACCTGGGGACGGGTGTACGACAACGAAGATCTCTCGCGTAAAGCCAAGCAGATGGAAAAACAGGTTTCGCGCTTAAAGGAGAGTCAGACGGAACTCACCGCAGGCACGCCATGGACGCTCGCGCTTCACGGCGATGCGCTGCGGGCAGACCGCTTGCTGGAGATGGATAATCTGCCCGTGTCGCCAGCTCCGGGGCTTCCACCGCTGTTTACCACCGGTATTGCGCGGTTACAAAGCGGCGACCGTGTCGCCATTATGGGGCGCAACGGCGGCGGTAAATCTTCGCTGTTACGCCTGCTTTGGCGGCAAATGCAGCAGGAATCGACGGAGGCCGGACTGAAGCTGCACCCGCGCCTGAAGCCCGGGTATTACGACCAGACGCTGAACCAACTCGATGATAATGACAGCCTACTGGATGCGCTTGAACCGTTCGAGCCCTATGCAGAAACACGTAAACGCGCGCTGATTTCCGCTGGCTTTGGCTGGGTGCGTCACGGGCAAAAGGTCAGTACCTTAAGCGGCGGCGAGCGCTCTCGCCTGCTGTTTATCGGCCTGTCCCTTGCTCGTTACAGCCTGCTGCTGCTCGATGAACCGACAAACCATCTGGACATTGATGGCAAAGAGGCGCTGGCGCGAACGCTGCGCGAGTATCCCGGCGGCCTGCTGCTGGTCAGTCACGACCGTCAGCTCATCAGCAATAGCTGTAACCGCTTCTGGTTAATTGACGAGAACGGACTCAGCGAGTGGCACGATGCGGATGAAGTGTACGAACAGCTTCGTCACCGCATCTGCCCTGATGCTCCGCGTACGACAGCAGAGCCAGATGAGAAAATTACATCGGAGGCAGATGACCTGCTTGAGCGCTTAATTGAGCTTGAGTGGCGATTAGCCGAAGACCTGGCGCGTAAGCCGAAACATCAGAAACCACAGTTGCAGCAGCGCTGGCGAGAGGAGATTGCCAACATCAATAATCAGTTAAGTTAACCGACCCGTAGCCCGGCCGAGCACAGCGACGCCGGGTTTTTACCGCAACATCCAGAAGATCCCGGAGTCGGCGTTCCGCCTCGTCCGGGCTACGTTTTACTGTGGGTGCTTCTCTTTCCAGGCGTCCCACGCCTGCTTGATTTCCTGCTTCGCGGCAGCGGCATCGTTAAAGCCGTTCAGTTCCACCTTCTTACGCCCTTCCGGCAGCTGTTTGTAGACGCGGAAGAAGGCCTGAAGACGCTCCTGTTCTACCTTCGGCAGGTCGCTAACGTTTTTGATATCGTCATAGGTCGGGTCAATTTTGCTGGTTGGCACGGCGATAATTTTGTCGTCCTTCTCGCCACCATCAATCATCTTCAATACGCCAATCGCGCGCAGTTTGATTAGCGCCCCCGGAGCCATTGGCGCTCGGGTATAGAACACCACGTCCAGCGGGTCGCCATCTCCTGCCAGCGACTGCGTCAGCGAGCCGTAGTTGGCAGGATAAGCTACCGGCATCGACTGGAAGCGGTCGGCGACCAGAAAACCAGTTTTGGCGTCGGTTTCATATTTAATGATGCCACCGGCCGGGATCTCCGTTACCGCATAAAACTCTTCCGGGTTGTTCTCCGGCTGCGGGAAGTCGAGCACATTGTGCGCCTGTGCGGCGGCAGAAAAAATCAGACTTGCGGCGAGGATAGTTTTTACCAGATGCATTGTGCGTTCACTCTATCGTTATAAGAAAAGCAAAAACGACACGGTAGAGTTTACTGATGAATAAATGATGACCGCAGAATGACAGAATGGTGAACGCTATGTGCTATCAATATGAAAAACCACCAGATTCTGTCCTCTTTCGGCCTTGCTTTTTACCGCCCTATCGCTAACTATTAATGAGTATTATTATCAAATACATATTAACCAGGAGTAGGATTATGAAGGCTGCTGTCGTCACGCATGACCATCAGGTAAACGTCACCGAAAAAACGCTGCGCCCACTGCAGCATGGTGAAGCTCTGTTATCCATGGAATGCTGCGGGGTCTGTCACACCGATCTGCACGTCAAAAACGGCGATTTTGGTGACAAGACCGGGGTGATCCTCGGCCATGAAGGTATTGGGATCGTGAAAGCGATCGGCCCTGGCGTCTCCTCTCTGAAAGTCGGTGACCGTGCCAGCGTCGCCTGGTTCTTTGAAGGTTGCGGCCACTGCGAATACTGCAACAGTGGTAACGAAACGCTGTGTCGTTCGGTCAAAAATGCCGGCTACAGCGTTGATGGCGGTATGGCGGAAGAGTGTATCGTCACCGCTGACTACTCGGTCAAAGTGCCGGACGGTCTTGATTCTGCAGCCGCCAGCAGCATTACCTGCGCAGGCGTCACCACCTATAAAGCGGTGAAAATCTCGAAAATCAAACCGGGTCAGTGGATTGCGATTTACGGTCTCGGCGGTCTGGGCAACCTGGCGCTCCAGTACGCCAAAAACGTCTTTAATGCCAAAGTGATTGCCCTCGATGTTAACGATGAACAGCTGAAGCTAGCCAAAGAGATGGGCGCGGACCTTATTATCAACTCACGCAGCGAAGATGCGGCGAAACAGGTTCAGGAACTGACCGGCGGTGCGCACGCGGCAGTCGTTACCGCCGTCGCGAAAGCAGCCTTTAACTCCGCCGTTGACGCCGTGCGTGCCGGTGGCCGCGTGGTGGCCGTCGGCCTGCCGCCGGAAGCGATGAGCCTCGATATTCCGCGTCTGGTGCTGGACGGGATTGAAGTGGTCGGTTCGCTGGTTGGCACCCGTCAGGATCTGACCGAGGCCTTCCAGTTTGCTGCTGAAGGGAAAGTGGTACCGAAAGTGGCGCTGCGTCCGTTAAACGACATCAACGCTATCTTTAAAGAGATGGAACTGGGCCAGATCCGTGGCCGTATGGTTATCGATCTTCGCCATTAATAACCAGAGCCTCTCCCGATAAGGGAGAGGCTATTTTCAGGCAGCCACCAGCTTTTGTTGTTGCTGTTGATAACGCGCATAAAGCAGCAGAGACGACATTGCGAGGAACGACAGCGCCGCCGCCGGTAGCGCCACCGAATTCCAGCCGAAATTCATCGTAATCATCAACCCGCCAAAGAAAGCGCCAATCGCACTGCCGAGGTTAAAGGCAATTTGCCCACCAGCGGCCCCGAGCATTTCACCGCCCTTCGCATTTTGCAGCAGCAAAATCTGCAACGGCGCGGAAAGCGCAAATAACCCCGCGCAGCAGATAAACGCCAGCACCAACGACGCGATTTTAAAGCCACCGAGGGCAAAGATAAGCAGCAGCGCTACCACAATAACGAAATCGGTTGTGGCCGCAATACGCAACGGGCTGTAACGCCCGGAGAGCTTACCGCTGAGGATATTGCCCAGCACCATCCCCAACCCCACCAGCATCATAATGAACATCATGGCCCCTTCGGAGAATCCAGAGACGTTCATCATAAACGGCTTGATATAGCTGAACCAGGCGAATACCCCGGCGTTCCTGAACATGGTTGCCGCGAAGATGAGCCACGGCGCGGGGCTTTTCAAAAAGTGGAACTGCTCGCGAAGCCGCGCGTCGGATTTATCAAACAGCGTCGGCACCCAGGCAATAATCGCCGCCAGCACCGCCACATCAAATAGCGCAATCGCCAGGAAGGTATAGCGCCAGCTAAACTGGTGCCCCAGCCAGGTTCCCGCAGGCACCCCGACCAGATTCGCCACCGTCATCCCGGCGATCATCCCCGCTACCGCCGCCGTCACCCTGCCACGAGGCGCAATCTTCGACAGAATAATCGCCCCCACGCCAAAAAACGCCCCGTGCGGAAAGCCAGACACCAGACGCCCAATCGCCAGCATTACGTAGCTCGATGAAAAGGTAAAAATGACGTTGCCGAGCACGCAGAGCGCCGCCAGCAGCAGCATGATGGATTTCAGGGAGAAGCGCGTGGAAAACAGCGCAATAATCGGCGCGCCGATCACCACGCCGAAGGCATACCAGGAGATCATATTGCCCGCCGCCGGGATCGAGATCCCTACATCGTGCGCCAGCTCCGGCAGCACGCCCATAATGCCAAATTCCGCCATCCCCAGGCCAAACGTGCCTAGCGCCAGCGCAAAAATTGTCTTTTTCATCCCTCTAATCACTTGTTTCTGTTGAGTTTGCAGAGGGGCATTATTGACCATTCATGGGGTGCAGGCCAGACAAAAAGGAGTGACAATGCGTTTATCCATATATACAGCGCGAATGGTTCATGTCTCAGGCCGCCATTAATACGTAATGCAACAGGTGAATATTTTCTGGAAGGTGGCGCGCAAAGGCGGAATCTGGCTAATTGTGTTTTAACCGGAACGGCGGATAATCGTCCTATTCTTCACAAGGAGGTCAATATGAAATCAAACAACACGGTTAAGGAAATGCCGAAAAATGCCACGACAAAAGGTTCAACGAGTAACGCCTTGCCTTGCGATATCAAAAAGCGCAACAACGCTAATGAAGATCGTGAATTTATCAACAGAATGAACGCGTTTACGCAAATGGCAGGACTGTTATCTGATGATCCTTTTTATGAGGTACTTTAATGTGCCGACAGTTTGATATTTATCGAAATCCATCGGAGGGACCCGTCTTATTCATCCATACATTATGGTGATACAACATGATTATTATGGCGATCTTTCAACACGGCTAGTGCTTCCTTTAAGTAGCCATGTTTATTTAAACGGTTATTACCATCGAGCAACGCCGTTGGTGAATATTGACTTCCAAACAGTAACTATCAATACGCCATTAATGACCAGCATAGATAAAGGTAAGCTCAATAACCGACATTTTATCTGTAATTTACGCAGCGAACGTTCAAGCGCCATATCAGCCATCGATGCCCTCATTACAAACACATGAGTCCTGCAATACCACAAACAAAAAAAGCGGTTTAACGCTCCCCTCAAGGGACATCAAACCGCTCTTCACTTCTGCAAAGAATCCTTACTTCATCCCTTCCGAACTCTCTTTCTTCGCCTCTACCCGCTCAACTTCACGATACCAGCGCGGATGGTGTTTCTGCGCCCAGCGACGACTCACTTTGCCTTCAATCATCCCCTTAATAGACCCTTTAACCCAGAATGCCATATACATATGGATAAGGATCGCGTGGATCAGAATGATGGCTGAAGCAGCATGAATCAGCAGCGCATAGCGAATCACCTGAATCGGGAAAAATGGCGCAAAGTAAGGACGCCAGATAATCACCCCGGTCACCAACAGCACGAAAATCATGCTCATGATGGTCCAGAACATCATCTTCTGCCCGGCGTTATATTTCCCGACCTTGGCCACTTTATGCTCGTTGCCTTTCAGGACTTCGACAATCCCCAGCACCCACGGAATATCCTGCTTATCCGGAATGTTGTGATGCACGAAGCGGGCAAACATAAACATCAGCACCACGAAGATCAGTACGCCGAAGAACGGGTGCAGAATACGCCCCATTTGCGGTGTACCGAAGGTTTCGGTCAGCCATTGCAGCGTCGGGAAGAAGAACGAAATCCCTGATACCGCCACCAGGAAGAAGCAGATAGCCACCGTCCAGTGACAGGCGCGGTCGACAAACTTGGTGCGCACAATCATTTTCGACTTACTCATGGCCATCCTCCTCTTCGTCATCGTCCACTTCTTTGTTCGGGCCAATACCGATGTAGTGATAAATCAGCCCGGCAAAGGTGGCGATAAAGCCCGCGGCGGAGAGCGGTTTCAGCGCCCCTTTCCACAGATTGATACTGGTATCGATAGCCGGATCCTTCGGCAGCTTGTGATACAACTCAGGCTGATCCGCATGATGCAGCACGTACATCACATGGGTGCCGCCCACGCCTTCCGGATTATAGATACCGGCATGCGGGTAGCCGCGTTTCTTAAGCTTATCGACGCGCTCCTGCGCTACGTCCAGCATCTCTTTCTTGGTGCCGAAGTGAATCGCCCCGGTCGGACAGGTTTTCACACAGGCCGGTTCCTGACCCACGCTCACGCGGTCAACGCACAGGGTGCATTTATAAACGCGGTTATCCTCTTTGCTGAGGCGCGGAATATTAAACGGACACCCGGCAATGCAGTAACCACAGCCGATACAGTTTTCCTGCTGGAAATCGACGATCCCGTTGGCGTACTGAATAATCGCCCCGGCGGACGGGCACGCCTTCAGGCAGCCCGGATCCTCACAGTGCATACAGCCATCTTTACGAATCAGCCACTCCAGCTTGCCGTTCTGCTCGGTTTCGCTAAAGCGCATCACCGTCCAGGACTTGGCGCTCAGATCCGCCGGGTTATCGTAAACCCCGACGCAATGCCCCACTTCGTCGCGAATATCATTCCACTCGGAGCAGGCCACCTGGCAGGCTTTACAGCCCACACAGGAGGAGACATCAATCAGCTTGGCAACTTCTTCCTTATAGTCCCGCGCACGAGGCGCGGGGGTAATCGGGTTAGTTGCAGAGCGTTTAATAATGTCTTGTGTTTCCATCGCCATTTAAACGCTCCTTACGCTTTCTCGATGTTAACCAGGAACGCCTTATACTCCGGCGTCTGCGAGTTGGAATCACCCACGTTCGGCGTCAGGGTATTGGCGATATAGCCTTTACGGGCTACGCCTTCATAACCCCAGTGCAGCGGAATACCGATGGTTTCCACCTGCTGACCGTTGACGTTCAGGGTCTGCAGACGACGCGTTACCACCGCCACGGCGCGAATAAAGCCGCGCTTGCTGCTGACGGTCACACGGTCACCGTTGGCAATCCCTTTGGCCTTCGCCAGCCCTTCGCTGATTTCCACAAACTGCTCTGGCTGCGCAATAGCGTTGAGGCGCGCATGCTTAGTCCAGGTATGGAAATGCTCGGTCAGACGATAGGTGGTGCCAACGTATGGGAACTTGTCTTTCTTCCCAAGACGCACGGCATCTTCTTCGTACAGACGAACTACCGGGCTCGAAATAACGTTCGGGTGCAGCGGGTTAGTCCCCAGCGGCGTTTCCATCGGCTCGTAGTGTTCCGGGAACGGCCCTTCTGCCAGCTTATCGAGCGCAAACAGACGACCCAGGCCTTCCTGCTGCATGATAAACGGATTGGTTTTGCTTCCCGGCGGCGCGGTATTAAAGTCCGGGATATCGTTACCCGTCCATTTAGTGCCGTTCCACTGGATCAGCATCCGTTTCGGATCCCACGGTTTGCCGTTCACGTCCGCCGAAGCGCGGTTATACAGCACGCGACGGTTGAGCGGCCAGGCCCATGCCCAACCCAGCGTATTGCCCAGCCCTGATGGGTCGGCGTTATCGCGGTTGGCCATCTGGTTACCCTGTTCAGTCCAGCTACCGGTGTAGATCCAGCAGGAGGACGCCGTGGTACCGTCATCGCGCAACAGCGCAAAGCTATTGAGCAACTGACCTTTCTTCGCCACCAGCACGCCGTTGGCGTCATACAGGTCGGCCAGCGCATAGCCGTTGTTCTCTTTAGCGACTTCTTCCGACTCTGGGTGATCAGGCTGTTTGTAGTTCCAGCCCATCTTCAGCAGCGGCTCAACGCCCTTACCGCCTTCGTTGCGATACATTTCGCGCAGACGATGGTAAATACCGGCCAGAATCTCGCCGTCGTTACGCGCTTCACCCGGTGCTTCCTGACCTTTCCAGTGCCACTGCAGCCAGCGGCCGGAGTTAGCAATCGAACCGTCTTCTTCTGCAAAGCAGGTCGACGGCAGACGGAACACTTCGGTCTGAATCGTTGATGGGTCAACGTCGTTAGACTCACCGTGGTTCTGCCAGAAGGTAGACGTTTCGGTCACTAACGGGTCGATAACCACCATGTACTTCAGCTTGCTTAAGCTGCGTACGACTTTGTTTTTGTCCGGGAAGGACGCAACCGGGTTAAAGCCCTGGCAGATATAGCCGGTGACTTTGCCGTTATCCATCATGTTGAAGTATTTGATAACGTCGTAGGCCTGGTCCCATTTCGGCAGCCAGTTAAAGCCCCAATCGTTATCCTTCGTTGCTGCGTCGCCGTAGAACGACTTCATCAGGCTGACGAAGAACTTCGGATAGTTGCTCCAGTAGTTCACCTGATCGGGCAGCAGCGCTTTCGGCGTATTGGCAGTCAGATAGGTTTGCAGATCCGCCTGCTTGTCCGACGGCAGCGTCAGATAGCCGGTCAGGCTGGTCGACAGCAGACCTAAGTCGGTTAAGCCCTGAATATTCGAGTGACCGCGCAAGGCGTTCACACCGCCGCCTGCCATCCCCATATTGCCGAGCAGCAGCTGGATCATCGCCATGGTGCGAATGTTCTGCGCCCCGACGGTGTGCTGTGTCCAGCCCAGCGCATACAGGAAGGTGGTGGTACGGTCTGCCGCACTGGTGGAAGCCAGCACATCGCACACTTTCAGGAAGTCCGCTTTCGGCGTACCGCAGATGTTCTCCACCACGTCCGGCGTATAGCGGGAAACGTGTTGCTTCAGCAGGTTCCACACGCAGCGCGGATGGGTCAGCGTTTCATCGCGTTTGGCGTAGTCGTTTTCATCGTACTGATAGTTCCAGGACGATTTGTCGTACTGACGTTTCTCGGCGTCATAGCCGCTAAACAGGCCGTCTTCGAAGGCAAAATCATCCCGCACCAGCAGGCTGGCGTTGGTGTAATGCTTCACGTATTCGGCGTTGATCTTATTGTTTTCGATAAGATACAGCAGTACGCCCGACAGGAAGGTAATGTCGGTACCGGAACGAATTGGCGCATAAATATCAGCTACCGACGCCGTACGCGTAAAGCGCGGGTCGACAACGATAAGCGTGGCATCGTTATTGTTTTTCGCTTCCATCGCCCAGCGGAAACCCACTGGATGGGCTTCAGCGGCGTTACCGCCCATCACCATCACGACGTTGGCGTTTTTGATATCAACCCAGTGGTTGGTCATCGCACCGCGACCAAATGTTGGAGCAAGACTTGCTACCGTTGGTCCGTGTCAGACGCGCGCCTGGTTGTCTACCGCCAGCATACCGAGCGAGCGCACAAACTTCTGCGTCAGCATGCCGGTCTCATTACTTGCCGCGGATGCGCACAGCATCCCGGTGGAGAGCCAGCGGTTAACCGTCACGCCCTGCTCGTTCTTCTCAATAAAGTTGGCGTCGCGGTCGGCCTTCATCAATTTTGCGATGCGATCGAAGGCTTCATTCCACGAAATACGCTGCCATTTATCCGAGCCAGGTGCGCGGTATTCCGGGTAGCGCAGGCGACTTTCACTGTGTACATAGTCCAGCAGCCCCGCGCCTTTCGGGCACAGTGCGCCGCGGCTTACCGGATGATCCGGGTCACCTTCAATATGGTAAATCGATTCCCGGGTATTTTTGGCTCCATCGCCCAGGCTATACATTAATAGCCCACAACCTACGGAGCAGTATGTGCAGGTGTTACGAACTTCTTTAGCGCGCAGTAATTTGAAATTTCGCGCCTGTGCTAACGCCATTTTCGGGGCAAACCCTAATGCCGCAGCCGTCGTCCCAGCCATACCGCCCGCGCAGATTTTAAAAAACTTTCTGCGGCTGACGTCCATTGTTTTCCTCATCGTATGGATGTACTTCGAGAAGGAAACTAACAGCAATGCCCCTGTTTTTTTTGCGTCAAATCAATGTCGAAAACTGAGCCCCCCTTAATAGTCAGGGTCGGCGAATTTCATTAATCCTTTAGGGTTAGGCGTCGCGGAAAAATATCACCAGCGGCGGCAAAAAAATGCTATAACCGCAGACTTCGTTTGTAAAAGCATCAGGTTAGAGATGGATAAGAAGAGAGCGACGCTGACGGGACTCACCGCCATCGTATTATGGAGCACCATGGTGGGGCTGATTCGCGGCGTCAGCGAAGGGCTTGGCCCGGTGGGTGGTGCCGCAATGATCTACAGCCTGAGCGGCCTGTTGCTGATATTTACCGTCGGTTTCCCGCAGTTGCGTCAAATCCCGCCGCGTTATCTTGTAGCCGGCAGCGTGCTGTTTGTTAGCTACGAAATCTGTCTCGCGCTCTCACTTGGCTATGCGGGCACCCGCCAACAGGCAATTGAAGTCGGCATGGTCAATTATCTCTGGCCAAGTCTGACCATTCTGTTTGCTATTCTGTTCAACGGCCAAAAAAGCAGCTTATGGGTGATACCGGGCTTATTGCTCTCGCTATTTGGCGTGACCTGGGTATTAGGCGGCGAGCACGGTCTGGATATCGCGGAAATAACCCGCAACGTTATCTCAAGCCCGCTGAGCTATATTCTGGCTTTCGTCGGTGCATTTATCTGGGCGGCCTACTGCACCGTCACCGCCAGATATGCCAAAGGCAAAAACGGCATTACGCTGTTTGTTTTATTAACGGCGCTCAGCCTGTGGGTGAAATTCCTGGTAAGCGAGCAGCCACCGATGATCTTTAGCTGGCCGGTGGTGATTAAACTGGTTCTGTGCGCACTGGCATTAGGATTAGCCTATGCGGCGTGGAACGTCGGCATTCTGCACGGCAACGTCAGCCTGCTGGCCGCCGCCTCTTACTTTACCCCGGTGCTCTCCTCAGCGCTGGCGGCCGTTCTGCTCAGCGCTGCGCTTTCGTGGTCATTCTGGCAGGGAGCCGCCATGGTCTGCGCGGGCTCCCTGCTCTGCTGGTATGCCACCCGGCGTTAGCCGAGGTCGCCTCCCGCTACCGGCAGCGTCACCCCAGTGATGTAGCTGGCCTCATCGCTGGCGAGAAACAGGATAGCATTCGCCTGTTCCGCCAGCGTGCCGTAGCG
Organism: Kluyvera sp. EC_51; assembly: GCF_019584505.1. Classification (NCBI taxonomy): domain Bacteria; kingdom Pseudomonadati; phylum Pseudomonadota; class Gammaproteobacteria; order Enterobacterales; family Enterobacteriaceae; genus Kluyvera; species Kluyvera sp. EC_51. The sequence goes on along the minus strand of NZ_VDAG01000075.1, from coordinate 132,618 downwards.
ATGCATCAGGCTGCTTGCCACCGTTTGATCCACCACCTGCTGATACCACGCCTTTTCTTGCTCTGTCGGCTGCTCGTCATTTCTCGGCGTCAGGCGTGCCGGTGCATCTGTGCCTCCCGGCGCAACGGCGTTAATCCGAATACCGCTATCGCTATATTCAAGGGCCAGCGAACGGGTCAGCGCGTTCACGCCGCCTTTCGCCGCCGAATACGGAACCCGGTTAACCCCAGCCGTTGCCACCGATGAGATATTCACGATGCTGCCTTTGCCCTGCTTCAGCATCCACGGCAGCGCCGCCCTGCAGCTCCAGAGCGTGGGGAATAGCGAACGGCGGATCTCTTTTTCGATCTGATCGGGCTGATATTCTGCAAACGGACGCGCCCAGATGGTGCCGCCCACGTTATTAATCACCACGTCCAGGCGGCCAAAGTGCGCCACCCCGTCGGCAAATACCCGTTCGGTGCTCTCCCACTGCTCAAGGTCGGCTTCCAACGCCAGTACGTCACTTCCGGCGGCGGTCAGCGTCGCCGCCAGTTCGTGCACGTAGCGTGAACGGTCAATCAATAGCAGGCGCGCGCCTTCACGAGCAGCCTGTTCGGCCGTCTGACGACCAATGCCCTGCGCAGCACCGGTGATAGCCAGCACTTTATTAGTAAATCGCATCATCGCTCCTTATGCCGCCGCGCTCTGGCTGGCGATAAACTTCTCATACCAGAATCCCGCAGGCGAGATCCCCCGTTCACGCAGCGCCGTAGAGACGGCGTTAACCATCGGCGGCGGGCCGCACAGATAGATATCGACGTCGCCATCGTTCAGCATCGCCTCATCAAGATGCTCGGTGACAAAACCGCGCTGCGGACAGGCGCTCTGGGCATCGGCCACTACCGGCAGCCAGCGGTATCCAGGCAGTTGCGCGATAAAGGCATCAAGCTCTTGCGTCTTGACCAGATCACCGTCACGGGTGACGCCGTACAGCAGCGTGACCGGACGAGTGCTTCCCTGTGCCGCTAGGGTTTGCAGCATCGACAGCAGCGGTGCCAGCCCCGTTCCCCCCGCCAGCATCAGCAGCGGACGTTCACCGTTTCGCAGATAGAAGCTGCCCATCGGGCCGCTCAGCGTCAGCCGATCCCCCGGTCGGGCTCGCTGGGTCAGCCACTGGCTCATTAAGCCCCCCGGCACGTTGCGAATCAGGAAGCTGCCCACGTCTGCGCCGGGCAAAGAGCTGAACGAATAGGCGCGAACCTGCGGCGTACCCGGCACCTGAATGTTGATGTACTGACCGGGCAGAAACGCGAGCGCATCGTCGAGTTTAACCACCAGCTCAATGGCGGTGTCGGAGAGCAAATTAACCTGCTGCACCTCCGCGCCCAGCGTCGCCAGCGCGGTTTTGCACTGCGCGGCCGCCACCGGTACGTCAATCACGCAGTCGCTGGTTGGCACCATCTGACAGGTCAGCACCTGGCGTTCGTCGGCTTCCTCTTCGCTTAACGCCTCTTCGAGATAATCGTCCCCCAGGCCATATTCCCCACTGGTGCAGTGACACTTACAGGTTCCGCACACGCCGTCGGAACAATCCATCGGCAGATTCACCTTCTGGCGATAGGCGGCATCCAGTACTTTCTCCCCGGCGTTACACTGAATAAAACGGGTGATGCCGTCCTCAAAATTGAGCGCAATGTTAAAGGTCATAGGCACCTCTTAAATGTGGTAAACGTCAATCACCTGACGGATGTAGTCGTTATTCAGGCGCACGGTTTTGCGGATGATCTGCGGCTGCCCATCGTTGTCGACCAGCGTGCAGCAGGTCGAGCCAAACCACGCATCGGTATGCTGATAGCGATGACAATAGGTCACCCAGTTGTAGCGCACCTCCATGCCCTGCTCGGTTTCCCCCAGCAGCTCAACGTTGCTGATCATATGGGTGGTGCGCGGCTCGGGCGTGCTCGCCCCGGAGCGTTCGGTCTTAATGCGGTACACCCGGTCTTCCAGGCCATCGCGGCTCGGGTAGTAGATCAGCGAAATTTCGCGCTGCGGGTCGCGGGTGAGCTTGTCGTCGTCGCCCCAGGCAGGCATCCAGTACACCACCTTCGGGCTGTAGCAGTTCAGCCACTCATCCCACTGACGGTCGTCCAGCAGGCGGGCTTCGTAATAGAGAAACTGGCGAACCTGTTCAAGCGTCAACATCAGGCCACCTCCACACGTTGGGTAATTGACTGGTCATAACGCTGCTGCTCTTTTTCCAGCGCCGCCAGCATCACGTTCTGCCAGTGGTGGTGATGGGCGATATAGAGCGCTTCATCTTCTGATTTCACCCCGCTCAGCAGCGGGCGGAACCCTGATTGCTGCGCATGCTCGTCCGGGCCATCGACCCAGTGCAGCGCGCCGCGGCTCAGATCGCTCCACGGCAGATTTTCCCCGTGATAGCCGCGCTGGCAAGCGCTGAACTCTTCGAGATCGTCCGGTGTTCCCATACCGCTGACGTTAAAGAAATCCTCGTACTGACGAATACGCAGCGCGCGTGCCTGGTCAGATTCTCCCTTCGGCGCAAAGCACCAGATGGTGACTTCGGTTTTATCAACAGATATCGGGCGGATCACGCGGATCTGAGTGGAGAACTGATCCATCAGATAGACGTTGGGATAGAGGCACAGGTTGCGCGTTTCGTTGACCATCTGGTCGGCGCGGGAATCACCAAATTCGGCCTGCAGGCGCTCACGATGTTCATAAACCGGGCGCACTTCCGGGTTCAGCGCCCGCGTCCACAGCAGCATATGACCGTTATCAAAGCCGTAGCCGCCACCGATGCTTTTCGACCAGCCGTTAGCATCCACCGCATGGGTGCCTTCCGCTTCGTAGTTACGGCGTGACATGGTTGAGGCATAGTTCCAGTGCACCACGCTGACGTGATAGCCGTCGGCCCCATTTTCCGCCCCGAGCTTCCAGTTACCTTCGTAGACATAGCTTGAAGAACCGTTAAGCACTTCCAGCCCTTCCGCCGCCTGGTCAACGATCAGGTCGATAATCTTGCAGGTTTCCCCGAGATATTCCTCCAGCGGCTGAACATCGTCGCTCAGGCTGCCGAACAGGAACCCGCGATAAGACTGGAAACGCGGTAATTTTTGTAAGTCGTGCGAACCTTCATGCTTAAAACTTTCCGGGTAGCCGCCGGTACTTTCATCTTTGGCTTTTAATAGCTTGCCGTTATTACTGAACGTCCAACCGTGGAACGGGCAGGTAAATGAATTCTTATTCCCGGTTTTGCGTCGACATAGCATCGCGCCACGGTGGGCGCAGCTATTAATTAACGCATGGAGTTCGTTCTTTTTGTCACGGGTAATAATCACCGGCTGGCGCCCCAGGGTCAGCGTATAATAATCGCCGGCTTCGGGTATTTGACTTTCATGGGCCAGAAACGCCCAATTACCTTCAAAGATATGCTTCATTTCAAAATCAAATAACTGCTGATCGGTAAATATTGAGCGATGGCAGCGATAAATATGATTCTCACGATCCACAATTAACGCATTGTTGATTTTATCTTTCAGCGTGGTGAACATTTTTTGCATGAGTCGTACCCTCCTGCATGTTTCAGGAATAAAGTGCAATATTCAGAGATAGTCATTATTCTCCGGCCATATAAAGCCGGAGAATAAAATGAACGCAGCGAATTACTCTTGTGCGCGCAGGCGCGTACCGCGCTGTTCTTCGTCAGTGCTGAGCGCTTTACACAGGGTCAAATCAAAATGCACTTCGGTATGCTCACCGTCGAGCTCACGCTGCTGAATCAGCGCGCGGTCGGTCACTTTAACCGGGTCGGCAATCAGCCCGTCACGGGTGGCAAAGGCAAAATCATCCCACAGATATTTATCACCGTTGAGGTTAATCTGGCTGGTCAGATGCTTATGGCCGGGCGCAGAAACGAAGAAGTGAATATGCGCCGGACGATTACCGTGACGACCCAAACGGTCAAGCAGCTTCTGGGTTGGGCCGTCCGGCGGGCAGCCGTAGCCAGATGGCATAATGCTGCGCACGCTGTAGCGTCCATCCGCACCAGTACGAATACGGCGGCGCAGGTTGTATTCGCTCTGGCTCTGGTCAAAGAAGGAGTAGTTACCGAGGGTATTGGCGTGCCAGATATCGACGATGGCGTTAGCCACCGGGCGGCCCTGGGTGTCGTTAACCTGGCCGTGCAGCCACATCACTTCACCGGCATCTTTGCCATCATCCATACGGGTATGCCCATCGGCCAGCGGTGCGTTCGCGACGTACAGTGGGCCTTCGATAGTTCGCGGCGTACCGGTTTCACGCTGAGCGGCGGCGTCAATGGCATCCTGGCGCAGGTCGAGGAAGTGTTCAAGCCCCAGGCCCGCTGCCAGCAGTGCGGCCTCCTGACGGCCACCTAATTCGTGCAGATAATTCACTGCATGCCAGAACTCTTCTTCCGTCACGTTATAGTCATCAATCAGAGTACAGATATTTTCCAGCAGGCGGTGAACTATCGATTTAAACCGCTCGTCGCCGCCTTCCACATTTAAACCGGCACCTTCACGTAATAATTTCTGCACAGCATCTTGTTTTACGAATGCATTACTCATAATTACTCTCACTTATTATCGTAGGGTATTCGCCGGGATAACCCGGCGCGAGGGTAGTTCTTCTTATTATTAACGGTCGTCTTCGCAAATCGATGAAGGATGGCGGCAAAGCGCCTCCACGCGAATTTGCATAAACGGATATAACGGTAAAGCCATTAATATTTGATGCAATTCTTCGGCATCTTTCACATCGAAAATGCTGACGTTGGCGTAAAGACCGGCAACGCGCCAGATATGTCGCCATTTTCCTTCTCGCTGCAACTGTTGTGAATAATTTTTCTCCCGTAGTTTTATTTCCTCAATTTCAGTCGCAGGAAATCCCAACGGAATATTCACGGTCATATCAACTTTAAATAGCATTATGCTCTCCCATTACGCTTTACGGCTGTAATAGCGCAGTTTGTCTTCATCCAGTTCTACGCCCAGACCCGGCGTTTGCGGCAGCGTCACCACACCTTCGGCAAAGGTGAGCGGAACGCTGACAATGTCATCTTTAAGCAGCAGCGGGCCAAACATCTCGGTCCCCCACTGCAGCGGTAGCGTTGACCAGGCGTGCAGCGAAGCAACGGTACCGACAGTACCTTCCAGCATGGTGCCGCCGTACAGCCCAACGCCTGCGGCCTGCGCCACGTTAGCCAGCGCCAGCACGCTTTGCGGGCCACCGGCTTTGGCTATTTTCAGCGCATAGGCGCCGCTAAAACCCTGCTGCGCCAGCCGGTAGCCATCGTAGTGGGTCGAGACGGCTTCATCGGCCAGAATAGCGGTTTCAATCTGGTGGCTCAGTCGTACCAGCGAGGCGTTGTCCTGCGCGCTGACCGGCTGTTCAATCAGATCGACACCCATCGCCGCCAGTTCACGGCAGCCTTTGGCAGCAACCGTCGCGTCCCACGCCTGGTTAACGTCAACGCGAATACTGGCCCGGTCACCCAGCGCTTCAACAATGGCGCGGGTGTGACGCAGATCGGTCGCCAGTTCGCGGGCACCTATTTTTAACTTGAAGGCCTGATGGCGACGCTCCGCCAGCAGCCTTTCGCCCTCGGCGATATCTTTTGCCGTGTCGCCGCTGGCCAGCGTCCACAGCACCGGCAATGAGGTGCTGAGCGCCCCGCCCAGCAGCGCGGAGACCGGCAGCCCCAGCGCTTTACCTTGCGCATCCAGTAGCGCGGTTTCGATGGCCGATTTGGCAAAAGTGTTGCCCCTGACCGCACTGTTCATTCGCGCGGTCAGCGCATTGAGATTATCGGCGGGCTGACCTTTGAGTAACGGCAGCAGATAATCGTTAATCGCCGAGGCGATCGCCTCCGGGCTTTCCACGCCGTAGCTCAGTCCACCAATGGTGGTCGCCTCTCCGATACCGTCAATGCCATCCGAACGCGTTATTCGGATAATCACCAACGTCTGGCAGCCCATGGTGGTCATCGACAGCTTGTGTGGCCGAATCGTCGGCACATCCACCAGCCAGCTTTCAATATGTTCTATGGTCGCGCTCATTTTCTCTTCCTGCTCATCAATTGCATCACGTCGAATGCCCCTGAATATCACGTGGGGTAACGATGCTTTTGACAATAGGTCTGGGCGAGGAAAACGGTCAACGGCGGTCATCGAAATGTTGTGCGATAATCGACGCGCTTGTTAAATTGCGGTTAATAATGTGATCACAGTGGGAAAACCAGCACGCCAAATCGCCGCGGTTTTTCCCCACGATATAGTGATGCTCAGTGAGCCTATAGCTTTTGTCGTAGAGGGATGAAATGAGCGATAAAAAAACGGATACCCTTAGTGCCCGCCAGGCCGAACACAACCCTAACTTTATGCTTTCACTGGCGCGAGGGTTGGAGGTGCTAAGCGCGTTTACCCCACAGCGTCAACGTCTGACCATCTCCCAGCTCAGCCAGAAAACGCAGATCTCCCGCGCGGCGGTTCGCCGCTGCCTGTATACCCTGGCAGCACTCGGCATGGTGCATAGCCCGGATGGCCGTAGCTATGAACTGCTGCCGCGCGTGCTGGCGGTCGGTCATGCTTACCTGGCGGGTACACCGCTGGCGAAGGTAGCGCAGAACGCGCTGGACAGTCTGGGTAAAGCGTTGGGCGAGTCCTGTTCGGCCGCAACCCTTGACGGCGACAACGTGCTCTATATCGCCCGCTCAGCGGTGAATAATCTGCTCAGTGTAGATATTGGTCGCGGCAGCCGCCTACCCGCGTGGGCAACCTCAATGGGGCGCGTGCTGCTGAGCGCGCTGCCGGAAGAACAGTTGGAAGTGACGTTGTCACGTGCAAATTTGATCCGCTATACCCCGCACACCCTATGCGACGTGCCGAGCCTGCGCGAAGAAATAGCCCGCGTGCGTATGCAGGGCTACGCGCTCGCCGACCGGCAAATTGAGGTGGGATTGTGTTCGCTGGCGGTGCCGTTGCTCTCACGGAGCGGGCAAACGGTAGCCGCATTGAACGTTGGCGTGCCGGCTGGCTCTACCAACGCTGCCGCGCTAAAAGAGAAAGCCCTCGCGCCGTTGCGACGGGCAGCGATGGAGCTTTCTCTTCAGCTTTAAGGGTTAATGTAAGGCAGGTGCTTTTGCCAGACTGCGCCAGATACCAGCAGCCAGCAACAGAAGCAGCACGCCCGCCGTCGCCAGCACGATGCTGTGCGAGTTGATAAACGCCATTTTTGCCGCGTCAATCAGGCTTTGTGCCGGGATGGCGGGCATCGACTGCGCCAGCTTTATCGCTTCGCTAATCGATGAAGCTGCCTGCTCGGCTACCGCACCGTCTACCCCGGCGGGCAGCACAATCGACGAGGTGTAGCTGCGAGTCAGGATCAGGCCAAACAGCGCAATACCCAGCCCCGCGCCAAGCTCGTAGGCCATGGTTTCAATGGCCCCTGCTGCTGCCGCTTTCTCTTTCGGTGCCGCCGCCATAATTGCCGAGCTGGAGGCCAACAGTGCGCTGGCAACGCTAAAGCCCAGCAGCGTCATCAGCCCCCACGCCTGCCATTGCTGGGTGCTAAAATCAGTCATCGACAGGCCAAGGAAGCTCAGCGCGCTTAACAGCATCCCGCCGGTCGCCACTTCACGCAGCCCCAGCTTCGACACCAGCATCCCGGCAATCGGGCCGCTGAAGCCGCTCGCCACCATCACGGGTAGCATAAACAGCCCGGCTTCAAACGGCGTTTTGCCGTGCACAAACTGCAGTTCCTGGGCCATCAGCAGCTCAAAGCCCACCAGGGTAATCAGCGCCGTCATCGCCATCATGACTCCGCTTAAAATAATGCGATGGGTAAAGAGGCGCATATCCACCATCGGGCGCGTTGCCGAGAGCTGTTTACGGACAAACCAGTACAGCATGCCAGCACCGGCAATCGCCACCATCGCCACCAGCCACAGTGCAAGCTGCCCTTTCAGCGCCGATTTGGCGCTAAACACCAGCATCAGGATGGCGGCAATCAGCACCAGCGCCTGGAAGAGATTCAGCGGCTGCTCGCGTCGCGCAGGCTGGCGCGGCACCACTCTGGCATTAATGGCAATCACCACCAGCACAATCGGCACGTTGATCAGGAACACCGATCCCCAATAGAAGTGCTCCAGCAGCATGCCGCCTACCAGCGGGCCAAACGCCGCGCCGCCAGAACCAACAGCCGCCCATAGCCCCAGCGCCATATTACGATGACGCGCTTCGGCAAAGGTGGTGCGGATCCCGGCGAGCGTGGCCGGCACAATCATCGCTGCACCGATCGCCAGCAGTGCGCGTGAAGCAATCAGCGTTAGCGCCGTCGGCGAAAACGCCGCGGCCAGCGATGCCAGGCCAAAGATCCCGCTGCCGAGCAGCAGCAGGCGTTTAAAACCAATCTTGTCGCCGAGCGCGCCCATTGGCAGCACCATACCGGCCATTACCAGTGAATAGATATCAATGATCCACAGCAGCTCATTGCCGCTGGTGCCCAACGCGAAGCTCAGCGTCGGCGCGGCCACGTGCAGCACGGTGGCATCAATCGCCACCGGGATATAGACCATCAGGATAGCCATGAGCGTTAACCATTGGCGTGACATTTTTCCGTTCCTCACTTCATTGTTCATTGTTGGACATGTGTCCAGGAACGAGATCCTGCCGGATTGTTGAACGCATGTCCAATTTTTTGTTATTCTCAGCTAAACCCTACTTAAACGAAGAAAAATGAACTATTTAACCCGAGAAGAACGGCGGGAAGCGATCCTTAAAACCGCCATGCAGGTGGCACTAAGCGGCGGCTTTAGCGCCATGACCGTACGTAATATTGCCAGCGTTGCCGGAGTCTCCAGCGGCCAGGTGCATCACCACTTCACCTCTATTGGTGAACTCAAATCCCTCGCCTTCGTCAGGCTGATCCGTGAAATGCTCGATATGCCACTGGTGGCCGATGATGCGAACTGGCACGACCGCCTCTTTTCGATGCTTGGCAGCGATGATGGCCGTCTTGACCCCTACGTCCGTCTCTGGCGGGAAGCACAGTTACTGGCGGACAGCGACAGCGATATTAAAGGTGCTTATCTGCTGACGATGGATATGTGGCATAAGGAAACCGTATCGCTGATTTTACAGGGCACGGAAGCTAATGAATTTCGTCCCATTGATAGCGCAGAAAATATTGCCTGGCGATTAATTGCGTTAGTGTGTGGACTAGATGGAATTTATGCACTAGGGATGGCGGAAATTAGCGATGAGATCTTTGCTCGCTATATACAACATTATATTACGCTAGAGCTTAATCCCGTTTAATTTACATTTGGTAACAATTAACAACGTTTTATTCACAGCGCGTTTTCTTACAACGCGCTTTTTTTATCTATTCTTCAACGATAAAGCGATAAAACGGCCTGGCAATAATAACTCCCTCTTCCTACATCGCTGTTTTTCCTTTTGTTTATTTTTTATGACGTGTTCCCCGAGGGTTATATGGCAAATAATGAGAAAGAGAATCATTATCTCTTAAAAGAGTGGAAACCTGAGAATCCCGGCTTCTGGGAAAATAAAGGAAAATCAATTGCGAGGCGAAATCTGTGGATTTCCGTTGCCTGTTTATTACTCGCCTTCTGCGTCTGGATGTTATTTAGCGCCGTGGCGGTGAATCTCAATAAAGTGGGTTTTAATTTCACTACAGACCAACTCTTTTTATTAACCGCATTACCTTCACTTTCTGGTGCCATATTACGCGTGCCCTACTCCTTTATGGTACCCATATTGGGTGGGCGCAAATGGACGGTGTTAAGTACGGTAATTCTGGTGGTACCGTGCGTCTGGTTGGGCATTGCCATTCAGAACACCTCTACCCCTTACGAAGTATTTATCATCATCGCACTGCTGTGCGGATTCGCTGGGGCTAACTTTGCCTCCAGTATGGGCAACATCAGCTTCTTCTTCCCAAAAGCGAAGCAAGGCAGCGCGCTCGGCATTAACGGTGGGCTCGGCAACCTTGGCGTCAGCGTGATGCAGATGGTCGCCCCCGCGGTGATCTTCCTGCCGATCTTCACCTTTCTTGGCGTTCACGGCGTGCCGCAGGAAGACGGTTCTATCCTGTCGCTGGCCAACGCCGCCATCATCTGGGTGCCGCTGCTGGTTATCGCCACTATCGCCGCCTGGGTGGGGATGAACGATATCGCCAGCTCCAAAGCCTCAGTGCGTGACCAGCTTCCGGTGCTGAAACGCCCGCATATGTGGCTGCTGAGTTTGCTCTATCTGGCAACCTTCGGCTCATTTATCGGCTTCTCTGCCGGTTTTGCGATGCTGGCAAAAACCCAGTTCCCGGACGTTAACATTCTCAAGCTAGCCTTCTTCGGGCCGTTTATCGGCGCGCTGGCGCGTTCATTCGGCGGTGTGATTTCCGATCGCCTCGGCGGCGTGAAGGTCACGCTGGTGAACTTTATATTGATGGCAGTGTTTACCGGCCTGCTGTTCCTGACGCTGCCAGGCAGCGGCTCCGGCAGCTTCCTCGCCTTCTACGTGGTGTTTATGGGCCTGTTCCTGACCGCCGGTCTCGGCAGTGGCTCCACCTTCCAGATGATCGCGGTGATTTTCCGTCAAATCACCATCGACAGCGTCAAAAAACGCGGCGGCAGCGATGAAGAAGCCCAGCACGAAGCGGTTACCGATACCGCCGCCGCGCTCGGTTTTATCTCCGCTATCGGCGCAGTTGGCGGCTTCTTTATTCCAAAAGCCTTCGGCACCTCTTTAGCCATGACCGGTTCACCGGTTGGCGCCATGAAAGTGTTCTTTGTCTTCTACGTCGTGTGCGTGCTGGTGACATGGCTTGTCTACGGCCGCCGCAAACCGACGTCAAAATAAACATAACTATGTGAGCAGTGTAACCACGGGGGAGCAAAGCCCCCCGTCAGGAGGAGCAAGTATGAGCAAGCTACTGGATCGCTTTCGCTACTTTAAGCAGAAACGCGAGACCTTTGCCAACGGTCACGGACAGGTCTACGACAACAACCGTGACTGGGAAGACAGCTATCGTCAACGCTGGCAATTCGACAAGATCGTTCGCTCAACCCACGGGGTGAACTGTACGGGCTCATGCAGCTGGAAGATTTACGTCAAAAACGGCCTGGTCACCTGGGAAACCCAACAGACCGACTATCCCCGCACCCGCCCTGACCTGCCTAACCACGAACCTCGCGGCTGCCCGCGCGGTGCCAGCTACTCCTGGTATCTCTACAGCGCTAACCGTCTGAAGTACCCGCTGGCGCGTAAAAAGCTGATTGAGCTGTGGCGCGAAGCCCTCGCCGAGCACCCGGACCCAATGGTGGCCTGGGACAGCATCATGAAAGACCCGGAAAAGACCCAGAGCTACAAGCAGGCGCGCGGTAAAGGCGGCTTTGTGCGTTCTTCGTGGAAAGAGCTTAACCAGTTGATTGCCGCCGCCAACGTCTGGACGATTAAAAAGTACGGTCCCGACCGCGTGGCGGGCTTCTCGCCGATCCCGGCGATGTCGATGGTTTCTTACGCCGCCGGTACCCGCTATCTCTCCCTAATTGGCGGCACCTGCTTAAGTTTCTACGACTGGTACTGCGACTTACCGCCCGCCTCACCGATGACCTGGGGCGAGCAGACCGACGTGCCGGAATCCGCCGACTGGTACAACTCCAGCTATATCATCGCCTGGGGTTCCAACGTGCCGCAGACCCGTACCCCGGACGCCCACTTCTTCACCGAAGTCCGTTACAAAGGCACTAAGACCGTCGCCATCACCCCAGACTTCTCAGAAGTTGCCAAACTCAGCGACCAGTGGCTGGCACCGAAACAGGGTACCGACAGCGCGCTGGCGATGGCGATGGGCCACGTGATCCTCAAAACGTTCCACCTCGATAACCCAAGCGAATACTTTATCAACTACTGCCGTCGCTATACCGACATGCCAATGCTGGTGATGCTCGACAGCCGCGACGACGGTTCGTATACCGCAGGCCGTATGCTGCGTGCCTCGGATCTGGTGGATGGGCTGGGCGAAGCCAACAACCCGGAATGGAAAACCGTGGCCTACAACCGCGACGGCGAACTGGTAGTGCCAAACGGCTCTATCGGTTTCCGCTGGGGCGAAAAAGGCAAGTGGAACCTCGAATCGCTGGCCTCCGGCAAAGAGATTGAGCTGACGCTGTCGCTGCTGGATAACCGCGATACCGTCGCTGGCGTGGCGTTCCCCTACTTTGGCGGCAACGAAAACCCGCACTTCCGCAGCGTCAGACAAGACCCGATTCTGGTGCGTAAGCTGCCGGCAAAACAGCTGACCTTCGCCGACGGCAGCAGCCGTCTGGTGGTGAGCGTCTATGACCTGGTACTGGCCAACTACGGCCTTGACCGCGGTCTGGACGATGAGCTGGCAGCGAAAAGCTTTGATGAGGTGAAAGCCTACACCCCGGCCTGGGGCGAGCAGATTACCGGCGTATCGCGCCATAACATCGAAAAAATTGCCCTGGAGTTCGCCGATACCGCGCATAAAACGCACGGCCGTTCGATGATCATCCTCGGTGCCGGGGTTAACCACTGGTACCACATGGACATGAACTACCGTGGGATGATCAACATGCTTGTGTTCTGCGGCTGCGTCGGTCAGAGCGGCGGCGGCTGGGCGCACTACGTGGGCCAGGAGAAACTGCGCCCGCAAACCGGCTGGCTGCCGCTGGCCTTTGCACTGGACTGGAACCGCCCACCGCGCCAGATGAACAGTACCTCCTACTTCTACAACCACGCCAGCCAGTGGCGCTATGAGAAGCTCACCGCACAGGAACTGCTCTCACCGCTGGCCGACCCGAAAAAATATACCGGTCATCTGATCGACTTTAACGTCCGCGCCGAACGTATGGGCTGGCTGCCGTCCGCGCCGCAGCTTAACCTCAACCCGCTGACCGTGAAGGCGAAGGCCGCCGCAGCAGGCATGACGCCGCAGGAATACACCGTTCAGGGGCTGAAATCTGGCGATATCCGTTTTGCCAGCGAGCAGCCGGACAACGGTGCGAACCACCCGCGTAACCTGTTTATCTGGCGTTCTAACCTGCTGGGTTCTTCCGGTAAAGGCCACGAATACATGCTGAAGTATCTGCTCGGTGCCGACAGCGGGATTCAGGGCGAGGATCTCGGCTCGACCGACGACGTGAAGCCGGAAGAAGTGGAGTGGCAGACCGCGGCCATTGAGGGCAAGCTTGACCTGCTGGTCACGCTCGATTTCCGTATGTCCAGCACCTGCCTGTTCTCCGATATCGTCCTGCCGACCGCCACCTGGTACGAAAAAGACGATATGAACACCTCGGATATGCACCCGTTCATCCACCCGCTCTCCGCCGCCGTTGACCCGGCATGGGAGTCCAAGAGCGACTGGGAAATCTACAAGGGTATCGCCAAAGCGTTCTCGGAAATCTGTCAGGGGCATCTTGGCGTGGAAACCGACGTGGTGCTGCAACCGCTGCAGCACGACTCCCCGGCGGAGCTGGCGCAGCCGTTTGCCATTCAGGACTGGCGTAAAGGCGAATGCGACCTGATTCCAGGCAAAACCGCTCCGAATATTATCGCGGTTGAACGTGATTATCCGGCCACCTACGAGCGCTTTACCTCGCTCGGCCCGTTGATGGACAAACTCGGCAACGGTGGCAAAGGTATCGGCTGGAAAACCCAGACCGAGATAGATTTCCTCGGCAAGCTCAACTACGTCAAGCTCGATGGCCCGGCGAAAGGCCGCCCGTGTATTGAGACGGCAATTGATGCCGCCGAGGTGATCCTCACCCTGGCGCCGGAAACCAACGGTCAGGTGGCGGTGAAAGCCTGGGAAGCGCTGGGCGAATTTACCGGTCTCAACCACACCCATCTGGCAACCAACAAAGAAGACGAGAAGATTCGCTTCCGCGATATTCAGGCGCAGCCGCGCAAAATCATCTCCAGCCCAACCTGGTCCGGCCTTGAAGATGAACACGTCTCCTATAACGCGGGTTACACCAACGTGCACGAGCTGATCCCGTGGCGTACCGTGTCGGGCCGCCAGTCGCTGTATCAGGATCACCCGTGGATGCGTGATTTTGGCGAGAGCCTGGTGGCCTATCGCCCGCCAATCGACACCCGCAGCGTTAGCCACATGAAGGAGATTCCGCCGAACGGCTTCCCGGAAAAAGCGCTGAACTTCCTGACACCGCACCAGAAATGGGGCATTCACTCTACCTATAGCGAAAACCTGCTGATGCTGACGCTGTCGCGCGGCGGGCCAATCGTCTGGCTGAGCGAAACCGACGCTAAAGAGCTGGGGATCGCCGATAACGACTGGATTGAAGCGTTCAACGGCAACGGTGCGCTCACCGCCCGTGCGGTGGTCAGCCAGCGCGTACCGCCGGGCATGACCATGATGTACCACGCCCAGGAACGCATCATGAATATTCCAGGCTCGGAGGTTACCGGACGACGCGGGGGGATCCATAACTCGGTCACCCGTATCTGCCCAAAACCGACCCATATGATCGGCGGCTATGCGCAACTAGCCTATAGCTTCAACTACTACGGAACGGTCGGTTCGAACCGTGATGAGTTCATTATGATTCGCAAAATGAAAAACATTAATTGGCTGGATGATGAAGGCAATGACCAGGTTCAGGAGGCAGCAAAATGAAGATACGCTCACAGGTTGGGATGGTTTTAAACCTTGATAAATGCATTGGCTGCCACACTTGCTCCGTGACCTGTAAGAACGTCTGGAGCAGCCGCGAAGGGATGGAATACGCGTGGTTTAACAACGTCGAGACCAAACCGGGCATCGGTTTCCCAAAAGACTGGGAAAACCAGGAGAAATGGCAAGGCGGCTGGGTTCGCGGCATCAGCGGCAAACTGACCCCGCGCATGGGCGGCCGCCTGGGCGTGCTGTCGAAAATCTTCGCCAACCCGCTGATCCCGGGCATTGACGATTATTACGAGCCGTTCACCTACGACTACCAGCACCTGCACAACGCGCCGGAGGGTAAAAACCTGCCGACCGCCCGCCCGCGCTCGCTGATTAGCGGCCAGCGGATGAACAAAATTGAGTGGGGTCCGAACTGGGAAGAGCTGCTTGGCGGCGAGTTTGAAAAACGCGCCCACGACCAGAACTTTGCGGCAATGCAAAAAGAGATGTACGGCCAGTTCGAAAACACCTTCATGATGTATCTGCCGCGCCTGTGCGAACACTGTCTGAATCCAAGCTGTGTCGCCACCTGCCCAAGCGGCGCGATTTACAAGCGTGAAGAAGACGGCATCGTGTTGATTGACCAGGACAAGTGCCGCGGCTGGCGTATGTGCATCACCGGCTGCCCGTACAAAAAAATCTACTTCAACTGGAAGAGCGGTAAGTCCGAAAAATGCATCTTCTGCTACCCGCGTATTGAATCCGGCCAGCCGACAGTCTGTTCGGAAACCTGTGTGGGCCGTATTCGCTACCTGGGCGTACTGCTGTATGACGCCGACCGTATCGAAGAAGCCGCCAGCACCGAGCACGAAACCGATCTCTACGAGCGTCAGTGCGACGTGTTCCTTGACCCGCACGACCCGGCAGTGATTGAAGAAGCGCTGAAACAGGGCATCACCCAGAACACGCTGGACGCCGCGCAGCGTTCACCGGTGTACAAAATGGCGATGGACTGGAAGCTGGCGCTGCCGCTGCATCCGGAATATCGCACCCTGCCAATGGTCTGGTACGTGCCGCCTCTGTCACCAATCCAGTCCGTTGCCGATGCCGGTGGCCTGCCAAAAACCGACAGCGTTCTGCCGGCGGTGGAAAGCCTGCGCATTCCGGTACAGTATCTGGCAAACATGCTCAGTGCGGGCGATACCGGCCCGGTGCTACGCGCGCTGAAACGCATGATGGCGATGCGTCACTACAAACGTTCTCAGACCGTTGAGGGCGTAACCGACACCCGCGCGATTGAAGAAGTGGGCTTAAGCGAGGCACAGGTTGAAGAGATGTACCGCTACCTGGCAATCGCCAACTACGAAGACCGCTTCGTGATCCCAACCAGCCACCGTGAAATGGCGGAAGATGCCTTCCCGGAAAGCAAGGGCTGCGGCTTCACCTTCGGCGACGGCTGCCACGGTTCGGACACCAAGTTCAACCTGTTTAACAGCCACCGTATCGACGCCATCAACATCGGGGAGAAAAACTAATGCGGATCCTGAAAATCATCGGGCTGCTGATGGAGTACCCCGATGAGCTCAGCTGGGATAACAAGGATGAGCTGTTTGCGTTAATCGACAGCGACGCCCCAGCGCTGCGCCCGTTCCTCGAGCAGCATCTGGCGGTGTCGCTGCTCGATAAGCAAGCGGAATGGTGTGAGATTTTTGAACGCGGACGCGCTACCTCGCTGCTGTTGTTTGAGCACGTGCACTCGGAGTCCCGCGACCGGGGCCAGGCAATGGTTGAGCTGATGACGCAGTATGAACAGGTCGGCCTGCAGCTGGACTGCCGCGAGCTGCCCGATCATCTGCCGCTTTATCTGGAGTATCTCAGCATTCTACCGCAGGCTCAGGCGCAGGAAGGCCTGCAAAACGTCGCGCCGATTCTGGCGCTGATTGGCGGTCGCCTTAAACAGCGGCAAGCCCCGTGGTATCAGCTGTTCGATACCCTGCTGGCATTGGCCAATACTTCATTATCAAGTGACAGCGTCACAAAACAGGTGGCGGGCGAAGCGCGAGACGATACCCGCCAGGCGCTGGATGCAGTCTGGGAAGAGGAACAGGTGAAGTTTATCGAAGATAACGCCACCGCCTGCGACAGTTCCCCGCTGCAAAGCTATCAACGACGCTTTAGCCAGGACGTGGCGCCACAGTACGTGGACGTCCGTGCGGGAGGCCCGAAATGATACAGTACCTCAACGTCTTTTTTTACGACATCTACCCTTACCTCTGCGGCACGGTGTTCCTGCTGGGCAGTTGGCTGCGCTACGACTACGGTCAGTACACCTGGCGCGCCTCCTCCAGCCAGATGCTCGACAAGCGCGGGATGGTGATTTGGTCCAACCTGTTCCACGTCGGTATTCTGGGGATCTTCTTCGGCCACTTCTTCGGCATGTTAACGCCGCACTGGGTGTATGAGTCCTGGCTACCGCTGTCGCAGAAACAGCTGATGGCGATGATTCTGGGCGGTGCCTGTGGGGTGATGACGCTGGTCGGCGGCGCAGGTCTGCTGATTCGTCGTCTGTTCAACCCGCGCATTCGCGCCACCTCATCGACGGCGGATATTCTGATCCTCAGCATCCTGCTGATCCAGTGCTGCCTCGGCCTGACCACCATTCCGTTCTCCGCGCAGCACCCGGACGGCAGCGAAATGCTGAAGCTGGTGGACTGGGCACAGGCGGTGGTCACCTTCCACGGCGGCGCTTCCGCGCACCTGGACGGCGTGGCCTGGGTCTACCGCGTGCATCTGGTATTGGGCATGACCATCTTCCTGCTGTTCCCGTTCACCCGCCTGGTGCACGTCTGGAGCGCGCCAGTGGAATACCTGACCCGACGTTATCAAGTGGTCCGTTCCCGCCGATAGTCCCTTTATCATAACGTAGATAACGTAGCCCGGCCGAGCACCGCGACGCCGGGTTTTTTATGCCACCAACAAAATACTAAACCTATTCTCAACCATTTTATTTTTCACCACCATAACGCGGAATAACGCGCTATATTACGCTCGTTGAATTTACCGTGGCGCCTGACGGCACACGGGAAATATAAATTCACTCAGCATCGTAATTAATAATCTTGTTATGGCGAGGCTCCTGAATAAACATAAGTTATCGCCCTGGTGGTATCGAGAGAGACCATCACAGGGAAATACAGGCATCCATCGAATCAAGGTGTTGCCAAGATAACTTCTGACGGCTCAAGGCCGTACAGATACGTTGTTCAGTGCTAAAACCGGGACGTAGGGATTTTTCTCAGCATTTCCAGTTTTGTTCGCCCTATATAGAATTTCTATAGGGAACATTTTGATGTCTTATATTCATGCCACTGCGCCGCACTACCCAACCGCCCCGACGACGGGCGATATTATCTCAAGCTACATGTCAAAAACGTTTATTTCGTTGCCGGAACCGCTTAGCGTAAAAGAAGCGCGCGAGATGTTTCTGCGGCAATTAAATGACGACCATTTCCCTTGCGCCGTATTCGTGGTGTCCGGCGACAACCTGCGTGGAATATTATCGACGCGCACGTTGCTCCAGGCGTCCGATGATAATCAGCCGGTCGCGCAGCTAATGACCACCACTTTATTCCACGTCAGCCCGGATGATACCCGTGACGTGGCGGCGGGTCTTATCGAAAAGCATCGTCTGACGCTGCTGCCGGTGATTGAAAACGGCAAGCTTATCGGCTGCCTGAATGAAAAAGAGATAGACCAGCTGTTAGCCGATGAAATCACCGAAGATGCGCAGCTTCAGGGCGCCACCCTGCCGCTGGAAAAACCGTATCTGGAGATAAGCCCGGTGACGCTGTGGAAAAAACGCGCCGTCTGGCTGCTGCTGCTGTTTATCGCCGAAGCGTACACCAGCACCGTAATTCAGCACTTTGAAGAGGCGCTGGAGTCTGCTATTGCGCTGGCGTTCTTTATCCCGCTGCTAATTGGCACCGGGGGCAACAGCGGCACGCAGATCACCTCAACCCTGGTGCGCGCCATGGCGCTGGGCGAAGTGGGCCTGAGGGATTTGGGACGTATTCTGCGTAAAGAGATGTCGACGGCGATGCTGGTTGCCATCACGCTCGGCGCGGCAGGTTGCCTGCGGGCGTGGATCATGGGCATTGGCCCGGAAATCACCTTTATTGTCAGCCTGACGCTGGTGTGCGTCACTATCTGGAGCGCAGTCGTTTCGTCGGTAATCCCACTGGTTATCAAGCGCATCGGCATCGACCCGGCGGTGGTTTCCGCCCCGTTTATCGCCACCCTGATTGACGGCACCGGGCTGATTATCTACTTCAAAATCGCCCAGCATTTCTTAGGGTTAAGCTAACGCGCTGCCTCCCATTCTGTAGCCCGGCCAAGCGAAGCGCCGCCGGGCTACAGGGTAAAGGTGTCGCCGGTTGCAGGGGAGATAATCTCCGGCAGCCATAGTTTGGCCCACGCGCCGGTGCAGTGGCAGCCCATCACTTTATCGGGCTTTAGCTGGTGCAAGAACCGCCTCACCTGCCAGAGCGTCCGCGGCGAAGCACAGCGCAGATGAAAGCCGCCGATCAGCGCATGAACCTTGTCGATCCCGGTAATCTGCTGGCAGTGCCGCACAATGTTGATAATCCCGCGATGCCCGCAGCCGGTAATAATCACCAACCCGCGTTCGGACAGATAAATCAGCACGCCCTCATCAACCACGTAATCCGTTTTATCGCCGGTCACGCCGTAGGCTTTAGGGCGATCAACGGCTATCTCGCCTGACCAGATAAAACGGTCGCTAATGTACAGCGGCGCGCGGGTGTATTCCATACGATGGCGAGCGTAATCAATCTCCAGCGAGAGCTTTTTGATTTTATGGCTGCGCCCCGCCACGCTTAGCGCGGCATAGCGCTCGTTGCCGATGGTCGGGTGGCAAATAATTCGGCTATTGTCCGGCAGCCAGGGCACGCCTCCACAATGGTCGTAGTGACCGTGTGAAAGCACCGTCGCCGTGAGGTTATCCAGCGAAATACCCATCTGCGCGGCATTGTGCTGGAAGCTGTTATCGGGGCCGGTGTCGAAAAGAATGGCGGTGGTTTCATCCTCGATCAGCAGACTTAATCCCGCTTTGGCTCTCAGACCGCTATCGGCCCCGCAAGCCAGATGGTTTTCAAGTAATACACGGATCGTTAAGGCCATATCATTTCATCCCTGAAAATTACGTCTACGGGGCAACGCGGCGCCAAACCCCGGCGTCAGCTTCGCCTCGGCCGGGCTACGGGTTATTTTCCGGCTTCGGGGTGGGTGTCGAATGCCGCCATGATGGCCGCCAGTTCGCTGACGCTAAAGCCGTATTTCGGATCGGTCACGCCAAGCCCGAAGCGGGTTTGCAGCGCTTCGTACAGCGCGGGCACGTCCGGGAAATCAATCTTCTCAACCACATGGTTATTATCCCAATGGGTAAAGTGGAAGTTGGTCAGCGTCATTTTGCCACCGTCGGGTAGATGGCGACACATCAGCAGATGGTGACGGAAATGCGACTGCGGCCAGTGCGCCGACCAGAAGTTGCCCATCACGTAATCCGATGCGTACTGACGCCCCAGGTCGAAGTGATACATCGACTGCCAGTGGTCGTGATGGCTGAACTGTAAAATCCACTCCTGGTTTTCATACAGCAGACGGTAGTCGCCGTGCGGCGTGGTCTGGGGAATATCCGCCAGCAGCTTGATTGGCGCGGTCAGCGTCTGCCCGCCAAAGCCAACGTCGGCAATCCAGCGTTCACCGTCCACGTCCACCAGCAGCAGGCGATGGGTTCGCGGCGGCATCTGCGGCGGATGCGCCAACACCACGCGCCCCAGCAGGCTGCGCACGTGGAAACCGAGTTCACGCAGCACGCGCTCAAACAGACCGTTTTGTTCAAAGCAGTAGCCCCCGCGACGCGCGTGAACCAGCTTATCTTCCAGCGATTGATCGTCGAGGTGCATCTCACGCGGCAACAGCACATCAAGGTTCTCGAACGGAATGGCGCTGTTGTGGTGGATATGCAGACTGCGCAGCGTCTCAATCGATACATCAGGGGTGCCCGTCCAACCGAGACGAGCAAAATAGGCGCTTAAGAAAGGGGTCATCAAAGCCTCCAGCGTTGGTGTCCGTTCTTTATAACCTATTTTGCCCTGCCCACTGACCGATTTGTGCGATCGGTTAACCTACCGTGTACTTCGCTGCATTAGCCCCAGCGCGGTCAGCATTAACCCCAGCCCGACGAACAGCGTCAGGCTCGCCATTGCCATTCCCTGGCCGACCGAACCCTGCTCAAACTGCCGCCAGATAAACACCGCCACGGTCTGCGTTCCCGCAGGTGCCAGCAGCAGTGAGGTCACCAGCTCGCGGGAGGCGACGGCAAAAACCATCAGCATCGCCGCCAGCAGCGCCGGGAATACCAGCGGCAGCACAATCAACCGCAACGCCTGCCACGGCGACGCACCGTGCACACGCGCCGCTGGTTCCAGGTTATTCCCCAACTGACGCAGCGCGCTGCCGACATAGCGCACCGGCCACGGCAACAGCAGGCAGCAATAAGAGAGCAGCAGCATAAACCACGTATTGTAAGGTGAGACCGGCCAGAACGGCTGATTCCACAGCAGGATAAGCCCAACCCCCACCACCACCCCCGGCAGCGCTGCGGGCATCAGCGACAGCGCATCAATCAATGCGCTGCCTTTGATTTTCTGCACCAGTACCAACCAGGCCGCCACCAGCCCGAGCAGGCCGACAATCAGCGCCGAGGCCAGCGCCAACGATAAACTGGTGCCCAACGCCGAGAGCGCATCGCCCTGCTGCGCGAACAGTGCGCTAAAGTGCTTCAGCGTAAAGTTGCCCATGTTCAATCCACCGGAGAGCGTGCCCATCAGGCTGGTTGCCACCATTGACGCACCGGGAAGCAGCACCGCCAGCCCGCCAACGCCGCCCATCACCAGCAGCGCGGGAAGCGTCATAACACCGAGCGACGCCCCACTGTTTTCCCCCGGTTTTCCGGTAACGCTGGTCACTTCAGTCGTTCCCGTCAGCCGTTTTTGCAGCCACCAGGCCAACAACGCCACGGTAATCAGCAGCACCGAGAGCAGTGATGCGCCGGTGAGGTCGATAGGCCAGTCCGCCAGCTTTTTCTCAATACCCACGGTGAGCATCACCACGCCAGCCCTTGAGCCCAGTGCCGCAGGTACGCCGTACTCTTCAATCGCCAGGGTAAAGGCCAGCAGCATCCCTGCCGCCAGCGCCGGGGAAAGCATTGGCAGCGTGACGAGCCAGAATGCCCGCCAGGCGCTCGCCCCGTGAACCCGTGCAACGATAGCCAGCCGCTGCCCGCTCGCCAGCAGGCTGCGTGAGACGGCAAAATAGACCACCGGGAAGATATTCAGGGTCATCACCAGCACGATCCCGGTGCGGCTAAACAACAGATCGTTGAGATCCCAGCCGGTCAGCTGCTGCAGATAGCCGTTATGCTGAAGCACCAGCATCCACGACAGCGCGGCGATATACGGCGGCGTGAGAAACGGAATTAAAAACAACAGATCCCACAGCTTTGGCAGCGGCAGGTTAAACAGCCCGCGCAGCACGCCGAGCGGCAGGCCAATAATCACGCTCATCAGCGCCACGCCGCAGGCAATCCACAAGGTTCCGCCGAGCATCGGCATCAACTGAGGATCGTTGAGTAAAGTGGCTATTCCACTAAACGGCTTATGCAGCGAACCGGCGCTGAACTGCGGAAAAATAGCCTGTAATAGGATAAAAAAGAGCGGTAATGCCACCAGCACCACCAGGGCGATGAGGGTGACGAGAGAGAGGGATTTTTGTTTCACCCGAAATTCCAGATTGTAGCCCGGCCAAGCAAAGCGCCGCCGGGGTTGTGCACCATGCTAACTCCCGGCGTCGCTTCGCTCGGCCGGGCTACGGATATTTACTGCCCGAACAGCGTATTAAACCGAGCCAGAACGGCGCTGCGTTCGCTGCTACCGTCGCTGGTGGTTGGCAACACTTTCAGGTCGTTCAGCAGCGGGCGCTTGGCGG
Source organism: Kluyvera sp. EC_51 (assembly GCF_019584505.1). Lineage (NCBI taxonomy): Bacteria > Pseudomonadati > Pseudomonadota > Gammaproteobacteria > Enterobacterales > Enterobacteriaceae > Kluyvera > Kluyvera sp. EC_51. The sequence goes on along the minus strand of NZ_VDAG01000075.1, from coordinate 109,854 downwards.
ACACATCGCTGCGCGCAGGCATCAGCCATGCGTCGGCGACCATCGCCTGGCCTTCCGGTGACAGGACGTAGTCAACAAAGGCTTTCGCCTCATCCGCATGCTGGGTCGTTTTGAGGATCATCATCGGACGCGGCGCAATCACCGTGCCGCTGGCCGGGAAAATCACCTTCAGCGATTCGCCCTGGTCGATATTGCCGTAGGAAACATAATCTACCGCGCCGAATACCGCTGCTTTCGCCCCCTGCATCACCGGGGTGACCGCCTGCGCGTTCGGCCCACTCACCACCATGCCGTTCTTTTTCAGCTCATCAAACAGCGCCCAGGCTTTATCACCCATGCCATTCTGTAACCCGATCAGCAAATCGAGCGAGGCACCGGAGAGCGCCGGGTCCGGCGTAGTGACTTTGTCTTTAAACGCCGCTTCGGTCAGGTCGCGCCACTCTTTCGGCTCCGGGGTACCGCTTTTGGTGTTCCAGACAATCCCCAGCGCCGAAATACCCTGCGCCACAAAGTCGGCAGATTTCAGTGCCGCTGGCACCTTATCGGTATTCCCGCTCTGATACGGCAGCAGCCAGCCGCGGCCGTGTAAATCTTCAGCGGTGTCCCACGAGGCGGAAATCAGCACGTCCGCCTGCGGGTTAGCCTGCTCGGCCTCCAGGCGCGCCATCACCTTGCCGGTGGTGGCCTGGAAGATATTCACCTTCACGCCGGTTTTCTTTTCATAGCCGCTGGCCAGATTTTTAGCCAACGAACCTGGACCTGCGGTGTAGACGGTCAGCGCATGGGCGCTGGAAATCATCGAAGCGGATAACATCATCGCGAGCGCAACGCCTTTTTTAACGGATTTCATACAAGTTCCCCTGAGGTAGAAGCAACGGTGCGAACAGCAGCAATGCTGCCCGCAGAAAGGTGCACAATTCGGTCAGCCAACAGTTCGGCCTCACGGCGGTCGTGGGTGACGTACACGGCGGTGATACCGAGCTGGCGCAGCAGTCGGCTCATCTCCAGGCATAACGATTCACGCAGTTCGCTATCGAGGTTGGAAAGCGGTTCGTCAAACAGCAGGACCCGCGGCTCGGCGACGATCGCCCTTGCCAGCGCCACGCGCTGCTGCTGTCCACCGGAGAGCCCGGAAGGCTTACGTTCGCCAAAGCCAGAGAGACCGACCATCGACAACGCGTCATTAACCCGACGCGTCCGCTCATCGCGAGCCACACCGCGCATGCGTAGCGGAAAGGCGACGTTTTCAGCGGCGGTCATGTGCGGCCACAGCGCGTAGTCCTGGAAAACCATGCCGATATCCCGCTGCTCGGGCGGTAGCCCCCAGCCGGGTCTGGCAATCAGACGGTCACCGAAATGGATTTCACCTTCAGCGGGAACGGTGAGCCCTGCCAGCAGGCGCAGTAACGTGCTTTTGCCGCAGCCGGAAGGCCCAAGCAATGCCACGATGCTGCCCGCATCGATCTGCAGGTTGATGTGATTAAGAACGGTGGTGGCACCGAAAGCGAAGGAAACGCCATCGAGCCGAATGCCAGTCAGCGCGCGCATTTTCGCCCTCCCCAATTGGAAAGCGATGCTTCACCCGTGGTCGAACGCCGACGGGCCGCGCTCACCTGCATAAACATCAGGGGAGCCAACATATTGTTATCCTCTTTGGGACTTAGTGCTGGCGACTATAGGCAGGTGAGATGACGTATTGATTACGCTTTTATTGCGATTTAGTGTATAGCTAATCGTATCCTACTATTCAGGAAATCCTTATGAGCCGTTTTCGTCCCGTTGAACTTCATCACGCCAGCCGCCTGCTCAACCACGGCCCCACTGTCCTCATCACCAGCTTCGACGTCGACTCACAGCGCCGCAACGTGATGGCCGCTGCCTGGTCAATGCCGGTGGAGTTTGAGCCGCCGCGTATCGCCATCGTGGTCGATAAGAGCGCCTGGTCACGGGAAATTATTGAGCGTAACGGCACCTTCGGGATTGTGGTACCGAGCGTCGCTGCCGCCAGCTGGACCTACGCGGTAGGCAGCATCAGCGGACGCGAAGAGGATAAATTCAACGCCTACGGCATTCCGGTGGTGAAAGGCCCGGTGCTGGGATTGCCGGTGATTGAAGAAAAATGTCTGGCATGGATGGAGTGCCGACTGCTGCCCGCCACGGCCGCCGCCGGGCAGTACGATACGCTGTTTGGCGAAGTGGTTTCCGCCGCGGCGGATGAACAGGCGTTTGTGGCCGGGCGCTGGAATTTCGACGACGATAAGCGCAATACGCTGCATCATCTCGGCGCGGGAACGTTTGTGGCCAGCGGAAAACAGATCCGAGCAAACACGCCTGAGGAGTAGCCCAGCAATGGTAGCCCGGCCAAGCGAAGCGCCGCCGGGAATAGCGCCGCGCCTCCCCGGAGTCGGCTACGCCTCGTCCGGGCTACGAAGGTTTACATGCTGTAGCCTGGCTTTTTAATCAGCTCATCCATATGTGGGGCAATCTCGGTGTCCCACACCTGCTGCCAGTCGCTCTGCTGTACCTGATTCAGGGCAACGCTAACGGCACCCTCTTTGCTATTCAGATGGCGAATTAATACTTCGGTGATGTCCGCTGCCAGCGCGGTTTTTTGTTCTTCGTTCAGGTCGCGGGGAAAACATTTGATATCAACGTGTGGCATCTGCAGGGCTCCTTATGGTTAGAGCCATAAAGCTATCATAGCCTGGCGTAAACCACTGCCTTTTCGTGCGCTTAAGCACCAGATTGCTGCGCTTTTTCTGCCAGCAACTGCGCGATAAACGCTTCGGTTTCACGCTGATTACGCAACCGCACAAAGCGGATATGCTGCCACGCGGGATCGGCCATATCCCGCAGATAGCGCTCGCGGTTTGGCCGCCAGGTTTTCAGCGTCCAGAGGATGATGGAGTCACGGCTAAAGAAGGAACGCCGGAAGCTCTCCCGGTTACCGGTGCCCGGCCACAGCTCCTGCTGTCGCCACGCGCGGCTTGCGGCACGGCATACGGCCTGGCGGAAAGTGCGCCAGAAGCTGTAATCCACCCACACCACCAGATCCACCTCGCGCCACTTTACCGGGCGACTACGATTGTAGTTACCGTCCAGTACCCACCCGGGGGCGGCGGTTGCCTGCGCCAGCGCGGCAAAGAGTTCCTCATCGGTGACGCCCTGCCAGTCTGGCCGCCAGTACAGCGTATCCATCTCGATATAGGGCACGGAAAACAGCGCCGCCAGACGTTTTGCCAGCGTCGATTTCCCCACGCCGCTGGTGCCTACCACGTTGATTTTCATGAATGTCCTGATTAACGAATCGGCAGTACCAGCGTATGGGGCTGCAACGGGGATTCAACAAAGCCGAAGCGCTGATAAAAGGCTTTCGCATTATCGCTTAGCGCATGCACCACCAGCCCGCGTACGCCAATAACCTGTGAAATCAGTATGGTGCGCATCACTGCTTCTCGCAGTAATTTGCCACCCCAGCGCTGCTTTTGGTAGTCGACATCAACGGCAAAGCGCGCAATCAGCACAATGGGGATCGGTTCTGGCATATTGCGCCGAAACGCGCCGGGAACCGCTTCACGCTGGATCGCACCGGTCGACAGCGAATAATAACCCATCACGCGCTTATCAACGTCCGAGCAAAGTACAAACGTCCTGGTTGCGCCGGTCTCCTCATTTTGCCAGGCGCGACGTTTTAACCAGTCATCCAGTACCGGTTCACCGGAGCAAAAATCCGCTATCAGGTGCGCCAGAGAAAGCTTCTCCGTCAGATCCTTCACCATGAATATTTGTCGCTCATCAGCTCCTGAAAACCGGCATTTTCCGACAGTGGTGTATCAAGAATACGTTGAAATTCAGCGAACTGCTCTTCGCTTACCACCAGCAGGCGCTGGTCAAGTAACACCTCCTGCGCTTTTTCGCAGGCGGCATTGAGCATAAAATCGGTGCGGGATAGCGAGTTTAGCTGTGCTGCTCGATCGATCAGATCGCGCTGCCGAGGCGTTGCCCGTAAATTGATGGGGGCCTCTTTTGCTCTGTTAGGCATTTCGCCTCCGTGTATATACAATAGATATACATAATTTTAGCGCAAGAAATCGCCACTGTATATCTCTTGGCGATCGCGAATACGCGGATTACACTGCTGAATCATGAACCAGATTCATTAATGGCCACATCCCATGCTGAAAGACAATATCAACGATCTGATCTCTTTTATGGTCGTGGCGCGCGAGCGCAGTTTTACCCGCGCGGCGGCGCAGTTGGGCGTTTCACAGTCAGCGCTTAGCCATGCCATGCGCAATCTGGAAAGCCGTCTCGATGTGCGTCTGCTGACGCGCACCACCCGTAACGTAGCCCCCACCGAAGCGGGCGAAAAGCTCTATCAGCGCCTGAGCCCGCATTTGCAAGAGATTGCCCAGGAGATTGCCGCCCTGCGCGATTCACGCGAACGTCCGGCGGGTAACATTCGCCTGACGGCGGGCGAGCACGCCATGAACACCATTATCTGGCCGCGCATTAAGCCGTTTATGCAGCAGTACCCGGATATCCATATCGAGGTCACCGTCGATAACGGCCTGACGGATATTGTCGACGAACGCTTTGATGCGGGCATCCGCTTAGGGGAACAGGTCGCGCGCGATATGATTGCCGTGCGCATTGGCCCGGATATGCGCATGGCGGTGGTCGGTTCGCCGGACTATCTGACAAGTCACGGGGTACCGCAAACGCCGCATGAATTGCAGCAGCATCGCTGTATCAATATGCGTCTGCCAACCAAAGGCGGGCTGTATGCGTGGGAATTTGAGCGCGACGGCGAACCGCTGCGGGTACGGGTTGAGGGGCAACTGACGCTCAACTGCCTGCCCCAGCGTATCGAGGCTGCCGAGGCGGGATTAGGGCTGGCCTATGTACCGGAAGATACGATCGCGGAGGGCGTTGCCGCAGGGCGTTTGCAGCACGTGCTGGCCGACTGGTGCATCCCGTTTGCGGGTTATTATCTTTATTATCCCAGCCGTCGCCAGCACACCACCGCGTTTGCGCTGCTGGTGGAGACATTGCGCTATTAGGCCTCAGAGCCGTCCCGGCGTCGCGTTGCTCGGCCGGGCTACATGCGCGGTAGCCCGGCCGAACGAAGTGACGCCGGGGGGAATACGAGCTAAATAGCGGATTTAGGCTGCAGGTTTTCGTCAAACTCCAGACGCTTTCTACCCGGTTCTTCTTCGGTCAGTGGCTCAACGGCAACCAGCGTTTTCTGGCAGCGGTCGACCAGCACCTGATACTCGCGAGTCCCCTGCTTTTTCCACTCAAGCTCCTGCTCGGTTAAGCTACGAATCGCCTTCGCCGGGCTGCCGATAATCAGATGGTTGGCGGGCATTTCCGCCCGCGCTTTCACGAATGCGCACGCGCCAACGATGCTGTTCTCGCCGATGGTCGCGCCGTCGATAATCACCGCGCTCATGCCAACCAGCGCATTACGGCCAATCACGCAGCCGTGCAGAATCGCGCCGTGGCCGATATGCCCGTCTTCCTCCACCACCGTATCCTGGCCGGGAAAACCGTGCATCACGCAGTTATCCTGGATGTTAGCGCCATCTTTGACCACGATACGTCCAAAATCACCGCGCAGGCTCGCGTTTGGCCCAACATAAACCCCTTTGCCAAGGATCACATCGCCAATCAGTACGGCGGTCGGGTGAACGTAGCTTTCCGTCGGAACCACCGGGGTCATTCCGTCCATCTGATAAATCGGCATGGCTTCTCCTGTTACGCTTCGGGCAATCCCCCAAAACGCTGATAATAGAGCGGCCCCGGCGCGGGCAGTTCGCCCACCGAACTTTCGCCCTTTTCACTGACGAAAGCCTGCGCCCCTGGGGCCACGCGTTGATAGATGTTGATACAAAGCTGGCGCGCGGTCTGGCCCAGCCAGTGGGCAGGCAGCAGCTCTTCCGGCAGCAGCGGATCCTTCAGCACCACGCGGCGATAGAAGTGGATCAGCAGCAGGCGAATCTGGAAGCAGCGCTCCGGCGTTAGCTCATCGGCTTCGGCATCACGCAGCAGCGGCAGCAGCGGGCGGAACAGCGTGATAAACGCCTCGTACATGGCGTTCTGTTCGGTCAGATGCCAGCACTCCTCTACCCGCTCGCGCAGCGCGGCGCGGGAGAGCGCCAGCGGCGAATGGGCTTCGAAGAAGATAACGTTCTCCGCCACGCCCGCTTCATGCAGCAGCGACTGTACGTCCGCCAGCTTTTGCGACGGCGAGGCCAAAAGGCTCGGCGCAAGCACGCCAAACCCCTGCCAGATCAACTGTTTTTTGACTTCGGCGAGGGTGTTTTTTTCCAGCCCTTCAGAAAGCAGCAGCAGCCAGGTGCCGTCCCATTCTGGGGCGTTGGCGCGATAAATTTTGCTTTCGGCGCGGCGCGTCAGGCGTAGCCCTTTGTCGCTCAGACGATAGAAGCTGCGGCGGCCGATACGCACAACGTCCAGCCACTCTTCTTTGTTGAGGCGAAACAGCGCGGTACGCACGAAACGTTCACCAAAGCCCAACCCTTCCAGCAGCGCCGCCACGCTGCCAAGCCAGACCTCTCCACCGCGCTGGGATAAACAGTCACCGTACAGTGAGGCAATCAGCGAAGTGCCGCTGATCGGCATCGCGGTGACCGCCTGCTGGATAAAGCTATCGAGTTTTTCCATATGAATCATAGTGTTGTTATTTTTGTCCTTTTTGAATCATAGCACAGGAATAAAGCAGCGATACGCCAGGAATTTGTAGCCCGGCCGAACGAAGTGACGCCGGGGATGGCACAGTGCTAAAACCCGGCGTCGCGTTGCTCGGCCGGGCTACATTGCTTAGCCGTTGGCAGCGGCTTTACGCAGGTCAAATACGCGGCACGCCTTGCCTTCAGAGCGTGGAATGCTGCCGCAGTTGACGATGCTAACGTCCGTTGAAATGCCGACCATCGACTTAATGCGATGACGCAGGTGGTGGCAAATCTGGCAGCGCTGTTCGTGGCTCAGCACCAGGCTACTCTCTTTCAGCTCAACGCGAATCGACAGTGAATCAAGATGCCCACGGCGATCGACTTCCAACTGGTAGTGCGGCGCCAGATGTTCAATCTTGAGGATCTCTTCTTCTACCTGCGACGGGAAGACGTTCACGCCGCGGATAATCAGCATGTCGTCGCTGCGCCCACTGATGCGATCCATGCGGCGCATGGTGCGGGCGGTGCCCGGAAGCAGACGCGTCAGGTCGCGGGTGCGGTAACGAATTACCGGCAGCGCTTCTTTGGTGAGCGTGGTGAACAGCAGTTCGCCGTGCTCGCCGTCGGCCAGCGGCGTACCGTCTTCCGGGTTGACCACTTCCGGGAAGAAATGGTCTTCCCAGATGGTTGGGCCATCGGCGGTTTCAATACACTCCATCGCCACGCCCGGCCCCATCACTTCGGACAGGCCGTAGATATCCAGCGCGGTAATGCCGAGGCGGCGTTCAATTTCCGCCTTCATGCCGGTGGTCCAGGGTTCAGCGCCAAAGACGCCGGTACGCAGCGAACAACCGCGCGCGTCGCCGCCCATCTGGCGTTCCAGCTCTTCAATCAGGTTCAGGCAGTAAGATGGCGTCACCATGATCATGTCAGGTTTGAAATCACGGATCAGCTGCGCCTGTTTCTCGGTCTGGCCGCCGGACATCGGGATCACCGTCGCCCCTAAACGCTCGGCACCGTAGTGCGCGCCCAGGCCGCCGGTGAACAGGCCGTAGCCGTAGGCCACATGAATTTTATCCTTCGCCGAGCCGCCAGCGGCGCGCAGCGAACGGGCGACGATGTTTGCCCAGGTATCAATATCGTTCTGCGTATAGCCAACGACGGTCGGCTTGCCGGTGGTCCCGGATGACGCGTGAATACGCACCACCTGCTCCATCGGTACCGCGAAGGTATCGAACGGATAGTTGTCGCGCAGATCCTGCTTGGTGGTGCAGGGAAATTTAGCGAGATCGCTCAGCTCATGAAAATCGTCAGGGTGTACGCCCGCCGCGTCAAACTTACGGCGGTACATCGGGACATTTTCGTAGGCGTGTTTCAGCGTCCACTTCAGGCGTTCTGTTTGCAGGGCCTGTAACTCGTCACGCGATGCGGTTTCAATCGGATCTAATTTTGTTGTAGTTGTCATTTTGTAGGGTACTCGCAGGTCAATTAGCTCACACTCGCTCGAGGATCATGGCAATGCCCTGACCCACGCCAATACACATCGTACACAGCGCATAGCGTCCATTGCGTCGTTCCAGCTCCAGCGTCGCTGCCAGCGCCAGTCGCGCGCCGCTCATGCCCAACGGGTGACCTAAAGCGATGGCGCCACCGTTGGGATTCACGTGCGCCGCGTCGTCCGCCAGTCCAAGCTGTCTGAGCACGCCCAGCGCTTGGGCGGCAAAGGCTTCGTTCAGCTCAATCACGTCCATATCGTTAATATTCAGCCCGGCACGCTCCAGCACTTTACGCACCGCCGGAACCGGCCCAAGGCCCATGTACTTCGGTTCAACGCCTGCGGTCGCCATGGCGACAATACGGGCGCGCGGCGTTAAACCCTGCGCGGCGGCCTGCTGCTGGCTGGCGATAATCAGCGCTGCCGCCCCGTCGTTCACGCCGGAGGCGTTACCTGCTGTCACCACGCCGTCCTTGCGGAACGGCGTTTTCAGCGAGGCCAGTTGCTCCAGGGTGGTCTCCGCACGCGGATGCTCATCTTCACGCACCGCGCTGACCGCGCCCTTCTTACCGATGATTTGCACCGGCACAATTTCCTGCGCCAGAATGCCGTCGCGTTGCGCTTTGGCGGTACGCTGCTGGCTGCGGTAAGCAAAGGCGTCCTGATCGGCTCGGCTAATGTTTAACAATTCCGCTACATTCTCCGCCGTTTCCGGCATGCTGTCAGTACCAAATTGTTGCTGCATGAGCGGGTTCACAAAACGCCAACCGATAGTGGTATCAAACATCTCGGCCTGACGCTGATATGGCGTGGTCGCCTTGCCCATCACGAACGGTGCGCGGGACATCGACTCTACGCCACCGGCAATCATCAGGTCCGCATCGCCCGCTTTAATGGCCCGCGCGGCGAAGCCAATCGCATCAAGGCCGGAGCCACACAGGCGGTTAATGGTGGTGCCGGACACGCCGTACGGATAGCCCGCCAGCAGCGTTGCCATATGCGCGACGTTACGGTTATCTTCCCCGGCCTGGTTGGCACAGCCGAAAATCACGTCGTCGATACAGGTTGGATCTAACTTCGGGTTACGGCTCAGCAGCTCGCGCAGCGGAATTGCCGCCAGATCGTCAGCACGAACCCCGGCCAGACCACCCGCGTAGCGGCCAATCGGGGTACGAATACCGTCACAAATAAACGCATCACGCATTAGACTTCTCCTGTAATAGTGCCGCCGATGCGGTGCGATTTGCCGCGAAACAGCGCTACGGTTTTTTGCTGCGGGTTGACGATTTCAATGTCATACACGCCGGTCAGTTTGCCCTGCTGCTTGACCCGGGCGGTGGCGGTTAATTTCTCTCCCGCAAAGGCCGGGCGCAGAAAATCGATGCTGGCAGCCGACGCCACCGCTGCCAGCCCCTGGCTGTTGCAGGCGTAGGCAAAAGCGGTATCCGCCAGCGTGAATAACTGTCCGCCGTGGCAGGTCTGATGGCCGTTTAGCTGCGAGGGCGACACGGTCATCGTCATCTGCGCGTAGCCGTCGTCCATCTCAATAATTTCAATCCCCAGCGCCTGCGCGCAGGTGTCTTTCTCGTACATGGCGCGGGCGTTGCGCCAGGCTTCATTACTCATGACGCATCTCCATCAGCGCTTTCTGGCGCAGCAGCGCACTGGGGCGATAGCGTTCTTCGCCATAGTGCTGTTGTAGGTTTTCCAACAGACGCAGCACGCGCCCCCAGCCAAGCGATTCGCCCCAGGCCAGCGGCCCACGCGGGTAGTTCACCCCTAAGCGCATCGCGGTATCAATATCGTCTGCGTTGGCGACGCCTTTTTGCACCGCATCCAGCGCTTCGTTCGCCAGCATCGCTACCGTGCGCCACACCAGCAGCCCTGGGTAGTCGGCAATACGCAGTACTTTTTTGCCCTGCTGCTGGAAGTAATGCACCGCTTTATCGGTGGCGGAATCCGGGTTGGTCGGCGCGCTTGCCAGCACGACGGTATCGCCCGCCGCATGGTCATACACCACCACCGGGCGCTGATGCTGCACGCTTAAGGCCAGCGCGGTTTCACCGGTGGTTTCCAACAGCAGCACATCATCCAGCTCAGTGACAACGTCACTTTTGACAATCTTCGCCGCGCGGTCAGCAGAAACGGCAGCCAGCGCCAGTTCGGGCTGATTTTCTACCGGCCAGCGATAGACGCCGTGACCGCTCTTCTTGCCCAGACGCCCTGCCAGCGCCAGCTCCTGTTGCAGCAGCGATGGCAGAAAACGGCGGTCCTGCCAGAAAGCGTTAAACACCGAACAGGTCACCGCGAAGTTCACGTCCTGGCCGATAAGGTCAGTCAGCGCCAGCGGCCCCATCGGGAAGCCGCCACCGTCACGCAGCGCGGCATCAATCACTTCCGCTGATGCCACCTGCTCTTCCAGCGCGCGCCAGGCTTCGGCGTAGTACGGACGCGCCACGCGGTTAACGATAAAGCCTGGCGTGGAGCGGCAGCGCACCGGCTGTTTGCCCCAGGCGGTGACGCACTCGCAAAGCTGCTCGACCACTTCCGTTGAGGTGGCAAGGCCACTCACCACTTCCACCAGTTTCATGACCGGTGCCGGGTTAAAGAAGTGCAGCCCCGCCACGCGTTCCGGATGTTTAATGCCCGCCGCAATCGCGGTAATCGAGATAGACGAGGTGTTGCTGGTCAGCAGCGTTGACGGTGAGCAAATCTCCGCCAGCTCGCTAAACAATGCCTTTTTAATCTCCAGACGCTCGGACGCGGCTTCAATCACCAGCTGGGCGTCGGCAAGCTGCGTTAATTCGGTTGCTGGCGTAATACGCGCCAGCAGCGCCTGTGCCTGTTCGGCGCTGATTTTGCCGCGGCTAACGCGGGCGTTCAGGCGCTGGGCAATGCCGTCGATGGCGCGAGTAATCGCCTCGGCGGAAATGTCATACAGCAGCACCGCATGTCCAGCGCTGGCCGCCACTTCGACAATCCCGGCACCCATGGTGCCGCCGCCAATCACGGCGACGGTGTGAAGAGTCTGGCTCATGGCTTATTTCCCGCTGAACTGTGGTGGACGTTTGGCGAGGAAGGCGCTAACGCCTTCGCGATAGTCGTCGCTGCGACCGGCCATGCGCTGGTAGTCGCGCTCAAGCTCAAGCTGCTCATCCAGCGAGTTGGTTTCAGAAAGCTGTAAGGCTTTCTTGATCAGCCCCAGACCGTAGGTCGGCTGAGTGGCGAAATGGCGTGCCATGGTCAGCGCGGTGTCTTTCAGTTCGGCATCGTCAACCACCTGCCAGATCATCCCCCACTGCGCAGCCTGTTCAGCGCTGAGGTTATCGCCGAGCATCAGCAGGCCAACGGCGCGGGCGCGACCGGCAACGCGCGGCAGCACCCAGCTTCCGCCGCAGTCCGGCACCAGGCCGAGCTTGCTGAAAGCCATGACAAACTTCGCTGAACGCGCAGCAATCACGATGTCGCAGCCCATCGCCAGCGTGGCACCGGCACCGGCGGCAACGCCGTTAACAGCGCAGATAACCGGCTTTGGCAGCGCGGCTAAGCGGCGCACCAGCGGGTTGTAAAAGCGTTCTACCGACATGCCCAGATCCGGCGCAGGGCCGCTTGGATCAACGTTACGGTCGTTCAGATCCTGCCCGGCACAAAAACCGCGTCCGGCGCCGGTAATCAGCAAGCAGCGGATGGTGTCGTCGCGTTCGGCCTGTTTCAGGCAGTCGGCAAGCTGCTGGTGCATCACATCGTTAAAGCTATTGAGTCGGTCCGGGCGGTTCAGGGTGATGGTCATCACGCCTTGTTCCACTTCGCTGAGAATGAATGCATCCACGATTAGCGTCCTTTAAATTCCGGCGTGCGTTTTTCTAAAAAGGCATTGATGCCTTCACGACGATCTTCTGTGCCGCTCAGCAGCGTAAACAGCTGTCGTTCCTGCACCAGACCGGCCTGCAAGCTCACCTCGTGCGCCAGACGCAGCGATTGTTTTGCCGCCCGCAGCGCCAGCGGTGAGCGGCTGGCGATGGTCGCCGCCAGCTTCAACGCGTATTCATCGGAGAGGTTCGCCGGGTGAATATCACTCACCAGCCCGGCCTGCTGCGCGCGTTCGGCATCAATGCTTTCGCCGCTCAGCACCATGCGGCTGGCCAGCGCTTTGCCGACGCTGCGAATAAGACGCTGCGTACCGCCTGCCCCCGGCATGGTGCCAAGGGTAATTTCCGGCAGGCCAAAGCGGGCGTTATCGCCAGCAATCACCAGGTCGCACAGCAGCGCCAGCTCACAGCCCGCGCCCAGCGCGTAGCCGTTCACCACCGCCAGCAGCGGCTTGTTGAAGGCATCGATGCGCGCCCACAGACGCGGACGACTATCGTCGAAGGTGGCGGGCAAGTCTTTTTCCGCCATTTCGTTGAGGTCGGCACCGGCAGCGAAGTAGCGCGGGTTGCCGCTAATCACACATACGCTGATGCTGGCGTCTGCCGCTGCACTTTCCAGCGCCTCGGCAATCTGCGTCAACAGCGCGTTGTTTAACGCATTACGCGCCTGCGGGCGGTTCAGCGTCAGCTGCAGTACGCGGTCGTGACGGGTAATCAGCAGTTCGCTCATGCCATCCCCCGCGCGTCAAAGTCGACCACCACGTCGCCGCTGGTTGGCAGCGCCTGGCAGCTCAGCACATAGCCCGCCGCCACTTCATCGGCTTCGAGGCTGTAGTTGGCGGCCATCGCCACTTCACCGCTCACCACCTTGCATTTGCAGGTGGCGCAGACGCCGCCTTTACAGGCGAACGGCAGGTCAGCGCCCTGACGCAGCGCGGCGTCGAGAATGCTGTCATCTTCGGCGTTCAGCGAAATCAGGCGATCGCGACCGTCCTGACGAATGGTGACCGTGCGGCCTTCAGCCTGCACGCCGGTGGCGCGTTTCACGCTGGTACCCGGCGTATTGAAGCGTTCGAGGTGAATGGATTTTTCCGGCACGCCCAGTTCGCGCAGCGCCACTTCGGCTTCGTCCATCATCGCCGACGGGCCGCAGATAAAGGCATCGTCAAAGCGGCTGAAATCGAGCAGCGTTTTGCCCAGCGCATGCAGCTTTTCACCGTCGATGCGCCCTTGTAACAGGTCGCTGTCCATCGACTCCTGGCTGAACAGATGCACCACCTGCAAACGCTGCGGGTAGCGGTCTTTCAGGTCAGCCAGCGCCTGACGGAACATCATGCTGTGGCTGCTGCGGTTGCCGTAAATCAAGGTGAACTGACTGGCCGGCTCGGTGGTTAGCGTGGCTTCGATAATCGCCATCATCGGCGTAATGCCGGAACCGGCGGCAATCGCCAGATATTCGGCTTCACGCTCAGCCTGCGGCTGGTAGCCGAAGTGACCTTGCGGCACCATCACCTCAAGCTCCATGCCCTGCTGGATATCGCTCTGGGCATAGCGAGAGAAACGGCCACCATCGATGGCCTTAACCGCCACGCTGATTTCAGACGGCGAGCGGCTGCGGCAGATGGAGTAACAACGACGCAGTTCTTCCCCGCCCAGGCGGGTTTTCAGCGTCAGGTGCTGGCCCGGACGGAAGGCGTAAACGCTGCGCAGCGCGTCGGGAATGGCAAAGGTGATGGTGACCGAATCGCGGGTTTCCGGTTCGACCTTTGCCACGGTAAGCGAATGAAATGTTGTCATCGCAGCCTCAAATACATTTAAAGTAATCAAAGGGTTCGCGGCAGCTGTCGCAGCGATACAGCGCTTTACAGGCCGTGGAACCGAATTCACTGATCAGCGAGGTGTGGGTACTGCCGCAGCGCGGGCACACCACATCTTTCGGCATCTCGTCGGCATGGCAGGCGTGGGCCTGCGGCGGGCTGATACCGTACTGGCGCAGACGCTCGCGGGCATCCGGGCTCATCCAGTCGGTGGTCCACGGCGGGTCGAGCTGCAGCACGATATGCACCGGCGTATAGCCGTGCTCCGCCATCACCGTCCGAATTTCACCCAGCAGGTGTTCGGTGGCCGGGCAACCCGAGTAGGTTGGCGTAAAGCCAATCACCCAGCCGTCGCCGTGACGCTCAACGCGGCGCACCATGCCGAGGTCGGTAATGGTCAGCACCGGCACTTCCGGGTCTGGAATGGCGCTTAACAATCCCCAGACGGTACGAACCTCCGGGGGGGAGATTGCGGCGAGACGTTGCATAGCCACCTCCTGCTACCACTGCTGGCCGGGATACGACCGCTGTAAATACTGCATCTCTGCCAGCATCGGCCCGAGATGTTCGCTGTGCAGCCCCTGCTTACCGCCGCGACGGAACGCCGCTTCTTCGGGGATCTGCAGACCGGCGTCGAGCAGCGCGGTGTGCACCGTGGTCTGCCATTCGGCCTGTAATTCGCGTGGATCAACGGCGATGCCCTGCTCGCTCAGGCTGATATCCAGTTCATCGGCCATAAACAGTTCGCCGGTGAAGCGCCACAGGGTGTTGACCGCTTGCTGCATTAACTGCGTGGAGTACTCGGTGCCGTTACCCAGACGCTCCAGCCAGCCACGGCTAAAGCGCAGGTGATAACGCACCTCTTTCAGCCCTTTGGCGGCGATGGCAGCAATCTGCGCGTCGCGGCTGTTGACCAGTCGGCTGAACAGCGCCACGTGCCAGGCATCGATAAAGAACTGGCGGGCGATGGTGTCGGCGAAGTTGCCGTTCGGCTGTTCAACCAGCAGCACGTTGCTGAACTGACGCTCGTCGCGGCCAAAGGCCAGCGTGTCTTCGTCGCCGCTGCCGTTCAGTTCGGCGGCGTAGCTCAGGAAGTTGCGCGCCTGACCCAGCAGGTCGAGGCCGATATTGGCCAGCGCCAGGTCAATTTCCAGCTCCGGCGCGTGACCGCACCAGGCGCCTAAACGCTGGGCCAGCACCAGGCCGTTATCGCCAAGACGCAGCGCATAGGTTGCAACGGGATTTTGCGTGTTCATCGTTGCCTCACATATGTTCCATGCCGTCTGGCACGGTGTAGAAGGTCGGATGACGGTAGACCTTGCTCTCAGCTGGGTCGAAAAACTCACCGCGTTCTTCCGGCTGTGAAGCAACGATTTCGCTCGCCTTCACCACCCAGATAGAGCAGCCTTCGCTGCGGCGGGTGTAAGCATCACGGGCATTTTCCAGCGCCATCTGATCGTCGGCGGCATGCAGGCTGCCGACATGACGGTGCGACAGACCCTGTTTGCTACGGACAAACACTTCGTATAACGGCCAGTATGTTTTGCTCATTCTTTTTCTCCTCAGGCGGCATCGCGAGCGCGTTGTTTTTCGGCATGAGCCAGCGCGGCTTCGCGCACCCATGCACCCTCTTCCCAGGCTTTGCGCTTGGCGCCCAGACGTTCGTGGTTACAGATGCCACGCCCGTTGATGACTTCATTCAGTTCCTGCCAGTCGATTTCGCCGTAGCGATAGTGACCAGTGGCCTCATCCAGCTGCAGATCCGCGTCCGGCACCTTCATGCCGAGGATGCCGACCTGCGGAACGGTGTTGTCGACGAAGCGCTGACGCAGTTCATCGTTGGAATGCAGTTTGATTTTCCACGCCATGCTGCGGGCGCTGTTTGGCGAGTTGTCATCGCTCGGCCCGAACATCATTAATGCTGGCCACCAGAAGCGGTTGATGGCGTCCTGCAGCATCTGACGCTGTTCTTCACTGCCCGCCGCCAGCGCCATGCAGGCTTCAAAGCCCTGACGCTGGTGGAAGCTCTCTTCTTTGCAGATTTTGACCATTGCCCGGGCATACGGGCCGTAGGAGGTACGGCACAGCGCCACCTGGTTAACGATCGCTGCGCCATCGACCAACCAGCCGATCACGCCAATATCCGCCCAGGTGAGCGTCGGGTAGTTAAAGATGGAGGAGTACTTCATCTGCCCGTCGAGCATCTTCTGGTAGATATCTTCACGGGCGCAGCCGAGGGTTTCCGCCGCGCTATAGAGGTAGAGGCCATGCCCGGCTTCATCCTGCACCTTCGCCAGCAGAATCGCTTTACGGCGAAGCGTTGGGGCGCGGGTGATCCAGTTGCCTTCCGGCAGCATGCCGACGATTTCGGAGTGCGCATGCTGGCCAATCTGGCGGATCAGCGTCTTGCGGTACGCGTCCGGCATCCAGTCCTGCGGTTCGATGGCGGTATCCTGCGCGATGCGCTGGTCAAAGCGTTGTTCTTCTGTTGTCACGTCATCACCTTATGATTCCGATAAATTCAACAAATCAATTTTTGTGAATCATTTTGTTTTATAAAAGTTACATCTTAGTTAAATAAAACCACAAATTTTGTTTGTGAATTTTGTGATGCGCGCCGCAATCCCCGTTGATTTATCCCAGTGAAACCGAATTATAATCAATACACGTAAAGTGTCTGCGATCGCATTGTTAATAAATTATTAAAATCAGACTTGCTTTTCATGATTCAGAAAAGAACTATTAAAGGCAGGTTTACGTAACATATCTGGAGAAACACCATGCAGCAGTTAGCCAGCTATTTGTCCGGCACCTGGCAAACCGGCCGGGGCCGTGCCCGCACCATTCACCACGCCATCAGCGGCGAACCGCTGTGGGACGTGACAAGCGAAGGGTTAGACATGGCGCAGGCGCGTCGCTTCGCGATTGAGCACGGCGGCAAAGCGCTTCAGGCGATGACCTTTATTGAACGCAGCGCGATGCTGAAAGCGGTTGCTAAACATCTGATGGAGCTGAAGGCCGATTTCTACGCCATCTCCGCTGAGACCGGCGCCACGCGCGGCGATAGCTGGGTGGATATCGAAGGCGGTATCGGCACCCTCTTCACCTACGCCAGCCTGGGCGGCCGCGAGCTGCCGGACGACGTGCTGTGGCCGGAAGATGAGCTGATCCCACTGTCCAAACAGGGTGGCTTTGCCGCTCGTCACGTGCTGACGTCAAAGTCCGGCGTCGCGGTGCACATCAACGCCTTTAACTTCCCTTGCTGGGGCATGTTAGAGAAGCTGGCACCGACCTGGCTTGCCGGGATGCCTGCGATTATCAAACCAGCAACCGCCACCGCCCAACTGACTCAGGCGATGGTGAAAGCGATTATCGACAGCGGTCTGGTGCCGAACGGCGCGATTAGCCTTATCTGCGGCGGCGCGGGCGACCTGCTCGACCACCTCGACAGCCAGGACGTGGTGACCTTTACCGGTTCGGCACACACCGGGCAACAGCTGCGCGTGCATCCGAATCTGGTGGCGAAGTCTGTCCCCTTCACCATGGAAGCGGACTCGCTGAACTGCTGCGTGCTGGGCGACGATGTCACCCCAGAACAGCCGGAATTTGCGCTGTTTATCCGTGAAGTCGTCCGTGAGATGACCACCAAGGCCGGGCAAAAATGTACCGCTATCCGCCGCATTATCGTGCCGCAGGCGCAGATAAAAGCAGTGAGCGACGCGCTGATTGCCCGTCTGCAAAAAGTGGTGGTCGGCGACCCGGCTCAGGAAGGCGTGAAGATGGGGGCGCTGGTCAACAGCGATCAGCGTCAGGACGTGCAGGACAACGTTAACCGTCTGGTGGACGCGGGATGCGAAGTGCTGCTGGGCGGCAACGCGGATCTCAGCGCCGCCGGGGCCTTCTTCCCGCCAACGCTGCTGTTCTGCGCGCAGCCGGATGAAGTTTCTGCGGTACATGCCATTGAAGCTTTCGGCCCGGTGGCGACCCTGATGCCGTATCAGAATACAGAACACGCCATGACGCTGGCCCGCGCGGGCGAAGGCAGCCTGGCAGGCACGCTGGTGACGGCGAGCGGCGAACTGGCACGCGAATTCATCCTCGGTGCGGCCCGTGCGCACGGGCGCATTCAGGTATTAAACGAAGAGTCCTCGGCGGAATCCACCGGCCACGGCTCCCCGCTACCGCAGCTGGTACACGGCGGCCCGGGACGTGCAGGCGGCGGCGAAGAGCTGGGCGGCCTGCGGGCGGTGAAACATTACATGCAGCGCACCGCCATTCAGGGCAGCCCAACCATGCTCGCCGCGGTAAGCCAGCAATGGGTGCGCGGCGCGCAGGTGGTGGAAGACCGTATTCACCCGTTCCGTAAGTACTTCGAGGAGATCCAGCCGGGCGATAGCCTGCTGACGCCACGCCGTACCCTGACCGAAGCGGACATCGTCAACTTTGCCTGCCTCAGCGGCGACCACTTCTATGCCCATATGGACAAGATTGCCGCAGCCGATTCCATTTTCGGCGAGCGCGTGGTGCACGGTTACTTCCTGATTTCAGCTGCAGCCGGTCTGTTTGTTGACGCGGGCGTCGGCCCGGTTATCGCCAACTACGGTATGGAAAACCTGCGCTTTATCGAGCCGGTTAAGCCGGGCGACACCATTCAGGTGCGCCTGACCTGCAAGCGTAAAACCGTCAAGCGCCAGCGCAATGCCGAAGAGAAAGCCACCGGCGTGGTGGAATGGTCGGTGGAGATTTTCAATCAGCATCAGCAGGCGGTAGCGCTGTACTCGATTCTGACGCTGGTTGCGCGTCAGCACGGGGATTTCCCGGCGTAAGGTCTCGATGTTGTAGCCCGGCCGAGGCGCAGCCGACGCCGGGAATGCCCCACATGAAAACCCAATGCCTCTGCGGAGGCATTTTTTGTAACTGGCAAAACTGA
Organism: Kluyvera sp. EC_51; assembly: GCF_019584505.1. Taxonomy (NCBI): domain Bacteria; kingdom Pseudomonadati; phylum Pseudomonadota; class Gammaproteobacteria; order Enterobacterales; family Enterobacteriaceae; genus Kluyvera; species Kluyvera sp. EC_51. Next base: position 91,048 of record NZ_VDAG01000075.1, on the reverse strand, counting down.
CAAACAACCTGGCAAGCGCAAGCAAACGCTTCGTGACGTTCCGCTGTTAGCTTAAGAGACTGAAGCCGAAGTAGCAGCGGCAAGGCACAACATAACGATAAAATGAGGTCACAATGTCAAAAGGCTCGATTCGTTCAAACCGTAAAACAGCGCTGGCGCTGGCCGTCGCCCTGTTCTGCGCCTGGCAAGCTCCGGCCTTCGCCCACGGCGGCGAAGCGCATATGGTTCCGATGGACAAAACTCTGCAGGATTTCGGCGCTGACGTTCAGTGGGATGACTACGCACAGATGTACACGCTGATTAAAGACGGGGCGTTCGTGAAGGTAAAACCGGGCGCGAAAACCGCCATCGTCAACGGCAAAACCCTGAACCTGCAGGTGCCGGTGGTGATGAAGGACGGTAAAGCGTGGGTGTCCGATACCTTTATCAACGACGTTTTCCAGTCTGGCCTCGACCAAACCTTCCAGGTTGAGAAAGTGCCACACCCGCTGAACTCGCTCTCTTCCGCTGAAATCAGCGAAGCGGTCACCATTGTGAAAGCGGCACCCGAATTCCAGCCAAACACCCGTTTTACCGAAATTTCCCTCCACGAGCCTGACAAACAGGCGGTGTGGGCATTCGCCTTAAAAGGTACCCCGGTTAACGCCCCGCGCACCGCCGACGTAGTGATGCTGGATGGCAAACACGTGATTGAAGCCGTGGTTGACCTGCAGAATAAAAAAGTCCTTTCCTGGAAACCAATTAAAGACGCGCACGGCATGGTGCTGATTGACGACTTTGTCAGCGTGCAGAACATCATTAACGCCAGCACCGAATTTGCTGACGTGCTGAAAAAACACGGCATCAAAGACACCACCAAAGTGATCACCACCCCGCTCACCGTCGGCTACTTCGACGGCAAAGACGGCCTCAAGCAGGACGCGCGCCTGCTGAAAGTGGTGAGCTATCTGGATACCGGCGACGGCAACTACTGGGCGCACCCGATCGAAAATCTGGTGGCGGTGGTTGACCTTGAGCAGAAAAAAATCATCAAGATTGAAGAAGGCCCGGTGATCCCGGTACCGATGGAATCCCGTCCGTTTGATGGCCGTGACCGCGTGGCTAAATCGGTGAAACCGCTGGATATCATCGAGCCGGAGGGCAAAAACTACACCATCACCGGCGATATGATCCACTGGCAGAACTGGGACTTCCACCTGCGCCTGAACTCCCGCGTGGGTCCAATTCTCTCCACCGTGACCTATAACGACAACGGCACCAAGCGCCAGGTGATGTATGAAGGATCGCTCGGCGGGATGATCGTGCCTTACGGCGACCCGGACGTGGGCTGGTACTTCAAAGCATATCTGGACTCCGGCGACTACGGCATGGGCACCCTGACCTCGCCAATCGCGCGCGGCAAAGACGCGCCGAACAACGCCGTGCTGCTGGATGAGACCATTGCCGACTACACCGGCACGCCAACCACTATTCCTCGCGCCGTGGCGGTATTCGAACGCTACGCCGGGCCGGAATATAAGCACCAGGAGATGGGCCAGCCGAACGTCAGCACCGAGCGTCGTGAACTGGTGGTTCGTTGGATCAGTACCGTGGGCAACTACGACTACATCTTCGACTGGGTATTCCACGAAAACGGTACCATCGGCATCGATGCCGGGGCGACCGGTATTGAAGCGGTTAAAGGCGTGAAGGCGAAGACCATGCACGACCCAAGCGCCAAAGACGATACCCGTTACGGCACGCTGATCGACCATAATATCGTCGGCACCACCCACCAGCATATTTACAACTTCCGCCTCGACCTCGACGTGGACGGCGAAAATAACAGCCTGGTGGCAATGGACCCGGAAGTGAAGCCGAACACCGCGGGCGGCCCACGTACCAGTACCATGCAGGTGAACCAGTACACCATCGACAGCGAGCAGAAAGCGGCACAGAAATTTGACCCGGGTACGATTCGTCTGTTGAGCAACACCACCAAAGAAAACCGTATGGGTAACCCGGTGTCGTACCAGATTATCCCTTACGCTGGCGGCACGCACCCAGCGGCAACCGGCGCGAAGTTTGCCCCGGACGAGTGGATTTACCACCGCCTGAGCTTTATGGATAAGCAGCTGTGGGTGACCCGTTATCATCAGGAAGAGCGCTATCCGGAAGGGAAATACCCGAACCGTTCCGTTCACGATACCGGCCTCGGCCAGTACGCGAAGGATGACGAGTCGCTGACTAACCACGATGACGTGGTGTGGATCACCACCGGCACCACCCACGTGGCGCGCGCCGAAGAGTGGCCGATTATGCCAACCGAGTGGGCCCACGCGCTGCTGAAACCGTGGAACTTCTTTGACGAGACCCCGACGCTGGGCGAGAAGAAGAAGTAAGTTGTGATGTAAAGACGGCCTCAGCGATGAGGCCGTTTTTTATGCTCGAAGCGGGGTCCGGGTTACGCTCAACTCGTAGCCCGGCCAAGCGCAGCGCCGCCGGGATCGCCCCCAATGTCAACCCGTTAAACTTTTGTTTTCCCACCGTTCTAAAATACGCTATTGTCATCCTCAATCTGGCACCGCCCAGCCGCATAGCAACGGCACCGCCCTGAGCTATGGACCCCTTGCTTATACCCACGAGGTTAGTCATGCAGCAGCATGTCAGATTTGGCCGTATCGCGGCCGTGCTCCCCGTTAAAGATATCCCGCTTGCCAAAGCGTTCTACGTGGACGGGCTTAATTTTGACGTCGTTTTTGAAAACGGCGATCCGGTGGGGTTTGTGATATTGAAGCGTGATGAAGCGGAGCTGCATTTGACGCTCCAGCCACAGCATAAAGCGGCAAATTTTCCTATCGCTCATCTGCTTGTTGATGATGCTAACGCCCTATTCGCTCGTTGTCAGACGCTAGGAGCTAGGATCGTCAAAGGGATTCAGGATAAAGAGTACGGTATTCGCGCCTTTGTGTTCGCTGACCCGGATGGGAACCGGGTTGATGTTGGGGAGATTATTAGGGAATAACGGTTGTAAGTAGCTGGGTTGAGCGAAGCGACGCCCGCTATTTCAACTACGCCGCCGTCAACACGTTGTACGGCGGCATTTTGAGGTGATGAAAGGGATGGTGATTGAGGGGAAGCGAACGGTTTTGGATTGATGAGGAGTAGCCCAGGGGGAACTGGGCCGGATTCTTTTTTGTGAAGGAAATTTTGAATGGATTTTGTGGGGCTGCTTTGTGCCATAAGCGGACGTCGCTCCAACGCAAGCTTAGCTGTCTTTGATCAACGTAGACACACAGGGCAGATTGCGGAACTTGTTCTGCCAGGGCATGCCATATCCTATGAGTAGATCATCATTCTCCATCTCATATGCGTAATAACACCGTGCAGGAATGGATACACGTCCGGGTTTAACAAAAAGGACGGCAACCGAGACTGACTGTGGATGATATTTTTCGTTAAGATGCTCCACAAGACGTCTCATTGTCCCCCCTGATTCGATCGCGTCGTCGATAACAATGACATGTCGTCCCTCAATTCCAATGTTGTTGTGGAAGACAATTTCTGACACGTTATTACGTTCACCGGGTGTGTGTGGACAGGAAATATAATCCATTTCAACATCAAAGTTCAGTTTTCTCGTTAAGTCAGCAGTAAAAAATATCCCGCCGGGTACGACGGTAATAATCACAGCATCGCTGAAATCAGCATTAAGCCTGTCCGCAACAAGATTGACACCTTTCGCGATTGTGGATTCATCGAGAATAATTTTTCCAGTATGTGAACCATTCATTTTAGTTACTCTCCTTTACTGAATATGTTTTAACACTCTTGCGGGCACTCCACCGGCTATAACTCTGTCCGGAATATCGCGGGTCACCACACTCCCGGCGGCGATGACAACATCATTGCCGATCTTTACGCCTGGAAGAACAACCGATTTACCTCCAATCCAGACTCGGTCGCCTATGGTGACCGGCTGGACATACTCTATCCCTGTACTCCGGTGTCCGGGGTTGATGGGATGACTGACGGTATAAATGTTCACCTGAGGACCCAGTTGAACATCATCCCCGATAGTAACGTCTGTGAGATCCAGGATGACGCAGTCTACATTACAGTAGAAATTCTTCCCTGCCCGGATGTTATACCCTCTGCTGCAATGAAAAGGAGTGGTGACAGATACACCTTCTCCACATTCAGGCAACAGTTCTTTCATCAATCGCAGGCGGGCGCCAGTTTCAGCGGGGTCAGTATGGTTAAAACGATGAAGAAGCGATTTTGTCCGCAGGGAATCTGCTTTTATAGCTGGCTCTGCAGGGAAGAAATAATCCCCATCTTTAAGACAGATACGCTCCACCCCGACGTCAGCACAGGGGGGCAATTTTTCGTTCATTAATCCAGTCTCCTGCGTATTCAACGTGTATTCGGTCATCGGTACTTCGTGAACAAGCTATTCATATGAAAAACATGGCCAGTTCTTGTTGTTTCTCTCACAAAGTATCATAATCGAGCATCAAGTAAAGATTAAAACCACTTAATCGAGCACAATCGAGCTAGTGAGTAACATCATGTTCCCCCTCCTGAGACAAAAGGATCGGGCCAATAGTTGGTAATGAGGAAGCACGTAATGAAACGAGTGGTTCTGTTTTCAGGAGGGAGTGCCTGTCGCTCACTGAATAATGCTTTGTGCCGGGAGGATGTCTCTCTGACCCGCATAGTGCCTGCCTGGGACAGTGGCGGGAGCTCGAGAACAATCAGACTGAGTCTCGATATGCTTTCTGTTGGAGATATTCGTCAGGCCCTGATGACGATGGCCCATGGGGAAAAACGGTCAGGTGACGTCGTGCGCATTTGTAACACACGTTTATCCTCCGATCTGCAGTCTCAGGATGCGAGAACGGAATTTACAGCCTACCTGGAGGGATATCACCCTCTACTTGAAAGGCTGGAGCCCGGTCTCCGGGGGGCTATCGTAAATTACCTGAAAACCTTTGCAGCAGAAGCCGGGAATACCTTTGATTACCGAAATGGCAGTATCGGGAATTTTATTCTTTCCGGTGCCTATCTTGCGCATAACAGAGATATCAATACTGCCATTTTTGTGTTCAGAAAGCTTTGCGGTATTTCAGGTAACGTCTGGCCTTCATCGCTCTGTAACGATCTCATTCTGTCGGCAACGCTGAATGACGGAAAAATTGTTTCGCCTCAGGACCAGATAACCAAGATGGCCGAATCGGATGCTTCAACGGGCATCAAAAATATTGAATTACGCACGTCTGACGGTCATGCTCCTGGCGCCAACCCGGTGGTACTGGAAGCAATCAGGGATGCTGATCTCATTGTATTTGGTCCGGGAAGTTTCTATACCAGCATTCTTCCTCATCTTCAGGTCGAAGGGATCACATCGGCTGTATCGCAGTCAGGATGTCCGGTTGTGTTTATCAGTAATATCCTTCAGTGCAAGGAGAGCCTGGGTCTTGGGTTAAGAGAAGTGTCAGAACGTTTTGAACGGGAATGGAAAACCCAGAGCAGTAATGTAGCTTTGCCAGTTCTGTATCTCTTTGGCAACCGTCGATTTCTCGCTATAGATAAATACGTTAACGGATTTGCTTATCTGAGTGATGAGGTCAGTGAATGCGAGGAATATCGTGTTGTGCTGGATGAGTTTGAAGATGTGTGGGAACGGGGAAAACATGATGGTACAGCCGTAGCAGCGAAGCTGCTTGCTCTGACTGATGGCTCTGTTCTGTCTCTATAAACGGTTCCGGCGCCGCGAACCTGGTGTACAGTACGCCTCCCTTCCATAGGAGGCGTATCGTCAGAACGTTCTCAGGATAAGATTTCCCCTGAATACCTTTGCGTCAGTGCCGGGTGCATTGTGAAACAGCGCTGCTGCTTTATGTAGTGCTTCCCTGATAAGTTCCGGATAATTTATGACGACAACATTAACATCCTGATGCTCAAGTACCGGATCGTAAATTTCATCAAACGTAATCAGTAAAGGGGAAACAGGTATCTGCTGTTCGGACAGGGCCTGTGATACGCCATTATAGATTTCAGTATTGCAGGTAATGACAGCAGATACGGACTTTTTGCCCGACAGGAGGCCAGACATGGCCATGCGCCCCGCCTGAAAATTCCTTGCGCAGGGAACCAGATGATATTTCGAACGAGGCAGTTTGAGCTTCCTGGCAGCACACCTGAATTGTTCAATAATCTCGCAGTCAGGCGTTCCCGGCGAGAAATCACCGAGTATGGCGATATCATCACGCTCATAGCGGGTTAACATCTCCACCAATCTGAGAATACATGGTTGATAATCCACCCAGATAGCATGGCGCGGATTTTGTATTAACCGTTTATTAATAAGAATGATATCTGCTGCAGAGCGCTCAATTATTCGCCCCAACTCTGCGCTACCCATCGATACACTCATGATCAATATCACTGCACACTGCTGATTCTCCAGACGGGCGATGCCCTGCCGTTCATCCTCAGCATCAGCCCTGGCATCCGTTATAATAAGTTTCTTGTTATGCTCCTGCGCAAAATGCGCGGTGAGCCGGATGAGCTCAGGAAAATACCGTGTTTTATATACAGCCTCACTGACCAGCAAACCAATATTTTCCGCAGACTGAGTCGATAAACTCTGTGCAGTCTGGTTAATGGCGTAACCTGTTTCAGCGATAACATCCATGACTCTTTTATGCGTGTCCGGGGACACAGCGTTTGCTCCCGATAACACCCTTGATACTGTCGCGATAGAGACGCCCGCGTGACGGGCGACATCAGTCATCTTAACCATAGCTATCATCCTGAACTATTTTCAGTGCGCCCTTCGGATATAGTGGAATGGTCACACCTTCTGCATATGAATAATCAGCAAAACCACATACCGGCGCCGATACCCTATCAGCCGGTATGTGCACCGGAATTCAGACCCCTGATTCAGCCGAGCAGACTCTCCCGACCATCACGCTTCTCGTTTTCAGGGTCATCAGGGCGACCAGGATCATCAGCACGCTAATACAGATGAACGCTGCGGGTAATGTGCTGAAGTGGGCAACATACCCGACGATGGCAGGCCCTGCCAGAACGCCAAGGTAACCCATCGTTGTCACAGCTGGAATTGCCACTGCTGCAGGCATGACAGCCTGTCGACCTGCTGCGGAGAACATGACAGGAACAATATTTGCGCAACCCAGGCCCACTAACGCATATCCGGCCAGGGATATTTTCCAGTCGGGGATGAATAGCACCAGCGCAAACCCGGCGGCAGCGATGAGAGCCCCGGCAATCACAACCGGTATAGCGCCCAGCCCTGTAATGATGCGGTCCCCAATCAGTCTGGCAAAAGTCATTGCCAGCGCAAATGTCGCGAAACCTAGCCCACCGTTAGATTCAGCCACGTCCCTGATTTCCGTCAGGAAAACGGCGCTCCAGTCAAGAACCGTGCCTTCTGCAAGAAAGACACTGAAGCAAATAATCCCCATCCACAGGACAATCCCTTTTGGCTTCGCAAAAGTGGGTCCTTCCACATGGCTGGATTCAGTCAGGAGCCCCTTTTGACTGATAATAAGCAGCGCAATCACCACTACCGAGACAAACGCCGTCGCAACAGAAATCGATATACCCACAGACAGGAGTATGGTCATAAGCCCGGCACCGGCGATCCCTCCGCAGCTGTACATGCTGTGAAAGCCAGACATAAGCGGTTTACCGGCATTTTTTTCCACGATGACAGACTGGATATTGATGGCCCCGGCAGTAATACCGATTCCGGTCCCAAATATCAGCAGCGCTACCGCCAGCAGCAGCGGTGAGGTGATCAATGAGAGTAAAGGAAGTGAGAAAATAATACTCCAGACGGAAGCCCGGATAACCTTTTTGCAGTTGTATTTTGCCGTCAGATATCCAGTAAGTGGCATGGCCAACAATGCGCCACCACCGAGACAAAGTAGAAGGGTACCCAACGTAGCTTCGTTTACACCAGTATTGGCCCTGGCATAAGGCACCACCACGGCCCACGAAGACGAGCTAAATCCCGTGATAAACAAAATGAGTTTTGTACCTAAGCGCTGATAGCGTTCCAGTAATGAAATGGACATGAATGACCTTTATTTAGATGAATTAAGTACTCTGAGGACTTCAGCATGCAGAACTGGCCCGGAGCTGGCCAGATAGCCGGAATGCGGCCCGGATAGCTCTGTCACACATCCGCCAGCATTTTTTACCAGCAGGATCAGGGGTGAGAACGCACTCATCTTATCGGGATGAATGACGCACAAATCGATATAACCGGCAGCCAGCATGGTCATGGCGTGGCACGGATCGCCCCATCTTGACATCAGCACTCGGGACGACAGGCTTTGAATACCTTTCCGGGTGGCATCTTCGAAATAGTCGCCTTCACTGACGTGCATAATCGACTGATGCAACTGGATATTTCTTCTGGTATTAAGTCGAAATTCACCGAAAGGACTACAGGCCATGGCTTCGGCGCCCTCCGCCCAGAAACGTTCCCGTGTGAAGGGGCTGACGACCATGCCAGCCATGATTTTTCCCCGGTGAGATAATCCGGCGGTGGCACCTCTCGCAGGAATGCCACGGTCGTTCAGCCTTTCCATATTAAAAACATCAACAGACCATACAAATTCATCACATGACTCATCCCGACTGCTGCCAAACACGGTGTGTCTAGGGAATGCCGTCGAAATATAGTCCTTTAAAATGCCCTGGATTTTGCCACTGCAGCCATAATGGAGTTCGTGATTAGTAATATCCCTCCCTCCCAGTTGATTTACGGCCGCTGCGTGCTCCTTCAGAATGAGATCTTCAGATAACGCAGCGAGTTGGTTCAGAAAACTCACATCAGGAATTGCTAACACTTTAAGGCCTCATCTTTGTATACAGAGAGTTGACATGAGGATCATGAATGCACGATCATGCTCTCTGATGCTTCATTTAGATAACTTCAGGTAAAACACATGCTCGATTATGCAGCTTTCCCCGACCAACGACAAGAGTACATAAAAGAATCTCTTCGTGAGACAGGCAGAGTGTTTGTCGCCGAATTAGCCAGTACCCTCAATGTATCTGAACACACAATTCGCCGTGATTTACATGAACTTAGCAAAGATGGATTTTGCAAAAAGGTCTATGGTGGGGCGGTAATCATCATCCCTGAAGTGAGTGATTTTACCGTCAGAAAATCGCTGAACACCTCATCAAAGAGCAAAATCGCGCATAAATGTGCACAACTGGTTAAGCCAGATACCTGCATTTTCATTGATTCAGGAACAACTAATCTGGCCATGGCAGAGGCTGTTTCTGAAGACATTGGCTTAACCGTGGTGACGAATTCGCCTGAAATAGCGACTGTGCTTCTGAATAAACCATTATGCGAAGTGATCATACTTGGCGGGCAGATTCAAAAGGGTGTGAACGGTTGTATCGGTTCCACTGCCTTAGCTCAGATCCAGGGAATAAATTTTGATCAGGCATTTATTGGTGGATGTGCGATGGCTCCGGAATCAGGATTAACGGGTTACGACTATGCTGACTGTGAATTCAAAAAAGCCGTCATACAACAAAGCAGCGAAAATATTGTTGCTCTAACGGCAGAGAAAATGCCCGGTGTTGCAAGATATGTTGTGGCAAAAAGTACCGATATCGATGTCATTGTGACAGAGGAAAATACAGTAAAAGAATATGTGAATGCATTCAAAGGCCTGGACATTCGTGTTCATCAGGTCTGAAAAGGCTAATTATGGTCTGAACAAAAAATGCAACTAATCAACATCGGAGCCCCAGGAATATGAAAATAACTGGAACAGCACAGGCTGAGTTTTTAGCTCTCCCGACCCACTCTAAGGCGAAGGTGATACATGCTATCGACAGGTTCCTGCTCGGCGATGGTTTCTCTACCCTGGTAAGGGTGGATGATAATTTAACAGGGATTCAAACAGAAGGAGCTGGCATCCAAAGAGTTATTTTCATTCGCAGAACCGTTGAAGGTGAGGTAATTCTAGGCGTAGCAATGAAGAAAAAGAAGCGTTTCAACCAGAATGACGCCTTAGCATTTTTGGCAGACCGACTGGCCTTATCAAAACCAGCTAACCATGAATGCTGGAAAAATTTCAGAAAAAAGGCACTTACTGTAACAGCGGTAAAAAGCGGATTTGAAAATGAAGTTTTAAAGGAAACTCTCCAGAAAACACTGATGAAATGGCGCAGTATCGCTGGCCTGACTCGACAACAACTCGCCAACAAAATGGGGGTGTCTTACAAATACCTATGTAGTATAGAAGCAAACCCATCCAAAGTGAGCATCATTACCCTTTACCATTATGCTAAGAAGTGTAATGTCAAAAGCCCTCAAATTTATCTATAAATAAAAAATACAAGATGTATTTCATCGAATTTTAGCTAATGTCCACAAGACTTAATTGCGCTCAAGATTACAGCCTAATCCTTTTACCAAGCTGAACTGTTTCAGACAGGGCTCAGTTTGGATATCGAAAATTATTGTACGTTAATGTCGTTTTTTGGCCTTCCTACTTTAGCTGGCCGCTGACCTGATCCCGGTTGATTATTACATGTCAATGTTAGTCCTACATCCATGCGGTTATGACAAATGCCAACTTCCGCTCCTCGCTCAAAGCAGACCTTCACCGATAATCATCATCCCCCAATCCTCCTACGGCACCATTACCAATTTTCATTTCTGCGATCCTCCTTCCAGCCCCCACTCTTGCCCAACCCCACTAACCGCTGTACCCTATTGTTGTACCTGCAAAATCAGGTACCGGGATTAGCCTCCTGACCTAACTTCATCGGCGACACATGCGCGTTAGCGTTTTTTTTGTGTCGTGCGTACAGCTACACCTCAATGGTGGGCCGAACGGGGGCATCGTAAGATGCGCCGGTGTCGATGAGGCCGGTAAGGCTAACTCCGTTCGGTTCCGCCACCCGCGAGATTAGCCTCTCCGGTGGTGGTTATAACTATCACTCATCGGAGGCTGCCCCCATGGCAACACCCCTCACCTCAACTACCGTACCCGATTTCACCCACTGCGAGTTTTACTCCTTCGTGGAAGGCCGCGCCGTTCACCTGGGCGGAGATTGGCTCTCTCAGGCCGGGTTTATCGACGGCATGCCCGTTAAAGTCCGCGTGATGAAAGATTGTATTGTGATTACCCCGCAGAATACCCGCGAGCTGTGGGGCTGTATTGAAGGTATGAGCGTCGCGAATATCAACCAACGCAAAGTGAAAGCATGGCTGAAAACCTTTCCTGGCGCGTTGAACGATAGCGGGGATATTCCAGCGATTAAGCGGAGTAAAACGGGCGGGAAATTCTGACAACGATCGTAGTCCGGTCGAGCTCGGAGCCGTTCCCGGCGGCGCTGCGCTTGGCCGGGCTACGGGATCGGTAGCCCGGGCGAAGTAGGGAAAATGTTTGCCGCTATCACATATAGGCGTAGCCCGGCCGAGCAACGCGACGCCGGGATTACAGCAACGCACAGACGTTCAGGACTGGTCGCCTCCCGGCATCAACGGCTAGCCTCTCGGCCAAACCTGCGGAAACAGCGGAGAGTCGAGTGGTTCACCGTCGCGCAGCGTCAGTTCAGGAAACGGTGGCGAGGTCACGCCACCGCGGTCGGCAAAGGTGGCGTCATCACCCACCCAACGGGCGGAAAAAACGCGTCGTGAACGTGGGGTATGATTTCCTCGCGCGCCATGAACGGTGCGAAAATGAAACGCCACGGCATCCCCTGGCTCCAGATCCCAACTGACAATATCGTAATCCGTTTCGTGCGCGTCGATATCTGGCAGTGAACGAAAGCGCGCGTGGTCGTAAAGTTTGGTACCGTTGAAGCGGGTTGGGCTAAACTCTGCCTCCCATAGGTGCGAGCCGCGAATGCAACGCAGCGACGTCTCCTGTGCGACCGGATCCAGCGGGATCCAGAAACTGACATTCTGCCGCCCAGACACGCAGTAATAAGGCTGATCGTGGTGCCATGGCGTCACCGTGCTACCACCCGGCTGCTTCACCAGCGTGTGTTCATGAAAAAACTTCGCCGTCTGCGACTGCATCAGCGTAGCGGCAATCTCTGCCGCCGCCGACTCAAAGACAAAATCCTCAAACTCCGGGATTCGCGACCAGTTACAGTAGTCCTGAAAAAATGGTGCAGACCCGTCTTTCGGGATCACCGTGCGCGCATGGCCATATTCGCTGGGGTTGGCCATCAGCGCCGCCACGCCGCTGGAGAGTCGTTCAATCCACGGCGTAAATACGCCTTTCAATAACACCACGCCATCGGCCTGCCAGCGGTCGATAGTGTGTTGATCAATACGTGCAGCGCGTTCATTTTGCATCGCTTAGGATCCTGTGTTGAGCGTTCGGTTGAGGAAACTACGGTTAGTCGCGCATCCAGGCGCACAGGTTCTCCAGCATCTGCATGCAGCGTTCTATCTGCGCAATGCTGATGTACTCATCAGGCTTGTGACCTTGCGCCATACTGCCCGGCCCGCAAATCAGCGTGGCGACGCCCACCTCATCAAATAATCCGCCTTCGGTGCCAAACGCCACGGTCGAGAAATTATCGCTGCCGCACCACTGGGCCAGCCCGCGGGCGAAGTCTGACTGCGGGTCGCTGAGCAGGCCAGGATAATGGCTTAACGGCTGAAACTGAATATCGCTGCTTTCCGCTACCCCGCGCATCTGCGGCAGCAACTGCTGTGCATATTCCGCCAGCGACGCAGTGACCGTTTCGGGATTCACGCCGGGCAGATAGCGAATCTCAAAATCAAACCAGCAGGACTGCGGCACAATGTTCAGCGCCGCGCCGCCGTGAATCGTCCCCACCTGTAGCGTGCTGAACGCAGGTGAAAAGCGTGGGTCTTCATGGTGTGCCAGCGTCTCACCCAGCACATCCAGTCGGTTAATCAGCTTCGCCGCATAGTTGATGGCGTTAACGCCCTGCGGCGCATAGGCGGAATGGCAGGCCTGCCCCTCCACGCAGCAGCGCATCGCCAGTTTGCCTTTGTGGCCGTAGACCGGCTGCATCTCCGTCGGTTCGCCAACCAGGCACAGCGCCGGTTTTTCCGGTGAGGCTTCGAGATACGCCACCAGGCTGCGCACGCCGAGGCAGCCCACCTCTTCGTCGTAAGAGAACGCCAGATGCAGTGGCATGCGCAGCGGCGTTTCGCAGAACGACTCAACCGACGCCAGCACGCAGGCAATAAAGCCTTTCATGTCGGCGCTGCCGCGCCCGTAGTAGCGCCCATCTCGCTCGGTTAAGGCAAACGGCGGCACGTTCCAGTTCTGCCCGTCTACTGGCACCACATCGGTATGACCGGAGAGCATCACCCCACCCGGCCCGGATGGGCCCAGGCGGGCGTAGAGGTTGGCTTTTTCCCCGTCTTCATTATAAAAACGCTGGGATACAATGCCGCGCGCGGCCAGAAAATCGGCAATCCAGTCAATCAACGCCAGATTGGACTCGCGACTGGTGGTATCAAAGGCCAACAGTACGGCGAGAATATCGCGCGCGGTATTATTCATCGCCCGGTACGCCGTAAGACGGGGCATCGCGCGGGTCCAGCGCACGGGTAATATAGGCTTCCATCTGCGGCTCATAGGCCAGCCACAGCTGCTCCAGTTCGGCGATCGGATCGTCGTCAGCCCAGTCGACACGCAGGTCGACCACCGGCCACGCGTAGTCTTCCACCACTTTAACCGCCGCAGAGTGCACCGGCCCGGCCTCACCGCCTGCGGCGATACCTGCACGCAGCCCGGCAATCAGTCGGCTCGCCAGTTCCCCGGTGGCGTTTTCAAAGGCCTCAACCATAGCGGCAATTACGCCATGATCGGCCAGCATATTCCCCGCTGCCACGCAGTTCTCACCGGCCAGCGTTTCACCAATCCCCAATGTGTGTTCGCCGCTAAAAGTGGCAATCTCACCGCTGGCATCAATCACCGTTACCTGGCGGTATTCACTGAAGCGATCCTCCGCCAGCGCGCGGTTGAGCGCCTGTTCGACCGACTTGCCCGCCTCCAGTCCGCCGAGAATATGCGGCCCCAGCGACGGCAGCGTGATGTTCTGGCTGGAAACCGCCCCCACACCGGCCAGCAGCCACGGGCAACGTGCGCCTACGGCAATGCTCGAGGAGCTAATCGCAATACCTAACTGTCCGGATTCCGGGCACAGCGCAGCAATCGAAATCGTCATTACGCCACCTCACTGTTCCAGTCGTCGGGGATCACCGCCGTCACGTCAATCTCCATCAGCCACTGTGGCTGCGCCAGCGCCGAGACCACCACGCCGGTCGAGATAGGGAAAACGCCTTTCAGCCACTTGCCCACTTCCTGATACACCGGCTCGCGGTAGCGCGGGTCGATAAGATAGGTGGTGGTTTTCACGATATGCGTCAGGTCACTGCCCGCTTCTTTGAGCAACTGCGCCACGTTCTTCATCGCCTGCTCGGCCTGCGCGCGCGGGTCGCCAAGGCCAATCAGATTGCCGTCAAAATCGGTACCGACCTGCCCGCGCACATACACGGTGTTGCCCGCACGTACCGCCTGGCATAAATCATTGTTCAGTGACTGATTTGGGTAGGTCTCTTTGGTGTTAAACATGCGGATACGGGTATGGGTTGGCATCGTTACATTCCTCAATTCACGGGTTTTCAGGATGGCTGGTAGTGCTGATACTGACGCTGGATGGCAATCTGGTCAGCGATGTATTTCGCGTCGTGCCATACGCCCCAGATAAAGGTCGATCCGCGGCGCGATAGCCACGGCAGGCCCAGAAAATAGACGCCCGGCTCGTTAGAGACACCGCGATGATGCTGTGGGCGCTGCGCGTCGTTAAAGGCGTTGACCTTCAGCCAGCGGTAATCGGTGGTGTAGCCGGTGGCCCAGATGATGGTGGTGATCCCGGCCTGTATCAGATCAAGACTTAACAGCGGTTCGGTCACGCACGCCGGGTCCGGCAGGAACTCGCGAGCCGCAGGTTCTTCAGGGAGAGAGAGACCGTTGCGGGCAACATAAGCGTCCGCCGCGTCAAGCAGCGCCAGATAGGAGTCGTCGCCGCGCTGAATGTTGTCGGCCAGATCGTTTTGGAAAGTGGTGGTTGCGCCGTCAAACGATTGGGTTTGCCCGACCAGCGTGACGCCCTGATGAGCCAGTTGACGGAAATCCACGGTATGGCCACCGCGCGCGCCGCTCACCGCAATGGTGACGTGCTCTTTACCCGGCTGGTTTGCCGCCGCATCCCACAGCCCAAGCACCCCAAGCCACCAGCAGAAATCACGCTCACGATAGCGGCGCGGTGGGCGGTCGTGCGCGCCGACGGAGAGCCAC
Organism: Kluyvera sp. EC_51; assembly: GCF_019584505.1. Taxonomy (NCBI): domain Bacteria; kingdom Pseudomonadati; phylum Pseudomonadota; class Gammaproteobacteria; order Enterobacterales; family Enterobacteriaceae; genus Kluyvera; species Kluyvera sp. EC_51. The sequence continues at coordinate 75,698 of NZ_VDAG01000075.1, read as the reverse complement.
ACGTTACGACCTGCGCGCTGTAATTCATCGGCAATTTGTACGCCGGAAGAGCCTGCGCCAACCACCAGCACGCCGCCCTCGGCAAGCTGCTGCGGGTTGTAATACTGCGCGGAGTGGATTTGATCGATGGCATCAGTCACCGGGGCAATCGCCGGGATTGTCGGGCGCTGGAACGGCCCGGTGGCGGCGACGATACGCTGGGCTTCAATCACCCCCTGAGACGTTTCTACGCGGAAACCCGGTCGACCCTTCAGACGTTCGGCGCTGTAGACCTCGACGCCGGTGCGGATCGGCGCGTTAAAGCTGCGGGCGTAGGCCGCGAAATAGTCTGCAATCTGCTCTTTGGCGACAAAGCCGTCGGCGTCGCAGTCCGGGAACATCATACCGGGAAAGCGGTCGTGCCAGGCCGGGCCGTTGGCGACCAGCGAATCCCAGCGCCCCGTGCGCCACGCCTGGGCGATGCCCTGTTTTTCCAGCACCAGATGGGGAATATCAAGCGTCGTCAGATGTTCGCTCATGGCGACGCCCGCCTGCCCCGCGCCAACGACCAGGGTATCGATTACGGTAATGTGTTCTGTCATTTTTCTGTCCTTCAAGCACGGTTGCCGACGATGTCGACGGCATTGACAGAACTCAGGTTATGTAACTGTGAGGAAATCGTAAAATATTATAAAACGATCGTCTGAATAGAATTTTATGAGGCTAAGGGAAAAACTAAAAATAAGCCTGCAGATTATGCAGGCATTATTTCAAGCACGAGAAGGGGTTAATTCAATACTGCGACAGTAATCCATAAACAGCTGCGTGGGTCGAGTTGGTTCATTATTTGCCAGATGCGCCATAATTAATGTTGAGGCGGGCATTTCATCGACAATATCTCGCTGCACCACTCTTTCACCATCGTAGGTCATATCGCAATACGGACGCGTAACCAGTACCGAAAAGCCTAATCCTTGCCCCACCATACAGCGTACCATTTCAATAGACGGCGAACTGTAGGCCACTTCCGGGTGATAGCCTTTTTCTTTAAATATCGAGATAAAATAGTTTTTACTCGGGACAGCATCCAGCAGGATCATTGGCTCACGACTTAATTCCTGTAACGTCACCGCCGATTTTTGCGCTAACGGATGCGAGGCCGGCAATAGCGCATAGGGTTTATGCGGCGCGTTCAGGCGCTCTTTGTTAATCGAATGCCCCAGTTCGAGATCGTAAACCAGCGCTAAATCAAAGCGCCCGCGATGCAGGCCGTGCATTAATTCATGCTGCTCGCCGTCGTATAAATGCAGGGTTATTTCCGGGTACAGTTTTTTAAACCCAGCCACCAGTTTTGGCATATATAGCGGGGCTACAGACTCAAAACAACCCACTGATATCATGCCGGAAACCAGCTCTTTATCGGCCCGGGAATTCTGCTCAAACTCCCACGACAGGCGCAGCAGGTCTTTGGCTTTATCGTAGATACGGCGGCCGCTGGAGGTGAGCGACACCCCTTGCGCATGGTGGCGAATAAACAACTGTTGGTCGAAGGCGCTTTCCAGGTTTTTTATCGCAATCGAAATTGACGGCTGTGCAATATGCAGTTGACGAGAGGCTTCGGCGATACTTTCCGTCTCCACCACCGTCACAAAATACTTCAGTTGTTTGAGTGTAAATCGGTTCATCGCGTCACCATTGATAAAATATTGTTCATCGTCTGTCGGGAATAGTTTCCTGCTATGACTTTGCAATCGGCGTGCCACTTAACCAAAAAGGGGTATTTATCCCTGATACGGAGTTCTGATATTTATCTGTGGTTATTTTTTTAACATCACAAATGACTTATTGCACCACAGCGAACCATGCTGCACTATTATCACGCAATGCCTGCCCCTATAACGTGCAAATAACCTTCCCCGCCTTAAATAGCGTTATTCATTTTCAATAATTGTTTTTTAATTGTTTCAGTTCAGTATCGTAATAATCACTTTACATTCCATAACGTTAATACCGTTGCATAGTTTTTTTAAACTTAAAGACCAAAAATTTACTAATTGCCTCGTTCAACCTCCTGCCAGCATAGTGTTATTGCACGATGAATATCGGCGACGTCTGATTAATGCACCATTACGTCGCTTCCATTTCTGTTAATTATGGCGAGTAAATAGCCTATGACGTTTAACTGGAACTACATGTTAAGCCTGCTTAGCGATGTCGATTTTTGGCAGGCCACCTGGACCGTCATTAAATTAAGTCTGCTGACCTGGGGCTGCAGTATTGTGCTGGGGTTTATTCTGGCGCTGGCTAAACAATCGCCGCGAGCCTGGCTAAGCGCACCTGCCCGGCTTTATATCTGGCTCTTTCGCAGTATGCCGCTGCTGGTGCTGCTGATTTTTGTCTACAACATGCCGCAGGCGCTGCCGTCGGTCGCGCCATTGCTTAACGATCCGTTCTGGGCCGGGCTAATCGCGATGGTATTAAGCGAGGCCGCCTATATTGCGGAAATTCACCGCGGCGGGCTGCTCTCTATTCCCCGTGGGCAAAGCGAAGCCGCGCGGGCGCTGGGCTTACGTTACGCCGGCATTCAGTGGCGCGTCATTATTCCCCAGGCCCTGCGCGTTGCCCTGCCTGCGCTTGCCAACGAATACATCGCCATTGTGAAACTGAGTTCGCTGGTGTCGGTTATCTCGCTTACTGAAATTCTGATGGTCGGTCAGCGCCTCTATTCACAGAACTTCCTCGTGATGGAGACGATGGCGGCGGTTGCCTTCTACTACATCCTGATCGTCACCGTGTTCGACTTCCTGCTCAAGTGGCTGGAGAAATATCTCGATGTCACCCAACGTAAAACCACCCGCCAGGTGGATGCGGAAATGCAGAAACTGGCCACCGCGCACCGCCCGGCGATGGCGCGTAGCATCGCCACCGCTGAAGAGCCCGCGTTGCAGGCCTCTAAGCTGCACAAAGCCTATAACAATGTCGAAGTGCTTGGTGCGGTGAGTCTCAAGATCCAACCAGGTGAAGTGGTCTCGGTCATTGGCCCATCCGGCTCCGGGAAAACCACGCTCATCCGCCTGCTGAACGGCCTGGAGCAGATTGATAACGGCGAAATCAGCATCAACGGCCAGCCGTTTATTCACCTCGAGCGTCAAGGTCAGCAGAAGCCGCGCTTTATGGAAGACGCTAAACATCGCCTGAATATCGGCATGGTATTCCAAAGCTTCAACCTGTTCCCGCATCTCACTGTGCTCGGCAACCTGCTGCTCGCCCCGCGCTATCACCGTCTGGCGAGTGACGGCGAACTACGCCAGCACGCCTGCGAGCTGCTGCATAAGGTCGGCATGCTGGAACACGCGTGGAAGTACCCGCACCAGCTTTCTGGCGGCCAGCAACAGCGCGTGGCGATTGCCCGTGCGCTGATGATGCGCCCACAGATCATGCTATTTGATGAACCGACCTCGGCGCTCGACCCGGAAAAAGTCAACGAAGTACTGCAGGTGATTGAATCCCTGGCTCATGAAGGCATCACCATGGTCATCGTTACCCACGAGATGAACTTCGCCTTCAAAGTCTCTGACCGGATTGTGTTTATGGAAAAAGGCCGGGTGGTCTGCGACGACACGCCGCAGGCCATGCGCAGCGGGCAGCATCCGCGCGTCGACGCCTTCCTGAAAGATGTCTCTTTGGCTTAATCATTCGTACTTGAAGAGGAACCACTATGATCGCGCAATGGCAAATCGAGCAGTTTCATCAGCAGGGTTATCTGGTTGTCGAAGGGGTGCTTTCCAGCGATGAAATCGCCGCCTTGCAGACCGATTTTGACGGTTGGGTAGAAGAGAGTCGCGCCCATGATGCGGTATGGGGCGAGACGCAGGACGGCCGCCCGCGCTTTGATCTCGAGCAGGATCATTCGCCAGAGCACCCTTCTCTGCGCCGCGTGACCTCACCGACCGAGATCTCCGCCGCCTATCAGCACGCGGCGCTTAACTCGCGGATGGCAACCATCGCCGCCCAGCTTATCGGCGGCAGCGGCACCCGTTTTCATCACAGCAAAATCAACTCCAAGCTGCCGCACACCGCCACCCAGGTGAAATGGCATCAGGATTTTCTGTTCACCCCGCACAGTAACGACGACATCATCACCGCGCTGCTGATGGTGAGCGACGTGACGCCAGAGAACGGCCCGCTGAACGTAGTGCCCGCCAGCCATAAAGGGCCGCTGTGGTCGCACTGGCAGGACGAACGTTTTACCGGTTCGGTGGATAGCGATGTGGTCGACACCCACTGCCAGCAACCGCAGGCCTGTTTTGGCCCTTCAGGCTCCGTCTGCTTTATGCACACGCGCCTGCTGCACGCCTCTAGCCCTAACGAGACCGCGCTGCCGCGTACGTTGTTCATCAGCGTTTATGCCGCCGAAGACGCGCTGCCGTTTGGTGAAAACCCGCTGCCGAGCGCCCACGCCGGGCAACTGGTCGCAGGAACCGAGAGCGGCCTGGTGCGCAGCACCGTAAACCAGCTTCGTCTGCCGCAGAAACCGCGCGGCGCATCCTTCTTCGTTCAACAGGCCGGTGCCGACAGCGCCAGCATGTAATTTGCTCATTTTCCTGGAGGTTTTATGACACGTTCTACCGCACTGCGCCCTGTTGCCCTGCTCCTTTGCGCCGCTGGCGCGCTGACATCCTTTAGTGCGCTGGCTTTCCAGCACGACGGCAAGCTCACCGCCGGCTCAGACATGACCTTTTTCCCGTATGAGTATATGGAGAACAACAAACCAGCCGGGTTCGACATCGAGTTTCTCGCAGGCCTGGCAAAAACCATGGGCCGTGAAGCGGTCAATATCGACACCCGCTTCCCGAATCTGATACCTGGCTTGCAGGGCGGCCGCTTCGATATCACCAACTCATCGATGTACATCACCGCCGAGCGTCTGAAGGTTATCGACATGGTGCCGTACCTGAAAAGCGGCGAAGCGATCCTGTCTCTGAAAGGCAGTGACTATCAGCCAAAAACCCCGGAGGAGTTCTGCGGCCATAAAATTGGCTCGATGGGCGCGACTTCCTGGCTGGCACAATTGCAGAAGCTCTCCGTCGACTATTGCGTGAAAAAAGGCCTTAAGCCGATTCAGCTGAGCGAATACACCACTGACCCGCAAACCACTCAGGCGATGCTTTCCCGTGCGGTAGAAGCACAGATCACCGATGCGGCGGTTGCCCGCGGGGTGGTTGAGAAGCTTGGCGACCGCGTGGTCATCTCCTCCGAGACGCTTATCTACCCGGTACTGAACGGTTATGGCGTGAAAAAAGGCAATACCGAGGTGAAAACCGCGCTTGAGGAAGGGCTGAAGAAATTCAGCGCCACGCCGGAATACGCCGCGCTGCTGAAGAAATACAATTTCCAGGCACCGAGCGCCGAGGATCTGCAAACCCTGATGCCAAAAGCGGAGTAATGTCTATGCGCTACTCGCACGAAGAGCAAACCCGTATCGATCTCGCAGTGACCTTTCGCATCATCGCCAAGCTTGGGATGCATGAGGCGGTCGCTAACCATTTCAGCGCGGCGCTCTCTCCCGACGGAAAAACGTTTCTGCTGAACCCAAAGTGGAAACACTTCTCGCGCATTCGCGCCAGCGACCTTCTGCTGCTGAACGCCGATGATGAAAGCTGTGCGGCGCGCCCGGACGTTGACGCCACCGCGTGGGCGATCCACGGGCAGATCCACCAGCGCCTGCCGGACGTGCGAGTGGTGCTTCATCTGCACCCGGTCTACACCACCAGCCTCGCCTGCCTGGCAACGCCGCAGATCCTACCCGTTGACCAGAACACTGCCCGCTATTTCAACCGCGTCGCCGTCGACACGCTGTACGGCGGCATGGCGGACACCACCGCAGAAGGCGCGCGACTAGCGGGGCTGCTGACGGATAAACGCCGCCTGCTGATGGGCAACCACGGGGTGCTGGTGACGGCACCGAATATTGGCGAGGCGTTTGATGATATCTGGACGATGGAGCGCGCCTGCCAGATTCTGATCACCGCGTGGTCAACCGGGCAACCGCTGAAGGTGCTTTCCGACGAGGTCGCCGAGAAAACGGCACAGGATTGGGAGAAGATTGCGGACTTTTCGAGGCGGCATTTTGAGGAGATGAAGGAGATGGTGATTGAGGAGGATCGGACGGTGCTGGAATGAGGGGGTGGCCCGGGGAACAAGGGAAGTAAACCGGGCGGCAAATTCCAGCGATAATCGTAACCCGGCCAAGCGCAGCGCCGCCGGGATTCACGCAGGTAGTTCAAAAATGCCTGATAGCGCTTCGCTTATCAGGCCTCCCTTTTTGCAATCAGAAGTATTCCGTTTCGTGGCTGGAAACCCAGAAGAGGATCGTGCCGCGATAATCGTCATTCGCAGAGGATATCAGCGAGCATTTATCCGCATTACCATCAGCAGTGTAAGAACAACTCTGCTTCACGCGTACGGTGGATTCCCCACTTTTCGACACGATCTCTGAATCAGCAAATTGCGCACTTCCGGTTGGGTAAAAAATACGCTTATCACTTTTATCTTTGTAGTTCCGGATGCGAACGGGCAATTGACTATTGCCATATTCATATCGCTCTACCACTTCACCCGTCTCTTTATCCACAATAGTCTCAAGCAACCCGCGCACATTATAGCTGAGGGTATATTTTCCGACTTCATTCTCGAGCTCAGTAATTTCGCAGCGGTCGTTAACTTTTCCGGTAATACGCTGACCGTTAAAAGAGGTAAGCTCCCCCTCTTTGTTAATCAAATGAAAGACACGGACGTTTGCCTTATCGACCATGTTGATATGGGTAAAGCAACCCTTGCTGTCATAGCTTACGTCTGTCATCGCCCTAAGCTTACCGTTAAGGTCTCGAATCCACTGCAGGCTATGTTTGACGTTCCCGGTTGTTGGATCATGCTCGAACAAAAGCGCGGCATTTAACACCGCCGGTTTAAATTGCGTGATTGCGGCTGCATTAAATGATGCAGCGAAAAGAAACAGACTAAATATCGCCCTTGCTTTCATTATTCATTCCTTTGTGGATCACCAATGACCCAACCCCTTCATTAATAAAAAGGTGGCGAAACTGACTGTAAAAGTACCGCCCACAATGTAAAAAAACACATTAACGTAGAAGCCAATATCGCCTCGGTAATAGTAATCCTTCACCGAGGAGCCTTTTCTGCCTTCAATAATCACGCCGGTCTGCGCTCCCCTGATGCCATGTAGCAACATCCAGACCGAAGCGATATAGGTAACGCACGATAGTCCCACCAGCTCGTAATCCATGCTTATAACCTTATGAAAACAGACATCATTGTCGAATCGTTAAAAACATAGCATCGCTTATTACTACTCAGTTTCTTGAACCGTTATTCTAGCGACTTCCTTGCAAAAGTTGTAATCCGGTTTCTAGTAGGTTAGCACGGCAACGGGATTGATTAATATGACATATAAGAGCCAGATAGCATTTCTCCAGGCAAGTTTACAGGACTTACCCATGCAAGACTTTTTGGGCCCCATTTCGTCGTATTTTTCATCCATCTGGACATTTTGACGTGATTGATTTCATCAACTTTAGCAATCGTCATCAACAACTCAGTACGCTATTACCACTGACTCAAAATGTAGCTGAATATATGGTAGCCGGACTAACTATTCGCTGCTTTGAACCGGAAAGCGCCGTCGAGGATGTACTGCTTGTTTATCACGGCGGTGGCGTCAATTCAGCTGCCGGTTACGAGATCCTTGCGCACCAGATAAGCCATCGCGGGTCGGTGTGTACCTGCCTTATCGATATCCGTGGGCACGGACGATCGTTGGGTCATAAAGGGCGCGTTGCGCATCCGCAGCAGGTCTGGCGGGATGTCGACACGGTGCTTGAACATGTGCACAAAAAGTTCCCGCGGGCCAGGGTTCATCTACTGGGGCATTCAAGCGGAGGGGGAATGCTGATCAATTATTTTACGCGCTACGCCCCATCGCAAAAAAGTGACAGCCTGATTTTACTGGCGCCTGAATTTGGGCCTTTTGCGCCAGCCAATATTCGCAACAGCACGTCGATTCCCTTCGCGGCGGTAAGTCAGTGGCCTTTCATACTCAATGCACTCAGCGGCGGATTACTGTGTGGCGACCGTTTCGCCGTTACGCTTAATTTCCCCAAAGAGGTGATGTTATTAAGGCCTGAATTTGTTCAGCGCTACAGCGTAAATATGGCAAATGCGTTAACACCGCGTCAGCCCGCAAAACAAATTGCCGCATTGCCACTCCCTGTCACGGTTCTGATTGCCGAAAAGGATGAGTTATTTGATGCAGGCCAGATGTCAGAGTTTGTCGAAGGATGCGGTAACCCGAATTTACGCACCAGGATGATTGCGCGCAGTAAACACCTGGACTCTATTTTTGATGCCAGTGAAGAAATTCATCAGCATCTAAGCGGTCACGCCAGTAGAAATTAACCCGTCGTTCATCGGCAATACTTGCAGCGTGGCGGTTTCGCAATATAGGTTGTCATCTTTGCGTCGGTAATCCCTATGCTGATTGAGCAGGATAAAAAGAGACCAACGCAAATGAGCGAAGCCATGCTGAATTTGCTTAACGCAGGCGATCTATCTCTTTTTCCCAATACCGAACGTCGTTCTGCAATCGCTGGTATTTGGTGCTAAGTTCGCTGGATTCACCATCTTCTTTGGTTAACTGGTAAAAACGTTGTTTGGCGTCACTATCAAGCGCATCCCAAATAAGCGAAAACGCAAAACCCTGAGCCTCTGCTTTACGTCTTTCGGCGAAGTTTCTTTCTGATCGCCTTGTTGCATCGACATACTCAAATGACAAAATGGATAGAACTAAAAACGTGGTGACGATAACGGTAATCGGGGCGTTCAGCTTAAAGTAGAAGATAGCAATGGCATCAAGAACAATGGCTATCGCCGTGTATAAAAACGATATGAGTAATGTCTTAGGTAGTCTTCCCATGATTTCTGACGTTCAGCCTTTTCCTGCGAATTATATATGGATTGATCTAGTATACATCCGCACCTGCTTTTGCCATCTCTTTCTACCGTGGTCACGGTATTTGCCTATTTCGATCAAAGGAGACGTTGCCATAGACGAAACCGACAACCGTCCCCTGTAAAGAACGGTTTATAACAGGAAGTCTAATTGTTTCAGCGTCTGCACCAACGATGCCCTTTCCTCACCGGTTAGCGTTTGAAGCGGAAATGGCAGGCAGGGAGATGCAACCACTCCCATGATTTCAGCAACGGTGGCAATAACGCGTAAACTTCCGTGGCGGTGATAAAATGCCCACAGAGGATTAAGGTCACTGTTGAGCTTGTGCGTTTTGCGCTCATCCTGGGATAACGCGGCCTGCGTCAGAGCCAGCGAATAATGTGGGAACATGCCCCCTATGACGGAATACCAGACATCACAACCCCACATTAGCCCATTAGCGGATTGGGCGTCGCCACTGATGCCAATCGTGACGCCTTTAGCTACTCGTGTCTTTAGATTGTCGATGCGTTGTAACGCCAGTTCCCGGTTATCAGGGATCTCGCTGAGTTTTATTGAACCAACCTGGTTCAGTGCTGACAGGGCTATTAGCAGCTCATCAGTAAATTCAAATTTGGTCGTCGCCGGGTTGTCATAGATACAGAGGGGAACCGATAGCTCAGCGGTAATCCGTTCATAAAAGCGAAAGACTTCATCGGTGCTGAGCGGTTGATAAGACAACGGCGCGAGTAATACACCGCTGACCCCTGCTTTCTGCGCGTCTTCCGCTAAGCGTACAACCTCTTCAAAACGGACATGCCCAATGCTCGTGATCACCGGAATATTTGCGGCAGTGCTGACGGCTAGTTTAGTGGCCTGATATCGTTGCTCACGGGTAAGGTAGGCATAGCTTCCGGTAGAACCCAGAGCACCAATAGCGTCCACACCAGCAGCAACCAGATTTTCAATTAATGAAATAAAGGATTTTTCTTCAATCTCACCCTCGGTGAGAGGTGTCAGAGGAAATGCGCACAGCCCCTTGAACATGTTGGTTTTCTCGGCGGAAATAATTATTGTCTGCTCAGACTAGAGTGCGATACCGGGATTAACAAATGAATAGTTTTAATGGTTTTGCGCCTCTTACCGCCTTCATTTTTGTCGGTACGAGGATATTTAAGGGTATGAGATGCACATTTTCCCTGCAACACAAACACAGAACTGATACACTGGATATAATCACAGTGCAAGGGGCAAATAATGGCCGTTGAAATAAAATTTGTTGTCGTAAGAAAAGGTGAAGAGAAAATGACATTTGCCAGTAAGAAAGAGGCTGACGCTTACGACAAACTGCTCGACATGGCAGAAGCGTTCACTGACTTGCTGCTGCAAAGCGGAACGTCAATGGATGAAACACAGGCGGAGGATCTTGGGATGTATCTCGCCGAGCAGAAAGTGGCGGTGCAGCATATTTTGCGCACCAGCAAACTGCCTGAGCTCGGTGCCCCTGTTGAAACCGATGAACCCGAGTCAGATACCGCTGGCAGTAAAAAAATCAAAGCGGTTAAAGTCGCTTAAATACCCGCATGCCGCATCGTAGCCCGGCCGAGCAGAGCGACGCCGGGGTTGGCGCGATGGAAAGAGCATTGCCTGATGGCGCTTCCCTTATCAGGCCTACGGGATCTTCGCTTATGCCTGAACGGCGCAAAATTCCGTCGTTGTCAGCCTATAGCAGACGCTCTAACTGGAATCATGCTCCGGTTACGATTTCGGAAATATCGACCAGTTACAGAACTTCAACAACCTCAAACTCCTCAGCGATAAGCTCCATATCATGCGAAAAATAACCTTCGCGGGTAAAAAATCGCTGATGTTCCCTTTGCCAGTATTCAAGGCTCAGATCGCCTTCACCTTCTTTTCGCGCAAACTCGGCCGTTACATCGCAAAAGCGCACTAGCCGCATTGAAATAAGCCGGGTCACGCATACCGGTACATTCTGACCATCAAGAATGATGTTGTAGCTCCCTATCAAGGGAGCTGAGACTTCCTGCTGGTAAGAAGATAAAGAGCCGCATGAGGCCGTTTTCAGCCCTTGTTTAATAAGCGCGGCAAGCTCGTTGGCCAGTTCCGGGCTATCTCCCATTTGCCAGGCGTTGGCACCCGGATACCTCATCATCAATTGATCAATCGCGCCCATTACAAGCCCTGCTCAGTCGTTAATGGTTAAGAAACTGCTCAGCAGCAATTTATCGAACATGTGTGGATAATAGCTACTAATTTGAGAGAGGGGTAACGTCTGCTTTTGTAGCCCGGCCGAGCGGAGCGACGCCGGGGTTGGCGCTGTGGTAGATAGTTTTTGATTGGAGGTGCAGTTTTTTGTCTATGTGCTTGCCCCCTCACCCTATCCCTCTCCCCACGGGGGAGAGGGAACGGTTGGGCAGATTAATAACGTGCGCAGACTGACTTCGTTTCACACCAGTCATTCAACCAGTCCGGTCCGAAATCACGCCCGGTGCCCGACTGCTTCATGCCGCCGAACGGCAGGTTGGCGTCAATCAGCGTGTGGCTGTTGACCCATACCGTACCGGCCTGCAGGCGGTCGGTGTAGTTCAGCGCTTGCGTCAGGTCGCGAGTCCAGACGCTGGCGGTCAGGCCGAAGTCGCTGTCGTTGGCGAGGCGCAGCGCCTCTTCGCCGTCGGCGACGCGCACCAGGTTCACCACCGGGCCAAACACCTCTTCGCGGGTTAAGCGCAGGTTAGCGTCCGGGTTGATAACCAGCGTTGGCGGAATGTAGAAGCCCTGCGCATCTGGGCCAACGTTGCCGGTAATCAGCTCAGCGTTCTGCTTACGGGCGTCATCGAGATAAGCGGCTACTTTGGCGCAGTGCGCCTGGGAAACCACCGGGTTAATCTGGGTGGTCTCCAGCATCCCTGGTCCCACCTGTAGCGATTTCACCGCCTGTTCGAAGCCGCTGACCAGCGTGTCGAACAGCGGCGCTTCAATATAGATACGTGAACTGGCCGCGCACACTTGCCCCTGGTTGAGGAAGCTGCCGGTCATCAGCCCTTCGATAACCCAGGCCGGGTCGGCGTCTTTCAGCACGATAGCCGGGTTTTTACCGCCCAGCTCCAGCGTCACGCGGGTAAGTCTGTCGGCGGCCACGCGGGCGATCTGTTTACCGGTCGCGGTGGAGCCGGTGAAGCTCACCTTCGCCACATGTGGGTGCGAGGTTAACGCCGCGCCGCACTCGGCGCCGCTGCCGGTCACCACGTTGAATACGCCTTCCGGTACGCCCGCTTCGATGGCTAATTCAGCCACGCGCAGCAGCGTCAGCGGCGTGGTTTCCGACGGTTTGATGACGATAGAACAGCCCGACGCCAGCGCTGGCATCACCTTCCACATACCGATCATCAGCGGGAAGTTCCACGGTACGATACCCGCGACAACGCCGACCGGCTCTTTTTTGGTCCATGCCTGATAGCGCGCGCCCTGCGGGAACGGAATGGAGACATCCAGCGTGCGGCCACTGATTTTAGTGGTCAGCCCGGCGGTATAGCGCATCCAGTTCAGGGTGCAGCCCACTTCGAAGGCACGGGAAATGTTGATTGATTTACCCTGCTCCAGCGTTTCCAGCTGAGCCAGTTCTTCGCCGTTCTGCTCAACGAGGTCAGCAAAGCGCAGCAGAATACGTTCGCGCTCGGCAGGCGTACGCCCGGCCCAGCTGCGGGAGACAAACGCGCGCCAGGCTGACATCACCGCACGGTCGACGTCAGCCGCGTTGGCGTCCGCGGTAGAAGCAATCGCCTTGCCCGTCGCCGGGTCCCAGACGGTGAGACGTTTTTCACTCTGCGCCGCCTGCTGCGCGCCATCAATAAACAGGCCATGCTGACGGTCTAAAAACTGCTGCACGCTCGGGAGCAGTGCTACCTGTGATGAGGACATATCGTCTCCTTATTCTTCGCGGTTAGTCATTTCAGTCTACGGCGGGTCTGGAGATCGCGCTTTTGTCTCTGTGACATTCGCTTGTGCGGCTGTGACAGAGACCGCAATTAAACAGATTGCTCTGGCAGAAATGTGCAACAGGTAATAGTTCTTTCATATATTCCCCTGCCAACCCTTGTTAAAGGCAACATAAATGCAACAATGCAAAAACATTTTCATTGCAGAGATGGCGTATGGCAGCGGTAAATGGCGGTGAGACATATCAGGCGTGGCTGGCGAAAATCAATCAGGTGTGCGGTCATTTCGCCGCGCGGCCGTTGGATGGCGACTTTCATGGTGAGATAGACACCAGCTATGCGGGCAGCCTCAAGCTCAGCACCGTGACCACTCGCAACGTCAATCTGTTCCGCACCCGCCAGGAGATCCGCAGCGGTAACGATGCCTGGTTCTACACCGTGTTTCAGCTTGCGGGTCAGGCCAATATTGAGCAGGACGATCGTCAGGTAAGGCTGGAAACCGGCGATATGACGCTGATCGATGCCTCACGCCCCTGCTCTATTCTCTGGCAGCAAACCTCTCGTCAGGTCTCGCTGTTGCTGCCCCGCCAGCTGTTGGAAAGCCAGCTCCGCGGCAGCGGAATAAGCGTCGCCACCCGTCTTGATAAATCCTTGCCGATGGTTCAGCTTAGCCAGCGTCTGCTGCATGAGAGCATGAGCAGCCCTCAGCTTTCCGCAAGCGAGAGCGAAGCGGCGCTGGATGCCATGGTGTGCCTGCTGCGCCCGATGCTGCATCAGCAGGAGGTTGCCCCGTCCCGGCGCGAAAAGCAGTTTCAGAAGATTATGGCGCTGATTGACGATGCCATTCAGGAAGAGCATCTGCGCCCGGAGTGGCTTGCCGATGAAACCGGCATGTCGGTAAGAAGCCTGTACCGGCTGTTTGCCGATAAGGGCCTGGTGGTGGCGCAGTACATCAAAAACCGCCGTCTGGATCTCTGCGCGAAGGCGCTACAGAGCGCGCCAGACGACGAAAAGCTGGCCGGAATCGGCTATCGCTGGGGGTTCAGCGACCACAGCCACTTCTCCACCGCCTTCAAGCAGCGGTTCGGTGTTTCGCCGGGCGAATACCGCAAGCGTGGTCGCTAAACGAAAATCAGATCAATTATCTTCCACCAACTGTGACACATCGCTGCTGTTAATTTCACGTGCGTTGCCGTCCTGATCGGTGTAGCTGGTCATGCCGGTCTCTTTATCAAGTTGCGGTTTCCCCTGCGTGACAATCGTCTGGCCGCTTTTGGTGGTCATCACGTAATTAGTGGTACAGCCCGTCAGCGCCAGCAGCATTGCCCCTGCGCACAGGAAATATAAAGGCTTTTTCATCTTCTCTCCGTTCATTGTCCCCGCCAGCGGCAGGGTTAAGTCGGCGTATTGTATGCCTGATACAGAGAAACGGGGTATCGACGGGATGTAACAGAAGATAACGTGATGATTTCCGGGAGGTCGGCTGACCTCCCGGCGTGTCGCTTACAGCGCGATACGAATCACATCATCAGGCGCGGTGGCCTCTTTCTGACGGGTAGATTCCTGCTTCACGCTAACGTACAGCGTTTTACCATCAGCGGAGAGCATCAGGCTATTTGGGAAGGTTGGGGTTTTGATGGTTTTGGTGACTTTATAGTCTTTCGCATCAATCACCGTCACGGTGCCCGCTTTACGCTGGGTCACGTAAACTTCGTTACGAACCGGGTTAAACAGCACTGCCAGCCCTTCCTGGGTATCGACCTTCGACAGCACTTTGCCATCTTTCAGGTTTACCACCAGCAGTTCCGGCTGTTTGGAGTCGGTGATAAAGGCACGCTGACCGGCTTTATCCAGGCTGATGTTGATATAGAAGTGCTCTTTGCCATCGTCCTGCAGTTTCTGACGGGTCAGAATTTTGTTGCTCGCGGTATCGATGGTGACCAGTTCGCCGTCACCGTTGGTCACGTACAGGCGCTGTTTATCCGCATCGACCGCCAGGCCTGTGCCGAACGTGCCGGTACCGGTGATGGTGGTTTTCAGCGTCAGCTTGTCGCCGTCGACAACCCAAACGGAGCTGCCGTCTTTGCCAATACCGGTGATATAGACGGTATTGGTTTTCTCATCTACCGCCAATTCACGCGGCTGCAGTGGCTTAACCGTTTCGCTGCGCTCACGGCCATCCAGCACCAGACGGCCTTTCACATCGCCGGTTTTAGCGTCAATCGCAGTCACGGCACCGTTGATGGTGTTACCAAACCACAGGGTCTGAGTCTGGTTATTCAGCGTTGCACCAAACGGTTTGAGATCGTTATGGATAACCTGCGTCACTTCCAGAGTAACCGGGTCGAGACGATAAACAATACCGCCCTTATCGGTTTTACGGCTTTGTGAGGTGGCCAGCCACAGCGCGTTTTCCTGCTGGCTGTAGGCCATTTCATATGCCCCTTTCCCGACCGCTTTACGCAGCATTTCATCTGCAGCATGCGCGCTAAAGCTCCCCGCCAGCAGGAAAGCACTCAGTAACAGAGAACGGCGCAGACGCGGCGCGGACAATTGACGTAATGGCATGACGACTCCCTTTGATGAACGTAGTTATTTCTGCTGCACATCGCTTCTGGCTCCGTAGCGTCGTAGCGCTACGTTTTGTAGATGCGAATAGTAATCATTAATTTATGTAATGTGGAGCTTTTATTACGCTCAGCAACCAAATAGTTGCTATTTCATCACCTGAAATTAACGATTTATGCTGCTAAAGTTTTCAATATATTTACAAAAGTATTAACCTATTCGGGTCTGTTCCATTTGGTACATTTTGCGAGTTTTTCATGAAAATCATAACCGTACGCTCAGTAACGCTGCCAGCGCTGCTGTTGCCGCTTGTTTTTTCTCCTTTTTCCTGGGCCAATGATGAACAAACGTTAATCGTTACCGCCGCACCGCAGGCGGTCTCCGAACTGGATACCCCCGCCGCCGTGAGCGTGGTCGATGGCGAAGATATACGTCACGCCGCGCCGCAGGTTAACCTTTCTGAATCGCTGGGCGCCGTGCCGGGTTTGCAGGTGCAAAACCGTCAGAACTACGCGCAGGATCTCCAGCTCTCTATTCGCGGTTTTGGCTCCCGCTCGACCTTTGGCGTGCGCGGCATCCGCCTGTATGTTGACGGTATTCCGGCCACCATGCCCGACGGCCAGGGGCAAACCTCGAATATTGATATCGGTAGCGTGGATCACGTCGATGTGCTGCGTGGCCCCTTCTCCGCCCTCTACGGCAACGCCTCCGGCGGCGTGGTTAACGTCACTACCCTGACCGGGAAGCAACCCACCACGATTGAAGCCAACAGCTATTACGGCAGCTACGGCACCTGGCACTACGGTATGAAGGCCAGCGGTGCGGTGGGCGACGGCACCCAGGCGGGTGATGTCGATTACACGGTATCGACGAATCGATTCACCACTCACGGCTATCGCGACCATAGCGCGGCGCGCAAGAATCTCGCCAACGCTAAGCTCGGCGTGCGAATTAACGATGTCAGCAAGCTGACGCTGCTGTTTAATACTGTCGATATTAACGCTAACGATCCCGGCGGGTTGACCAAGAGCGAAATGGAAGCCGACCGCCAGCAGTCGCCGCGCGGCGATCAGTACAATACGCGTAAAACCGTGAAGCAGACTCAGGCGGGCCTGCGTTATGAACGCCAGCTCAGCGAGCAGGATGACCTGAGCGTGATGATGTACGCCGGAGAGCGTCAGACCACGCAATATCAGTCAATTCCCGCAGTGGCACAGCTGAACCCGGCTCATTCCGGCGGCGTAATCGACCTCGACCGCCACTATCAGGGCATCGATACCCGCTGGACGCACCGCGGTGAGCTGTTTATCCCGGTGACCTTCACCACCGGTTTGAACTACGAAAACATGAATGAGAAGCGTCGGGGCTACGAAAACTACATCATGAACGGCACCACGACAGAGTATGGCGAGAAAGGTAATTTACGCCGTAACGAGCGCAATCTGATGTGGAACCTCGACCCGTACCTGCAAACCCAGTGGCAGCTGACCGAGAAGCTGACGCTGGATGCAGGCGTACGCTATAGCTCCGTGTGGTTTGACTCCAACGACCACTACGTCACCGCCAAAAACGGCGACAGCAGCGGTGATACCAGCTACCACGAATGGCTGCCTGCGGGATCGTTAAAGTACGCGATTACCGATGCATGGAACGTGTATGCCAGCGTGGGTCGCGGCTTTGAAACCCCCACCATCAGCGAACTCTCCTACCGTTCCACCATGACCAACGGACTGAATCTGGATCTCAAACCCTCCACCAACGAGACCTATGAGATCGGCAGCAAAACGCGGATTGGCAACGGCCTGCTCAGCGCCGCGCTGTTCCAGACCAATACCACCAATGAGATCGTGACCGACAGCAACATCGACAGCCGTGCCAGCTATAAAAATGCCGGTAAAACCCGCCGTCAGGGTGCCGAACTGGCTATCGATCAGCAGTTCGCCGAAAACTGGCGCGCCAAAGCCGCGTGGACCTGGCTTAACGCCACCTACCGCACCGACGTCTGTGGTGACGGCAGTTGTAACGGCAACCGTATTCCGGGTATCGCACGCAATATGGGCTTCGCCTCGCTGGGCTATGAGCCAGAAAGCGGTTGGTACGCGGGGGCCGACGTGCATTACATGGGCGATATTATGGCGAACGATGCCAACACTGCCCGCGCGCCGTCATGGACCGTGGTGGGCTTGAATACCGGCTACAAGTTCAATCTCAGTAACTGGACGCTGGACGTTTTCGGGCGCGTGGATAACCTGTTCGATCGCGAGTATGTTGGCTCGGTTATCGTTAATGAAACCAACAAACGCTACTACGAACCGGCACCGGGCCGTAATTACGGCGTCGGCGTGAATGTCGCATGGCGTTTTGAGTAATAAGCGAAACGTTTCCGGGACACCCCGGAAACGTATTTCTCGAAAGGACGTTAATGGCGATACTGCTGTTTTAAGAAGGAGGTTGATTCATCAATAATTTGTGATATCGCCGAATAACTCGCCGAGGAGTCTCTTTTTTCCAGCGCATTCAGTAATGATGCATACACATTTTGATGCTGAAACGGTTCTACTCAATTTAAATATAAATAATGAAGACTCGGCCCCGCTCGCACCCATAATTGTTCAATCATCGTCACCAATGTTGGCATTTCCGCATAGTCGTAAATCTTAAAGCGAAATTGATAATTGGTTTGCAGCATGAGGGTAACATCCCCTGCTGCTTTAGCCTCATGGAAAGCGTCAGAGAGGCGGTTTAATTCACCCATTCTTTCTGTGGTTATATTGATTGCCGCAGCGGCAGTCGCCATTCCTTCGAGGTTTTTACGAATCTGATTAATTTTAAGATAGCCTGAATTTGTCAGCACCGGCACCATAAAGGCCTGTGCAGGCGCCGCCTGCAGCGCGCCTGAGGAGACCAGTCGCAGCAGCGCTTCTCGCACCGGCGTAATACTGATCCCCTGGTTCACGGCAATTTCACGCGTGACGAGCCGTGCGCCAGGTTTTAACGCGCCGACAACCAGCGCATTCTTGATATTATTCTCAATTTGCTGCGTCAAACTGATACGTTGTGCTTTAGCAAAATCCAGCATATTTATTATAACTCCGCGCTTTTATTTACCCAGACTATTTATAATTAATAGCTGGCGTTTTATTTTTTGCGCAGGAAATACGATATATATTTTTTGCGAAGTAGTTTTCAGCATAATTAATAGAAGATGAATCATCGCCAAACACCCCGCTCAGGCCGCTCCCGGCCTGGATTAGAGCGGCACGTTGAGCCTGACCACCAGATAAGTACAGGGTTTGCCGCTGTCGTTAATAAAGCGGCAATCGTTCGGTGGCCCGAGTTCGAGGCAGTCGCCGGTTTGCATACGGTGCGCGATGTCGCCTTCCATAAACAGCAATTCACCGTCCTGTACCCATAGCAGTTGGCGCGCCATCGCATAGGCCGAGGCAGGCATCGGAATGTCGCTGCCTGTTGGCAGTTCAATTTGTACCAGATCGACCGGCAGTTCACCCCGCGGCGAAACGTGCCGACGCAGGTAGTGAGTCTGCGGGTCGTGCCAGACCGGCTGGTCAGCAAAGCGCAGCAGTTTACCTTCCTGCATCTCCGCACGGGCGATCAGCGTCGACATGCTGATACCAAAGGCACCAGAAAGCCGCGCCAGCAGTGCCGCCGTCGGGCTGCTTTCGCCGCGTTCAATTTTGTGGATCATCGCCCGGGAGACGCCCGCACGTTCGGCCAGCTCGCTCAGTGACCAGCTGCGCGACTCACGCTCAATGCGAATTCTTGCACCGATCCGTTGATTTAAGTTGTCTTCAATAGTATTCATATCGTAATAATATAGTGAACAACACTCAGGGTGCAACTCCATGCCTATTCGTTTTGCAACAAAAGAAGACTGCGCCGCCATTGCGGCAATCTACAACCATGCTGTGGTCCACACCGCCGCTATCTGGAATGACAAAACTGTCGATACCGACAACCGCATCGCGTGGTTTGAAGCGCGCCAGTTGGGGCATTTCCCGGTGCTGGTGAGCGAAGAAAACGGTACCGTGACCGGCTACGCCTCCTACGGTGACTGGCGCAACTTTGATGGTTTCCGCCACACCGTCGAGCACTCGGTCTACGTCCATCCGGAACATCAGGGCAAAGGGCTCGGCAATATCCTTCTCGGTGCGCTGATTGAAGAGGCCCGTCGTCGTGGTAAGCACGTAATGGTGGCCGGTATTGAAGCACAGAACCACGCGTCGCTGCATCTGCACGAGAAGCACGGTTTTGTCACTACCGGGCAGATGCCGCAGGTTGGCACCAAGTTTGGACGCTGGCTGGATCTTACCTTTATGCAGCTACAGCTTGATAACCGTCGAGATCCGGACGGACAGGCATGAATCAATCCCTCACGCTGACGTTCCTGATAGCCGCCGGCATCGGTCTGGTTATTCAGAACACGCTGATGGTGCGCATAACCCAGTCAGCCTCCACCATTCTGGTGGCGATGCTGCTGAACTCGCTGGTGGGTATCGTGTTGTTTGTCAGTATTCTGCTGATTAAGCATGGGCTTGCGGGCGTGAGTGAACTGGTGGCGACCATCAAATGGTGGACGCTGATCCCCGGCCTGCTCGGGTCGTTCTTTGTGTTTGCCAGCATCAGCGGCTATCAGTACGTGGGGGCAGCGACGACCATTGCGGTGCTGGTCGCCAGTCAGCTTATCGGCGGGCTAGTGATGGACGTGGTGAGAAGCCACGGCGTGCCCTGGCGGGCGCTGGTTGGGCCGATTTGCGGTGCGGTGATGTTGATTGTGGGCGCGTGGCTGGTGGCAAAGCGTCAGTTTTGATGCAGCGATTTCCCCGGCGTCGCGTTGCTCGGCCGGGCTACAGAATGTCGTGAACAAACGTAGCCCGGCCAAGCGAAGCGCCGCCGGGAACCATGCCTGACTTAAAGAATAGTCCCACCGGAAGTGAGCTGCTCTTTACGCGCCTCTTCCTGCTCACGCAGATGCTGGCCATGATGAGAAATTGCCACACGCAGGCGCTGCTGCTGGGTGAAACGATCTTCACGACTCAGCTCGGCGTCATCGCTTAACACCACCAGCAACTCATTCATATGCGTAATCACGTTCTCTTGCACCGCGGCGTCCACGCGCGCGATGACCTCATCCAGATGTGACATATTCACTCCTTAATTAATTTTCACTTTCGAGAAATCGCTGCCCATCAGGCTAACGCTATAGCCGGTGATGTTGCTACGCGTGGCGTAGAAGGTTTTGCCGTTCGCCAGGGCAATCCACGGCGCCTGTTGATAGAAAATCTCCTGCGCCTGACCGTAGAGCGCGGCACGCTTCGTCGGGTCGCTCACCACCAGGGCTTTTTTCACCAGCCCATCATACTCTTTATTGCACCAGCGCGCGGCGTTAGAGCCGGTTTTAATGCTGTCGCAGCCGAGCAGCGTGTTGGCAAAGTTATCCGGATCGCCGTTGTCTGACATCCAGCCATACAGCGCACTGTCGTGTTCGCCTTTACGAATACCGGTGAGATATTCCCCCCACTCATAGCTGACAATCTTCGCTTTAATGCCCACTTTGGCCCAGTCGTTCTGGATCATTTCAGCAATACGGCGCGAGTTCGGGTTATACGGACGCTGCACTGGCATTGACCACAGGGTCACTTCCGCGCCCTTCTCCAGCCCAGCCTGCTTCAGCAGCGCTTTCGCTTTTTCTGGATCGTAGCTGTAGTCTTTAAGATCTTTGTTATAGCCCATCATGTTCGGCGGAATCGGTGATTTCGCCACGGTGCCAGAGCCCATAAACACCGCGTTAACGATAGCCTGTTTGTCGGTAGCGTAGTTCAACGCCTGACGCACCAGCACGTTATCAAACGGTTTTTTCTCGGTATTAAACGCCAGATAGCCGACGTTCAGCGCGTCAACGGAATGCAGCGTCAGATCTTTGTTGCCTTTAATAACATCAAACTGAACCGGCGACGGTGCCGGGATAATCTGGCATTCGTTGGTTTGCAGCTTCGCCAGACGCGTTTCCACGTTCGGGGTGATAGCGAAGATCAGATGTTTGGTCGGTACCTCGCCATCCCAGTAGTTCGGGTTCGCCAGATAACGAATCTGCGAGTCCACTTTGTACTGTTGCAGCACATACGGGCCGGTACCAATTGGCCAGTTGTCTACGTTCTCCGGGGTGCCTTTTTTCATCATCTGATCGGCATATTCCGCCGAGAGAATCGAGGCAAAATCCATTCCCCAATCGGCGAGGAACGCGGCGTTCGGTTCGCTCAGCACAAACTGTACGTGGTTATCATCAATCTTCTTCACTTCTTTGATCAGTTTATCGAGGCCAACATCGCTGAAGTACTCATAGTTGCCCTGCGACACCTTATGGTACGGGTGATTGACATCTTTCTGACGCATCACCGAGAAAATCACGTCATCGGCATTGAAATCGCGCGTCGGTTTGAAGAATTTGTTGCTGTTGAACTTCACGCCCTGGCGCAGCGTAAAGGTATAAGTCAGGCCGTCCGGAGAGATGGTCCAGGCCGTTGCCAGGGAAGGAACCGGGGTATTTTTCACCGGATCAAAGTTGATCAGGCGGTTATAGAGCACCTGAGAGCTGGCCACAAACGATGGGCCGGAGCTGGCAATCTGCGGGTTAAAGGATTCTGGCGATGCTTCGGAGCAGTAAACCAGCGTGTCGGTATTTGCCGCCATCGCGCCGGCCGGTAGCAGCGCGCTGAAAGCCAGCGCGAGGAGCGTTTTCCCTGTAGTGTTCCCTGTGATCATGGTTATAAGCCTTTCGATTTTATTATATGGACCGCTTAATAACAGCACAGGGGCAGATAACTGGCAAATAACCAATTTGTCTCAGGTTATGCTGAATAACCGTTTATTGCTGGTTTCTTCATCGCCTGCCTGGTGATTTCACTTAAGTCCAGCCATTCAATGCCGCGAGAATTACCCAATTTACCCCTCTCTTTCGCCGTTTGTTGCATTTTGCTTTGCGTAAAGTAATGACGTGAAGAAGTCTATGGGACAGGAACGTGGCAAAAACTCTTTTACGCAGTGGAAGTCTTGATGATTTCCAGGCCGTAGGCGGCGGCGGGCAAACCGTATTTCATTCTGCGCTTCAAGTGCGCGAAACCCTGCGTTTACGCAAACAGCTGGCGCTGGCCGATTGTCTGGCGATACCGCAGCTGAATGATGAAGGCGATCGCGTTGACTGGTACTCCCCGGTCGATGGCGAGATTATCGGCTGGAAAGCGGCCGACGAAACCCAGCGCACCCGCGCGCTACATTATTTAGAAGGCCTGCAGGAGAGCGCCCGCGCGCTCAGTAAGAAGTGCCTGCAATCCGAGAAAACCGCGCAGCAACTGTTCGGCGCGCTGCTGGAAAAATCCCTGCAGTTCCCCGGCGAAAATCACCTTTTTTTGGTCGATGGCAAGCCGGTTATCAGCTTCTGGGGCTTTGTAAACCTCAACGAAGGTGCGCGGGAAGATGCCCTCGACTGCCTGCGTTACGTTGAACCGGAGATAATAGAAGAAGAGCCGGTCATTGACGAAGTGCCTGAAGTGGAAGAGCCGGAGCCGGCCATCGTCACCTTTAGCGAAGCCGATGCTCCACTTATCTCCGCCAACGAACCGCTGATTAACGCCTATTCATTGCCGGTGGAAGAACCTGAAGAGCCACCGCAGGCGCCTGCGCCTGTTGCGGCTGCCGTCGTGCCAAAAACGCGTCGTCCACGCTGGGTCTGGGGCCTGCCGCTGGCTGCCGCAGTAGCCGCCGTGGCCATTGCCGTACCGTTAATGATCCCGAGCACTCAGGCCGAATCCGAACCCGTTACGCAGGCCGCACCCGCACCTGCGCCCGTTGTCCTCAAAGGCCCGGCAATGCCGGTACTGATTAGCGACCTGCCGCTGCACCAGGCGAGCGTGAAGGTTGAACCCGTTGTTGAGCCAGAAGAAAAACCGGTGGTAATCGCCGTGATCCCAAAAGATGCGATGGTGATGGACGCCGACCAGCTCCGTGCCGGAACGACCCGTTTCCTCAACGGCACCTGGCGCGTTCAAATGGACGTCAGCGATGCCCATAGCGGCAAAGCGCCGAGCCTGCGTTATCAGATTCAGAACAACAAAGGCACCGCCCGCGTGGTGCGTGAAGGCAGTATCGTCTGCAAAGCGGCGGTGTTCTCCGGCCTGCACCAGAACGGCGAGCTGATGATCAAAAGCCGCGGCAACGCGCAGTGCAGCGACGGCGCGCGCTACCCGCTGCCGGAAATCAGCTGCAAGCCTGGCAACAGCAACGTTGCCGTCTGTACCGCACGGTTTGATGCTAAGACTGTTGTGCCGTTGACCTTTAAAAAGACGGGAGCCTAATCCATGCTGGTCACCCTTTGCGATTACAAACAGAGCGTTACGCTGATTGCCAATAGCGGCGTGCAGTTCCTCGATTTCGGTCTCAGCCCGCAGGAGTCGCTCCAGCACGGGCGCTTCGTGCGCAAAACCGCCAACGGCCCGCTGCTGCGCCTCGATTATGATGTGGTCAACCAGCGCTACACCCTGCCAGGTGAACCCGGCCGCGCGCCGGAAGTGGTCAAACCCGAATCAACGCTCTCCCTGCACCACTCGCTGACGCTGCTTGACGGCGTCTGGCTGCCGCTGCCGTTCCTGCGCTTTAACCCACCGCGCACCTTCGTAGAAGGGCCGGATAACTGGGCGCGTGTGCAGATAAGAAAGCTGGCGGAGCCGGACAGCGCGGGTAATACCCACCGCGTGACGCTGGCGTTCGACAGCCAGATTAGCCCGGATGACGCCACATCGCTCTCCCCGGTGGCGGGCGATTTGCTGAACGGCACCCGCTTTGCGCTGGCCTGGCGCGATAATGAAATTGCCGATTTCCTCGACCAGACCTGGATTGACGGCTGGCTACGCGAAGTGTTTCAGCAAACCACCTCCGTCCATGAAACCCGCAGCGAGCGTGACATTGCTCAGGCGCTGCGCAGCTTTGAATACCAGGGCCACTGGATGAACATTCTGGCGCTGCTCGGCGAACAGCTGACGGTGCCGGAAATTAAAATGGTCACCGCCACCCTCAGCACGCCCGCCATTCCGGTCGATTTAATTCTCGATGTCGGCAACACCCACACCTGCGGCGTGATCATTGAAGACCACGGCGATGCTAACGATGGCCTGCGCCAGACCGCCGAGCTGCAGGTGCGGTCGCTCAGCGAGCCGCAGTACCTGAACGAACCGCTGTTTACCAGCCGGGTCGAGTTCTCGGAATCCCGCTTCGGTAAGCAACATTTCTCGGTAGAAAGCGGACGCGAAGACGTCTTTATCTGGCCTTCTCTGGTACGCGTGGGTGATGAAGCCCGCAAGCTGGCGATGCAGCGCGCTGGCACCGAAGGCTATAGCGGGATCTCCAGCCCGCGTCGCTACCTGTGGGACGAAACGCCGACGGTCCAGGACTGGCGCTTTAGCCAGATGAACAGCAAAACTCAGCGTGAACCGCTGGCAACCGCCTTCCCGCTGATGAACCTGATGAACGACGAAGGCCAGCCGCTGTTTACCCTGCCGCCGGACGAACGCATGCCGGTCTTCTCGCCGCAGTACAGCCGCAGTACCCTGATGACCCATATGCTCTGCGAACTGCTGGCACAGGCGCTGGGACAGATCAACAGCGTAGCCACCCGTCTGCGTCTGGGCTTCCCGGCCTCGCCGCGCCAGCTGCGTACGCTGATCCTCACCCTGCCATCAGCAATGCCGAAGCAGGAACGCGAGATTTTCCGCCGCCGGATGTTTGAAGCTATCGCGCTGGTGTGGAAAGCGATGGGCTGGCACCCGCAGGACGACGATTTTGCCAACGTTCGTCTGCAGGAAAAAAGCGTCGTGCCAATCCCGAAAATTCATATGGAGTGGGATGAAGCCAGCTGCGGCCAACTGGTGTGGCTGTACAACGAAGCCATTTCCCACTTTGCCGGGCAAACCGAAGCGCTGTTTACCGCGATGGCGCGTCCGGATCGTCAGCCGGAAGCGGGCGAAACTGCTGGCCGCACGCTGCGCATCGCCTCGTTGGATCTCGGCGGCGGCACCACCGATATGGCGATTGCCGAGTATCAACTGGACGATGGTATTGGCGGCAACGTCAAAATCACCCCGCAGTTGCTGTTCCGCGAAGGATTTAAAATCGCCGGGGATGACGTGCTGCTGGATATTATTCAGCGCTGTGTTCTCCCTGCGCTGCAAACCCAGCTACAAAAATCCGGCGTCGCCGATGCGCAAGCGCTGATGGCCACGCTGTTTGGCGATTCCGGACGTCTGGACACTCAGGCGGTACTGCGTCAGCAGACCACGCTGCAACTGTTTATGCCGATTGGCCATGCCATTCTCGCCGCATGGGAGCAAAGCGACGTGCAGGATCCGCTGGCCGGGCTGCACGCCACCTTTGGCGAGCTGTTATCACAAACGCCAACCCGCAACGTGATGAACTACGTCGGCCAGGCCATCGAGCATGCGCTGCCCGCCGGGAGTGCACCGTTTGATCTTCTCGCCGTGCCGCTGGAAGTCACCTTCAGCAGCCTTCAGTCGGCAATGCTGGCGGGCGAATTTACTCTTGCCGGCCCGCTGCACGCGCTGTGTGAAGCCATTTCCCACTACAGCTGCGACGTGCTGCTGGTCACCGGGCGACCGGGCTGCCTGCCGGGCGTTCAGGCGCTGATTCGTTATCTCCAGCCGGTGCCGGTGAACCGCATGGTGTGGCTGGATAAATATCACGTTCACGAGTGGTATCCGTTCAGCCAGCAGGGCCGTATTGGCAACCCGAAATCAACCGCCGCCGTCGGCGCGATGCTGTGCAGCCTGGCGTTGGATCTGCGTCTGCCGCACTTCAACTTTAAGGCTGCGGATATCGGTGCCTACTCCACCGTGCGCTATCTCGGCGTGCTGGATAAAACCGTGAATACCCTGCGTGACGAGAACATCTGGTACCACGACCTTGATCTCGACAAGCCGGGCGCAAAGCTTGACGCCCGCCTGCATTTCCCGCTGCGCGGTAACGTCACCCTCGGTTTCCGCCAGCTCGCAAATACCCGCTGGCCCGCCACGCCGCTGTATACCCTGAGCATCAACTCACCGAATCTGGCTCGCGCCATTGCCGGAGATGGCGTACTGCAGGTTCGCCTCAAGCTTCAGGGCGGCAGCAAAAACGAAGCGCCACAGGCGTTCGTGCTGAGCGATGCGTGGTTGCAGGACGGTACGCCGGTTTCGCCGGATGCCCTGACCCTGAAGCTAAATACGTTGGCCGACCGCCGTCATAGCGGCAGCCATTACTGGATTGATAGCGGGAGCGTATTCCTGAAATGACCACTGTAAACGCTGTAATGGACTGGCTTGCCACTGAGCGACTCGCGCACCCGGCGCTGGATGATGACGCCGATGCCCTGCTTATCCGCCTGCTCGCCCTCGATGCGCAGCAGCAATCCCACCAGCAGGCGCTCAACTGCCGCGCCAGCATTGCGCTGTTCGGCCATTCCCAGCCCTCAAAAGCACACCTGCTGCGCACGCTGTGCGGCAGCGGCGAAGGCCGCTTAACGGTGCAGAGCGGTAGCAAAACGCTCGACTATTTTAGCCATATCAATCCCGGCCATAGCCTGACCCAAATGGCGCTGCGCTTTAGCCGCGACCAGTCCACGCCGGACGATGCCTTCCCGCTACGCCTGAAATTGATGCGCGAAGCAGAGCTGGTACAGCTGTTTATCGCCCATGCCTGGCAGCGCGGCGATATTCGCCCGCCGGACAGCAGCGTGATTACCGAACGCCTGCGCGGCTGGCAGAGCCTGCGCCAGCCGCAGCCGGTGCCGGGGCTAACCGCCACCGATATCGCCGCCATCAGCCGATTCTGGCGCGATACCTTACCGGGCAACTATCAGCAGATTGACGATGCATTGTGGTATCAGTTTGCCCATCTGCTGCCGTCGCTGGATCTCAGCGCCCGCGCCCGCGCCTGGTCGTTGCTTTGGGGCGAACAGCAGGAGTTAACCCAGCAATGGTTGACGCTGGCGCACACGCTGCATCAACTCGGCAATCGCCGCGAAGTGATGGCACCGCTGAGCCTGCTGGTCGATGCCTTTACCCTGCCAATGGACGCTTTCTTAACGCCAGGTGGCGAAAGCGACGACGCGGTGCTGGTGCACCCGTTGACCAGCGATGGCTACCAGAATGCGGTAAGCGTCCCGGTAACCACGTTGGCGCAGTTGACCCTGGAACTGGTGCTCAGTACCGAACACGGCGTACTGGATAACGTAGATATCATCGACATTCCCGTACCGCCACTGACCGATGAGACACCGCTGTGGGCCAGCAAATGTCGCTGGCTGCTCGACTACTATCGCCAGCAGCAGCAGCCGGATATCCTGCTGACCTGCAACGCCACAGCGCAGCGCAGCGCGATCCCGTCATCTGCCAAAACCCTGCTGCGCTGGGTGAATGAAACCCAGCCGGTGCAGGAAAACAAGCTGCCGGGGCTGGTATGGGCGATTACGCCAGAGGACGATCGCTTCATCCACAAACGCCATTTTGATGAAGCCATTCAGCAACTGGTCGGTAAACCGGGCCAACACTGGGGTACGCTGCAGGCGCTGGACCACAGCAGTCTGCAGCGCCTGATTGAGTGGTTGTCGCAGGCTTCGCAGCCGGAATTACGCCAGCGTCGCTTTGCGGCTATCAGTAGCGCCCGTCAGCAACAGCTGCGGACGCTATGCCAGCCGCTGCTGGCGCCTGCGCAGCCGGATAAAGCGCGCGTCGAGACCATGATCCGCGAACTGCAAACCCACGCGGCCCGCCACGGCGAACTGTTGGAGAGTCTGTTACCTGAACTGGCGGCGTTCGATGCCCTTTGTCAGGTACAGCAGCAGCGCGAAGAAAAAGTGAGCGGCCTGTTTAACGACGCGGTAGACCTGTTTGCCGCGCCGGAGGCCATCGCGTCAAACCCGCTGACGCATCAGGATAATGGTTCACAGGCCTATGCGCTGTGGTGCAAACATCTGCGCCAGTGGAGCCGCCAGCCGCATGCGCTGCTCAGCAGCGACACTCAGCAGCAGTTGGCGCTGTCTCTGCTAAGTGCCAGCCAGCATCTGTCGCTCGGGCAACAGCTACGACGCGCCAGCGCCGAGCAACAGGCTGGTGCAGCCCAGCTTCGCGCGATTATCGGCAACTTTATTAACTGGCTGGGTTATGCCGAGCAGCCGGTGGCACAGCGCCCGGCCAGCCGTATTGCGAAAGGCAGCGCTATTTTTGTTCAACCGACAGCAGCGTCGCGCACGCGTTTAACCCAGCTTGGTGAACAGCCGGTGCACGCCGCCACCCGCTACGTCTATGACTGGCTGGTCGCGCTTTACGCCCGCAGCATTGAACCGGGTGACGCGGTCAATCTACTGGCATTGCGCGACGACGCGCAGCAACGGCTGCACGCCCTTCTCAGGTAACCCTCGGCGGCACAAGGATGTGAACCGCTTTCAAAAGCTGAAAAAAAGCGTGCGAAATCCGCCTGATGGATATTCAACCTGCCCACGCCTCTTTACACTCGATGGATAACCCGAGTCGATAAGAGGCTGCCATGACCATCACCTGTACCCTGTTTATTCACGGCGAAGCGTGCGCTGCGCAAAACGCCGCCACTTTTACCCGTCTGAATCCGGTGACGCAAACCGTCGCTAGCGTCGCCCCCGCCGCCACGCTGACCGATGCCACCCGCACCGCCGATGCCGCCGCTGCCGCATTCCCACAGTGGCGCGATACCCCTCCCGGTGAACGCCGTCGATTGCTGCTGGCTGCCGCCGATGAGCTGGAAAAACGCAGCGAACAGTTTATCACCGCCATGAACGCAGAAACGGGTGCCACGCCGCAGTGGGCCGGGTTTAACGTACATCTCGGGGCCGAAATTCTGCGCGAAGCCGCAGCGTTAACGACGCAGATCGACGGTCAGGTGATCCCATCGAATATTCCCGGCAATCTGGCGATGGCCACCCGTCAGGGCGCTGGCGTGGTGCTCGGCATGGCGCCGTGGAACGCGCCGATTATTCTGGCGGTGCGCGCTATCGCCACGCCGCTTGCCTGCGGCAATACGGTGATCCTCAAAGGTTCTGAGCTATCGCCTGCCACCCAAGGGCTGATTATCGATTCACTGGCGGCGGCGGGGTTCCCGGCGGGGGTGGTGAACTATCTGACCTGCGCTCCGCAGGATGCACCCACGCTGGTCGAAAGCTTAATTGCCCACCCCGGCGTGCGGCGGATTAACTTCACCGGTTCGACACCGGTTGGCCGCCTCATTGCGCAGACCTGCGCGAAATACCTCAAACCCGTTGTCCTGGAACTGGGTGGTAAAGCGCCGCTGCTGGTGCTGGATGACGCCGATATCGACCAGGCCGCCGCCGGGGCAACCTTCGGCGCGTTCGCGAACGCCGGACAGATCTGCATGTCGACCGAACGCATTATCGTTGAACAGGCCATTGCCGAGCCGTTTATTGACGCACTGGTTAAGCGGGTGAACGGCTTGCCGGACGGGCTGTTAGGGTCGGTGGTCGATAAGAAAACCGTGGATCGCTGCAATGCGCTGATTGACGACGCGCTGGCGCACGGCGCAACGCTGCTAACCGGTGGAAAAGCGGATTCAACGTTGATGTCGGCAACGCTGCTGGACGGCGTCACGCCCGCCATGCGCCTTTGGCATGAAGAGTCATTCGGCCCGGTCAAAGCGGTGATCCGCGCGGCCGATGAGCAGGACGCGGTACGGATTGCCAACGACAGTGCCTATGGCTTGTCGTCGGCGGTCTACAGTCGCGATACCGCGCGGGCGTGGAACGTGGCGCAGAACCTGCAAACGGGGATCTGCCACATTAACGGCCCGACGGTACACGATGAAGCGCAGATGCCTTTCGGCGGCACCAAAGATTCCGGCTACGGTCGCTTTGGCGGACGGGCGGGGATCCATGAGTTTACCGAGCTGCGCTGGATTACGATGCAGACGCAGCCAAGACAATTGCCGTTCTGACCCGCAGCGATCCCGGCGGCGCTTCGCTTGGCCGGGCTACATCGCGAATATGTAGCCCGGACGAGGCGCAGCCGACTCCAGGGAGGCACCGGCTCTACTTCTCCCAATGCGTATTCCGCTCCCACAAGCGGTTGAAATGCACGTCGTTAAGCTGCCGTGAGGTTTCCGCATTCGCCTTATACGGCCTCGCCGTGGTGGCCGCTGCGCCCCACGGCGACAGTGCGTCGTAGCCGCTATCAACGGTGCTATCGACAATCAACGCCTGCCCGTTTGCCGTTTTGCCCGGCAGGTAACCCGTTTTCCCTGCCCCTTGATCCCACGCACGGCCAAGCTTGGCCTTAAACGTGCCTTTATATCCGTCGTCGGTGGTAAAACGGCTGTTCTTCACCAGGAATCCGTACGGGTTATCCGGCAGCGTGTTGGGGGCCAGCACATAGGCTTCCGGCGAGCGGCGGCTGGATACCGTGTGGAAATGCACCCGGTCGAACACCACGTTAGCGCGGCCAAATACGTAATCCACATCCCCTTCCACGTAGCTGTCCTGCACCAGGACGCGATAAAGACGATCGGTCAGCGCATCATTTTTACGGTCGCTGATATTGAGATACAGCGTATCCTGACGCCCCAGCAGACGGACGCGCTGGAGCTGAATGCGATCGCCATCGGTACGCAGCGCCACACCCTGATGGGTGCCGCCGTCAACCGTATCCAGCAAACTGTTAGCGATAGTCAGGTTATAGAGCTGCAAATCATGGCTTTGCGCCCAGAATACGGCGGCGCAGTTGGTGCCTATCAGCGCGCTGGTTCTGCCAGCGCACAGGGCATACTGATAATAGGCCGGGGAGCTCGGCGGATAGCGGTTGGCGTTGACGATTTCGCGGTATTTTGCCGGGCTAAACTGCGAGTCCAGCGCGAACTCAATGCGCACCGCTTCTGCCTGTTTACCGGTACCAAAAAGGGTGATGGGAGGCGCATCGTCAGGAATATAAACCGTGCCGCTATAAACACCGGGATCGATTCGGATATAGAGACGGTCCTGGCCGTTGTGCTGGGCGATGGCGGCGTTAATCGCCTGCTGAATATCGCTAAACGGCGCACCGGACTTTGCTACCCGCCACGGAGTATCGTTATCGGGAACGATGGGCTTGGGCTGCCAGGCGCCCTGAAGATGGTTGAGCATTCCGCCACGAGCAAAGTAGTTTTCGGCGGTATAGCCGGAAGCTTCTTGCGCCGTCAACTGCGGCCGACTGGCCGTGCCGGTTGACGAGGAAGCGACGCAGCCCTGCAGCACCAGCGGCATACAGAGCAGCGTCGCCATTCCTGGGTAACGTAGTCTTGTCATCGGTTCTCCATTAACAATGTTAAACAGAAAAGGATTACCGATAATAATGGAACTGCGTTTTATTTTTTCACTGCGCGATCACGCTTTCTCCGCGTCAATCTCATCAAACACCTGCTGAGCCAGATGCATGGTGGCATTTGCTGCGGGCAGCCCGCAGTAAAGCGCCGAGTGCATAATCAACTCTTTCAGCTCATCGCGGGTGACGCCGTTATTAAACGACGCGCGCAGATGCATTTTCAGTTCGGCTTCACGGTTCAGCGCAATCAGCATGGCGATGGTTATCATACTGCGCGTGTGGTGATCCAGCCCCGGACGGGTCCAGGTTTCACCCCAGGCGTAGCGCGTGATAAAGTCCTGAAACTCTTCGTTCAGCGATGAGAGTTTCGCCACGGTGCGGTCAACGTGGGCATCGCCCAGCACTTTGCGTCGTACCGCCATTCCCTGCTGATAACGTTCGTTATCCGCCATGATTCCTCCGTAAAAACGATACCAGCGCGGCGTTAAATTCGTCGCTGGCTTCAATATTTGAGAGATGCGAAGCCGGGAGTTCAACCTGGAACGCGCCGTCTATTTGCTGATGCAGATAGTCGGCATCGTCCACGGTGGTGACCGGGTCATACTCACCGGCGATGATCAGCATCGGCACGGTAATTGCCGCCACTTCTGCCCGCAGATCCGCCGCCGCCAGCGCATCGCAGCACTCGGCATAACCTTCGGCTTCGGACTCAGCCAGTTGATGGCAAAGCTGTTCAACTATTGCCGGTTGATGCTGACGAAACGCCGGGGTAAACCAGCGGTCGGCGGAACCGGCAGCCACTACGCCCATGCCTTCACTGCGCACGGTGCGCGCACGGGAGAGCCAGCCTGCTTGTTCACCAATCCTCGCGGCGGTGTTCGCCACCGCAACGGCGTCAAAACGCTCCGGCGCGAAGCGCGCCAGCCACAGCCCGGTCAGGCCGCCCATCGAAATGCCGCAGAAGCTGGCGCGGTCGATATTCAGGTGATCGAGCAGCGAAATAACGTCCTCTCCAAGCTGTGACAGCGTCACTTTTCCGCGTTTGGTTGTTTGCCCGTGACCGTGCGTATCGTAGCGCAGTACGCGGAAGTATTCGGTCAGCGCGGGCATTTGCGCGTCCCACATGGAGAGCGTGGTGCCCAGTGAGTTTGATAACACCAGTACCGGTGCCTTTTCCGGTCCGTCGAGGCGATAATGGATATTCATGTCCCTAACTCCTGAAAGCGCGCCAATACCTGGCGCACAAAGTGGTCCGCGCTACCGACTGCGTTTGCCGGGTCCAGTAGCTGCGTCAGTTGCTCTGGAGAAAGATGCTGGCTCACCAGCGGATCGTTTTCCAGCAGCGGTCGTAGCGGGCAATCAAGCGCAATCGCCCGGTGGCAAATCGTTTCAATCAGATGGTGAGCATCGGCTTTACCGAGATGCGCCGCCAGCGCCTGGGTGACCGATTCCGCCATCACCAGACCGTGGGTAATATCCAGGTTATCGTGCATTTTATGCGTATTCACCTGCATCCCTTTTACCAGGTATTCGCTGTTTTCCAGCACCCCGCCCGCCAGCATCACCAACTGCGGCAGCGTTTCCCACTCCGCCTGCCAGCCGCCCAACGCGCGTTCGTGCTGTTGAATCTGGCTAGCATATAGCGTTGCCATCAGCCCCGGCACTCTGGTCACCGCCGCCAGAATCGCGGCGCAGCTCACCGGGTTACGTTTATGCGGCATCGCGGAAGAACCACCGCGCCCTTCGGCTATCGGTTCGCTCACTTCCGCCACTTCCGTTTGCATCATTAAAGCAAAGTCGTTGGCAAATTTGCCCAGCGTCCCGCACAGCCCGGCGTACCAGCTCGCCAGTTCAATCAGCCTGTCGCGTTGGCTATGCCACGGCGTATCGGGAAGCATCAGGTTCAGCTCAGCGGCCAGCGCCTGTGCGACTTCCGGCCCCTTCTCTTTTAGCGATGCCAGCGTGCCCGCCGCGCCACCAAACTGCAGCGCCAGAACGCGCGGCCGCATTTGCGCCAGCCGTTCCTGCCAGCGCAGCAGCGCATCGAGCGTGCCCGCCAGTTTCAACCCGTAGGTGATGGGCAGCGCATGCTGCATCCAGGTGCGACCCGGCAGCAGCGTATGCTGATGACGCATTACCTGTTCAGCCAGCACGCTAATAAGCCGCGCAAGCCGCGTTTCCGTTTCGCCAAGCGCCTGCTGGAGCTGGAGCATCAACCCCGTATCAATGGCATCCTGGCTGGTCGCGCCCCAATGGACGTAGCGCGCGGCCTCCGGATCGGTATTTTTCACCCGCTGGGTAAGCTGTTTAACCAGCGGGATCGCCAGATTGCCCGCGCTTGCCGCCGCTGTTGCCAGCGTGGTCAGGTCGATGAGCGATGCCCGGCAGGCAGCGGTAATGGGCTCCACCGCCGCGTTCGGGATCACGCCGCAGCGCGCCTGCGCCGTTGCTAGCGCGGCTTCAAAATCCAGCATCCCCTGAACGAGGCGTTCATCGCTGAACATGTCCGTTAATGCTTGGGTGCGCAATAGCGGGGTCAACACACTCATTCCAGCTCCTTATACGCGTTCAATAATCAGCGCGATCCCCTGGCCTACGCCGATACACATGGTGCAGAGCGCATAGCGCCCGCCGGTACGACGCAGTTGGTAGGCGGCTGTCATCGCCAGTCGCCCGCCCGACGCCCCCAGCGGATGGCCCAGCGCAATCGCCCCACCGTGCGGGTTGACGTGCGCGGCATCGTCCGGCAGCCCTAAATCACGCAGCACCGCCAGCGCCTGCGCCGCGAAGGCTTCATTCAACTCGATAACATCCATTTGCGCCAGCGTTAACCCGGTTTGCGCCAGGACTTTACGCACCGCCGGTGCCGGGCCAAAGCCCATGATGCGCGGTGCCACCCCGGCGGTGGCGATACCCACCACACGCGCCAGCGGTTGAAGATCGTTCTGCGTCATCGCCAGTTCACTGGCCAGCAGCAGTGCGCAGGCACCGTCGTTAACGCCGGAGGCATTGCCCGCCGTAACGGTGGCATCCGGGCGCACCACGCCTCTCAATTTTGCCAGCGCCTCAAGCGAGGTGCTGCGCGGGTGCTCATCCTGAGTGAAAATTAGCGGCTCGCCTTTGCGCTGCGGGATGTGCACCGGGATTAATTCATCGTTAAACACGCCGTTGGCCTGTGCCAGCGCGGTACGCTGCTGGCTGCGCAGGGCAAACGCGTCCTGATCCGTGCGCGCAATGG
Organism: Kluyvera sp. EC_51; assembly: GCF_019584505.1. Taxonomy (NCBI): domain Bacteria; kingdom Pseudomonadati; phylum Pseudomonadota; class Gammaproteobacteria; order Enterobacterales; family Enterobacteriaceae; genus Kluyvera; species Kluyvera sp. EC_51. Next base: position 40,553 of record NZ_VDAG01000075.1, on the reverse strand, counting down.
CAAAATCGGTCGCCACGTTCTCCGCCGTTTCCGGCATTGAGTCCACGCCGTAGCGCGCTTTCATCTGGCTATTAATAAAGCGCCAGCCGATGGTGGTATCTTCCATTTTCATGCTGCGGCTGTAGGCACTTTCCGCTTTACCCATCACAAACGGCGCGCGCGACATGCTCTCTACGCCGCCTGCGATCATCAACTGCGTTTCGCCGCTTTTAATCGCCCGCGCCGCCACGCCGATGGCGTCCAGGCTGGAGCCGCAAAGACGGTTAATGGTGGTGCCCGGCACCGTTTCCGGCAGCCCGGCCAACAGCAGCGCCATACGCGCGACATTACGATTATCCTCACCCGCCTGGTTGGCGCAGCCATAAATCACGTCGTCGATACGAGCCGGATCAAGCCCCGGGTTTCGTTCGATGAGGGCCTTCAACGGCAGCGCCGCCAGGTCGTCCGCGCGGACGCTTGCCAGAGTACCACCAAAACGACCGAACGGAGTGCGGACCGCGTCGCAGATAAATGCTTGATTCATCATTGTTCCTTAAGCGATTTCCGCTACGGCATTATAGGAAAGCGTTACCGGGGTCATTCGCTGCAGTTCTTCAAAAGAGAGACCGTTAAAGATTTCGCGCACCACTGGACCGCTGGCGGTAATGTCGATCACTGCCAGGTCGGTATAGATACGGCTAACGCAGCCTACGCCGGTCAGCGGATAGGTGCAGTGTTCAACCAACTTGCACTCGCCGTCGCGCGTGAGGTGGTCCATCATCACGAAGACCTGACGCGCGCCAACGGCTAAATCCATCGCGCCGCCGACTGCAGGAATCGAGTCCGGCGCGCCGGTGCTCCAGTTGGCGAGGTCGCCAGAGGCGGAAACCTGATAGGCACCCAGTACGCAGATATCGAGGTGGCCGCCGCGCATCATGGCGAACGAGTCGCCGTGATGGAAGTAGCAGCCGCCCTGCAGTAAGGTGACGAACTCTTTACCCGCGTTAATCAATTCCGGGTCTTCTTCCCCCGGTGCGGGCTTCGGGCCCATGCCCAGCAGGCCGTTTTCGCTGTGCAGGAAGACTTCTTTATCCGTCGGCAGGTAGTTGGCGATGCGCGTCGGCAGACCGATACCTAAATTGACGTAGGCCCCTTCCGGGATATCCTGCGCCACACGTTTAGCCATATCGTCACGAGAGAGTTTTTGCATCATGGGCTCCTTAGGCGCGCAGTGCCTGGACGTTGAGATTTTCCAGCGAGAAAACGCGCTGCACAAAAATACCTGGCGTGACGACGTTTTCCGGGTCCAGTTCTCCCAGCGCCACTAAATTAGTCACTTCGGCAATCGTTGTTTTTGCCGCAGTCGCCATGATCGGCCCAAAGTTACGCGCCGCTTTGCGATACACCAGGTTGCCCCAGCGATCGCCCTGATGGGCTTTAATCAGCGCAAAATCTGCTTTAATCGGGTATTCCAGCACATAGTGGCGACCGTCGATTTCCCGCGTCTCTTTGCCTTCCGCTAGCGGTGTGCCGTAGCCCGTCGGGGTGAAAATTGCCCCAAGCCCGGCGCCAGCGGCCTGAATGCGCGCCGCCAGGTTGCCCTGCGGTACCAGCTCAAGCTCCACTTTGCCGCGGCGATAGAGGTCATCAAAAATCTGCGAATCGACCTGGCGTGGGAATGAACAGATCATCTTACGCACGCGTCCGGCTTTCAGCAGCGCCGCGAGGCCAATCTCACCGTTACCGGCGTTATTGTTGATGATGGTCAGGTCGCGTGCGCCCTGCTCAATCAGCGCATCAATCAACTGCGTCGGCTGCCCGGCAGGCCCAAAGCCGCCAATCATTATCGTCGCCCCGTCGTGGATACCCGCAACGGCATCAGTCAGCGTCGACACACTTTTATCGATCATCAGGTTGCTCCTTGATGTGCGGTTATCGCACTTATATTCGTTGTTCGCACAAAATGTGACCCGCTTAACGATGCTGGTCAAGGGCGATAATCGAAATATGGTGCGATTATCGAACATCGTGTATGTTTAGCTGAAGAATGTGATCGGCGGCATAAACGGAGAGAAAAAGTGGAGAAACATCCAGACGATATTTTGACGGGCGACAGCGACCCGTTTAAAGGTGACCCGAACTTTATGGCTTCGCTGGCGCGCGGGCTGGAGGTGATTCAGGCCTTCACGCCGCAGCGTCGGGTGCTGTCGATTTCACAAATTAGCCAGAAGACGGGTATTCCACGTGCAGCGGTGCGCCGCTGCTTGTATACGCTGGGCAAGCTCGGGTTTGTCTATGCGGAAGACGGCAAAAACTTTCAGCTGCGTCCGCGGATTTTATCCCTCGGCCACGCGTGGTTAGCCTCAACGCCGCTGGCGCGTTCGGCACAGCCGGTGCTGCGGCATTTAAGTGAAATGCTCAATGAGTCCTGTTCGATAGCGACCCTTGACGGCGATGATATTCTGTATATCGCGCGGGCCTCCAGCTCACGCATTATGACTATCGATCTCGATATCGGTAGCCGCCTGCCCGCGTGGTCAACCTCGATGGGGCGTGTTCTGCTGAGCTATCAGCCGGAAGAGAAACTTAACGATATGCTGGCGCGCATCACCATGATTCGCTATACCCCGCAGACCATTTCATCCGTTGCCAAACTGCGTAGCGAGCTGAAAGCCGTTCGTCAGCAAGGATATGCGTTAAACGACCAGGAGTTAGAAATGGGCCTGCGTTCGCTGGCGGTGCCGCTGTTTAATCCGCAAGGGCACGTGGAAGCGGCGCTGAACGTCGGCGTACATGCCGGGCAGGTTTCCGCCGCTGAGCTGTTAGAGCGGGTGTTGCCGGAGTTGCAAAAAGCGGCTTCTGAGCTGAGTTTGCTGCTGCGCTAGCGGCTGCGTTTGGCGTGGCGCTCCCAGTTTTCCTGTTTTGCCGCTTCCGACTTTCGCAGTGCAACGTAGCACGCCCCGCTGCCGCCATGATGCGGTAGCGCGCTGCAAAACGCCTGTACCTCGTCGAATTCGGTCAGCCAGCGTGCCAGGTAGCTGCGAATGATATTGGCGTGGGAGTTATCTTCTTTGCCTTTGCCATGAATAATCAGCACGTTGCGCAGATTCTCTTTTTGCGCCTGGTGGATAAAGGCAAACAGGCTCTGCCGACATTTTTCGACCGGCTGATGCAGCAGATTCAGACTGGCCTGCTGGCTATATTTGCCTAGCCGAAGCTTATCCAGTACGCCGGTTTGCAGCCCTTCGCGTTTAAACTCCAGCGGCGTGGCAAGCGGGACGATATCCAGAAAACCGGTAGTGAGAAAATTATCCAGCTGCAGCGTGTCTATCTGCTGTCGAGCGCGCGTATTACGGGCCGGCTGCCAGTGAACATCATGGCACTGCTTCAGCGGCTGGACATCCTCCATGGCGTCAAGAAACAGCGATTTGTCGTCAAGATTCATGAGTCGTCCCCCTTCATTACGTCTGGCGCATACTATAGCGGGGTCGCCGGGCAGGCTCAATGCGTTGTCGGCACATTGTCTGCTTTCTCATCACTCAAATATTTTCATTCGCAACCCATTATTTATTTGAATAAATTAATGCGTGCTTAAACATTGTATATTGAAAATTAATTTTTGCGGCGCATTGCCAATACGTGAAATAAATCACCAAGAATTATCTGGAAAATTAACGCGAACCCGTTATAAATAGTAATACCCGCTGTTCGGAGCAAAAGTGGGCGACAGTACGGATACAATTGTGTGGTTGCTGCGGGGTCTGGCGATGTCGACAGGCCCCGATTTTTATTCCGCGCACCTATAAAAACCAGCATTGGCTATGATTATCAATGCATTACTTATAACCCTCGGTCATAATGTTATATTATCGCGCGCTCCCATTTTTATTTATCTCTCTATTTATCCACGCTCTCCCGCTAGAAAATAAACAATCCTCTTAATTTATGGGGTTACACATCTGAGGTATAGAGAAGGTTCGCATTCACATGGTATGGTGGAGTATAGGAATAATTCACTTCAATGAGAGCGTACTGATGCTGACTTTGCTCGAAGATAAAATTGCTACACCGGTTGGGCCGTTGTGGATCCTTTGTGACGAAAATTTTCACCTGCGGGCGATTGAGTGGGAAGAACATAGCGATCGCATGGAGCAGTTGCTGGACATTCACTACCGTCAACAGGGCTATACCAGAGTGGCTTCACGTAACCCAGGCGGGCTCAGCCAGAAACTTGCAGACTATTTTGAGGGTGATCTTGCCATTATTGACACATTACCAACGGCCACTGGCGGCACGGATTTCCAGCGTGAAGTGTGGCAGACCTTACGCACTATCCCCTGCGGGCAGGTCATGCACTACGGTCAGCTTGCCGAACAGCTCGGTCGCCCCGGTGCAGCACGGGCGGTGGGCGCCGCCAATGGTTCTAACCCCGTCAGCATTGTCGTGCCCTGCCATCGGGTGATTGGCCGCAACGGCACCATGACCGGCTATGCGGGCGGCGTACAGCGCAAAGAGTGGCTTCTGCGCCATGAAGGTTACCTGCTACTTTGATTTTCTGTGCCTTATAGCCGGGATGTTTGCCTCCCCTTTCACAATCGCACCGAAAAATTATTGATGTATATCAATAATATAAACCACTACAGGAACTATCCCTTTTTAATATTGGGTGAATCCCTACGCCGAGACTTACCTGCTCCATAAAAAGATGTTAAAATTGACTAATATCAATTACGGCTTGAGCAGACCTATGATCCCGGAAAAGAGAATTATACGACGCATTCAGTCTGGCGGTTGCGCTATCCATTGTCAGGATTGCAGCATCAGCCAGCTTTGCATCCCGTTCACTCTTAATGAGCATGAGCTTGATCAGCTGGATAATATTATCGAGCGCAAAAAGCCCATCCAGAAAGGGCAAACCCTCTTCAAGGCCGGTGATGAACTGAAGTCTCTGTACGCCATTCGCTCCGGTACTATCAAGAGCTATACCATCACCGAACAGGGTGATGAGCAGATTACGGGCTTCCATCTGGCCGGTGATTTAGTAGGCTTTGATGCCATCGGGACAGGTCATCACCCTAGCTTTGCTCAGGCGCTGGAAACCTCAATGGTTTGTGAGATCCCGTTCGAAACGCTGGATGATTTGTCCGGTAAGATGCCGAACCTGCGCCAGCAGATGATGCGTCTGATGAGCGGTGAGATCAAAGGCGATCAGGACATGATCCTGCTGCTGTCGAAGAAAAACGCGGAAGAGCGTCTGGCTGCCTTTATCTACAACCTGTCACGCCGTTTCGCGCAGCGCGGTTTCTCTCCTCGTGAGTTCCGCCTGACCATGACCCGAGGCGATATCGGTAACTACCTCGGTCTGACGGTAGAAACCATCAGCCGTTTGCTGGGTCGTTTCCAGAAAAGCGGCATGCTGGCGGTAAAAGGCAAATACATCACCATCGAAAACAGCGACGCGCTGGCGGTGCTGGCGGGTCATACTCGTAACGTTGCCTGATAGGTTCTGCACTTATTTGCCTGAAAACCCCGAATCTTCGGGGTTTTTTATTTTGTCTATGAGACAAAACTGACCCGTTTTCCCTCCACCCAGTCACGCTTAGCGTTAGCCTTTCTGCACATCAAATTTATCCTGTTTATTGATCTGGCAAAGGTTATCCCCTGTTTCATTCTCCATATATGAGTTATCTTTTACTTACAAACTGTGGTTACAGCTGTAAGGAGACCTGTATGGCCAAGTATCAAAATATGCTCGTTGCTATCGATCCTAACCAGGACGATCAGCCTGCGCTGCGCCGTGCCGTTTATCTGCATCAACGGATTGGCGGTCGCATCAAAGCCTTTTTGCCTATCTATGATTTCTCTTATGAAATGACCACCCTTTTGTCTCCTGACGAGCGCACCGCAATGCGCCAGGGCGTAATTAGCCAGCGAACCGCATGGATCCGCGAGCAGGCGAAATTCTACCTGGAAGCAGGCGTTCCGCTGGAGATTAAAGTGGTGTGGCACAATCGTCCATTTGAGGCGATTATCCAGGAGGTCATCAGCGGCGGTCACGACCTGCTGCTGAAAATGGCGCACCAGCACGACAAGCTTGAGTCGGTTATTTTTACCCCTACCGACTGGCACCTGCTGCGTAAATGCCCTTGCCCGGTCTGGATGGTGAAAGATCAGCCCTGGCCGGAAGGCGGTAAAGCGCTGGTGGCCGTCAACCTCGCCAGCGAAGAGGAGTATCACAACGCGCTGAACGAGAAACTGGTAAAAGAGACAATAGAACTGGCAGAGCAGGTCAACCATACCGAAGTGCACCTGATTGGCGCCTATCCTGTTACCCCTATCAATATTGCCATCGAACTGCCTGATTTTGACCCAAGCGTATATAACGATGCCATTCGCGGGCAGCACCTGCTGGCGATGAAATCACTGCGTCAGAAATTCGGCATTGATGAGAAGTTCACCCACGTAGAGAAAGGGTTGCCTGAAGAGGTTATCCCAGACTTAGCCGCGCATCTGGATGCCGGTATCGTGGTGCTGGGCACGGTTGGCCGTACCGGTATTTCGGCGGCGTTCCTCGGTAATACCGCGGAACAGGTCATTGACCATCTGCGCTGCGATCTGCTGGCGATTAAGCCGAACGATTACCAGACGCCGGTGGAGATGGATGACGAAGAGGACGATTAACGCTCCTGATGATGGTAATAAAAAAACCGGCGCAAGCCGGTTTTTTTCTGTCTGGAGTAGATTCCCCGGCGTCACGTTGCTCGGCCGGGCTACAAACGACACACCTATCAGTGGAGCCCTAGTCGCCAGGCAAAATCGATCTCTTCTTTAAGCTCAATCGCGGAAAGCGACATCAGGTCGGCAAATTCCAGCTCAAGCTGCTTAACGCGTTTCAGATATTGTGCGGGGGTTAACGGCGTGGTTTCACGGCGGAGATATTCGATGGCCAGTTGTGCAGGCGATAACAAGGTATCCATAATTTCCTCATAGGTGTGGACGACGTTGAGTAGTATAACACCGATGAGCGCGCAATTTTTGACCAAAAGCAATCAAGCCACAAATAAAAAACCGCCGGTCAGGCTGACGCGGCGGCTTATCATTCACATTATCTATCAGAGCGCTTTCAGAATCGCGTCCACGCTGGCTTTGGCATCGCCAAACAGCATAGAGGTATTCTCTTTAAAGAACAGGGGGTTCTGCACGCCTGCGTAGCCGGTGTTCATTGAGCGTTTGAAGACGATAACGTTCTGCGCCTTCCACACTTCCAGAACCGGCATCCCAGCGATTGGGCTCTTCGGATCGTCCTGCGCAGCCGGGTTAACGGTATCGTTCGCGCCGATAACCAGCACGGTATCGGTATCGGAGAAGTCGTCGTTAATCTCGTCCATTTCCAGCACGATGTCGTAAGGCACCTTCGCTTCCGCCAGCAGCACGTTCATGTGACCCGGCAGACGCCCGGCAACCGGGTGAATACCGAAACGCACCTTAATGCCGCGCGCGCGCAGCTTATCGGTAATTTCAGCCACCGGGTACTGCGCCTGCGCCACCGCCATGCCGTAGCCTGGGGTGATGATCACCGTATGGGAGTTTTTCAGCATTTCAGCCGTCTCTTCCGCGGTGATTTCGCGGTGCTCGCCCACTTCTTCGTCGCTACCGGTAGAGGAACCATCGGTACCAAAACCACCGGCGATAACGCTGAAGAACGAACGGTTCATCGCTTTACACATGATGTACGACAGGATGGCACCAGAAGAACCCACCAGCGCGCCGGTGACGATCAGCAGGTCGTTGCTGAGCATAAAGCCCGCCGCCGCCGCCGCCCAACCGGAGTAGGAGTTCAGCATGGAGACCACTACCGGCATATCCGCACCGCCGATGGATGCCACCAGATGCCAGCCGAAGGCCAGCGCGATAACGGTCATCACCAGCAGGCACAGCACCTGGGTGCCGACGCTATCGGTACGCACGAAGGCCACCAGCAGCAGGAAGGAGACCACCAGCGCCGCCAGGTTCAGCTTATGACGGTTTGGCAGCATCAGCGGCTTAGAAGACATTTTGCCGCACAGCTTGCCGAACGCCACGATAGAACCGGTAAAGGTTACTGCACCGATGAAGATGCCGAGGAACACTTCGGTCAGGTGAATATTGACCAGAATCTGCTCCATGCCGGTTTCGTGCTGCAGATAGCTGTTAAAGCCAACCAGCACCGCCGCCAGACCAACGAAGCTGTGCAGAACCGCCACCAGCTCCGGCATTTCGGTCATTTCAACTTTCTTCGCCAGGCGAATACCAATCGCGCCGCCGATAATCATCGCCAGCAGAATCCACGCTACGTTGCTGGTATCCGGCCCGAAGATGTTCGCAATCAGGGCGATAGCCATCCCGGCAATACCGTAGTAGTTGCCCTGCTGGGACGTTTCGTGTTTTGACAGCCCTGCCAGGCTAAAAATAAACAGGATCGCGGCAACAATGTATGCAGCTGTAACTAATCCTCCAGACATTTGTTAACCCCTTATCCTTTGCGGAACATTTTCAGCATGCGCTGAGTGACGGTGAAACCACCAAAAATATTAATGCTGGCGATCAATACCGCGATAAAACTCAGGAAGCTGACCCAGCCACCATGGCCAATCTGCAGCAGCGCGCCCACCACGATAATGCCGGAGATGGCATTCGTGACCGACATCAGCGGCGTGTGCAAGGCATGAGAAACGTTCCACACTACGTAGTAACCCACTACGCAGGACAGCGCAAACACCGTAAAGTGGCCGAGGAACTCTTTCGGCGCGACGTTCGCCAGCCAACCGAACAGAATAATCACCAGCGCCATCAGCGCATACTTGCGCCACGGCGAAGCCGGTTTCGGCGCTTCTTTCGGCTCTTCAACCGTTTTCTTCGCCGCCTGAGGCTGAGCAGAAACCTGAATCGGAGGCGCCGGCCAGGTGACTTCGCCTTCGCGGATCACGGTCACACCGCGAATCACGACGTCGTCAAAGTCGATAGTGACGTTGCCGTCTTTCTCTTTGCACAGCAGCTTCAGCAGGTTAACGAGGTTAGTGCCGTAAAGCTGGGAGGATTGGGTCGGCAGACGACCCGCAAGGTCGGTGTAGCCAATCACCTTCACGCCGTTTGGCGTGGTGACGATTTGGTTTGCCACGGTGTATTCGCAGTTACCGCCGTTTTGCGCCGCCAGGTCAACAATCACACTGCCTGGGGTCATGGAATCAACCATTTCGCGGGTGATCAGCTTCGGCGCCGGTTTACCTGGAATGAGCGCCGTAGTCACAATGATGTCGACCTCTTTTGCCTGCGCGGCAAACAGCGCCATTTCCGCCGCGATAAACGCTTCGGACATCACTTTCGCGTAGCCATCACCGCTGCCGGCTTCTTCTTTAAAGTCCAGCTCAAGGAACTCGGCGCCCATACTCTGCACCTGTTCTTTCACTTCTGGACGCGTATCGAAGGCTCGCACAATTGCGCCGAGGCTGTTTGCTGCACCGATCGCCGCAAGGCCTGCGACACCAGCACCAATCACCATCACTTTCGCCGGAGGCACTTTCCCTGCCGCAGTGATTTGACCGGTAAAGAAGCGACCAAACTCGTGCGCCGCTTCAACAATCGCACGGTAACCGGCGATGTTAGCCATCGAACTTAAGGCATCAAGCGACTGCGCGCGGGAAATGCGCGGCACGGAGTCCATCGCCATCACGTTGATATTGCGGGCGGCCAGTTTCTCCATCAGCTCGGCGTTTTGCGCGGGCCAGATAAAGCTAATCAGCGTAGTGCCTGAGTTCAGCAGCGCAATCTCTTCGTCCAGCGGTGCGTTAACCTTGAGGATAACATCGGACTGCCAGACCGCATCGCCAGAGACAATTTCGGCTCCGGCCTGAACAAACGCGTCATCATCAAAACTTGCCAGTTTTCCTGCACCACTTTCAATTGCCACGCTGAAACCGAGCTTAAGCAGCTGCTCCACCGTCTTCGGCGTTGCTGCGACTCGCGTTTCCTGGGCCCACCTCTCTTTTGGTACACCAATACGCATAACTATTCCCTTACATCGGTTCTAATTTGATGGTTTGCCATTTTGTCAGTATGTTGCGGATGACCCGTCAGCGAACAAACAGGCGAGCAACCTGAGTAAATAAAACAGTAACAAACTGTCTATAACCTACTGAAAATCCCGATTGTGATCTAGCTCCGAAAAACACTATTTTTGCATTAAATGCCAAATACCGAGTGGTGACGGTTACAAACAGCGATATTTACCCCCGATTGACTAAGCGAGCCTAATAAATCGCTTCATCGAGGAGTGAAAACATGATTATTCGCGGGCGGGATATACCAGTTAACATTCCATTAACTTAAAAAAGTCATATGGTTGACCGGTTTTTCTGGTCAAGAGCCCGTTTTTTCAACATATCAGGAAAAGTTATCCAAAACCGTCATCGGCTTCGCATCTGAAGTTAAAAATGACGCAGACAGTAGAGTCATTTCAATGCCATAATCAGGCGTTTCCCGTTTACACCATTTCCCGAATTTGGTTTGCGCAAGGCGAAGGATTATTTTTATGAAGCTTAAGAACACCCTCCTCGTGTCCGCCATGCTGACTGCCGCGGCCATGTCCGCTCAAGCAGCAACAGAGCTGACCCCGGAGCAAGCGTCCGCACTGAAGCCCTATGACCGTGTCGTGATTACCGGCCGTTTTAACGCCATTGGCGATGCCGTTCAGGCGGTATCCCGTAAAGCGGACAAAGACGGCGCAGCCTCCTTTTACGTTGTCGACACTTCTGATTTCGGCAACAGCGGGAACTGGCGCGTAACGGCTGATTTCTACAAAGCCGATGCAACAAAAGCAGATGCACCGAAAAACCGCGTGATCAACGGCATCGTTGAGCTGCCAAAAGATCAGGCCGTTGAGCTGGTGCCATATGACACCGTCACCGTGCAAGGCTTCTACCGCAGCCAGCCAGAAGTGAACGACGCCATTACCAAAGCGGCGAAGGCTAAAGGTGCGGCATCATTCTTTATCGTTCGTCAGGTTGATGCGAACGACGGTGGCAACCAGCGCGTCACCGCGTACATCTATAAGGCCGATGCAGAAAAACGCGTTCTGCAGAGCCCAGATGCGATTCCAGCCGACTCCGACGCTGGCCGTAAGGCGCTGGCGGAAGGTGGCGAAGCCGCCAAACAGGTTGAAATCCCAGGCGTTGCGACGACTGCAGCCGTAGGCGCAGGCACTGGCGTAGGTCGCTTCTTCGAAACGCAGTCCTCTAAAGGCGGACGTTACAGTGTCACGCTGCCGGACGGCACCAAAGTTGAAGAGCTGAACAAAGTGGCTGCCGCGCAGATGGTTCCGTTCGACAGCGTTAAGTTCACCGGTAACTACGGCAACATGACCGAGGTTTCCTACCAGGTCGCGAAGCGCGCCGCGAAGAAAGGTGCGAAGTACTACCACATTACCCGTCAGTGGCAGGAGCGTGGCGGCAACGTCACCATCAGCGCCGACCTGTACAAGTAATCTCATAAAAGCCGGTGAATTTATCACCGGCTTTTTTCTCATCACGATCCTTTCTTCACGTATAGTCCCCTTTTTTAAACCACCGGCCCATCACGCCATACGTTTTTATCTTTCTGCACCCGATACCATGACTTTTTAGGACATACATTGTTGCATGTATGCACCGCACTCCGTAAAATCGCCGCCTCAGCGCAATCCTCCATTTTTATGCGATTTCGCCAAATAAATATTCTTGTTCTTCTTCTTCCGCGACAGGATTCACATGGAAAAGAAATTAGGGCTTAGTGCCCTGACAGCGCTGGTACTGAGCTCAATGCTCGGAGCGGGCGTTTTTAGTCTGCCGCAGAATATGGCGGAAGTCTCCAGCCCTGCTGCTCTGCTTATCGGCTGGGCCATCACCGGCGTCGGCATTCTATTCCTCGCCGTGGCGATGCTGGTGTTGACCCGCATTCGTCCGGACCTCGACGGCGGCATCTTTACCTACGCGCGCGAAGGCTTCGGCGAACTGGTTGGCTTCTGCTCCGCCTGGGGCTATTGGCTGTGCGCGGTCATCGCCAACGTCTCCTATCTGGTTATCGTCTTCTCGGCGCTAAGCTTCTTTACCGATACGCCGGAGATGCGCCTGTTTGGTGACGGCAATACCTGGCACTCCGTCGTCGGCGCGTCAGTACTGCTGTGGATCGTCCATTTTCTGGTCCTGCGCGGTGTGCAGACTGCCGCCAGCATCAACCTGGTGGCAACGCTGGCAAAACTGGTGCCGCTCGGGCTGTTTATCGTGCTGGCCGCCCTTGCCTTCAACAGCGACCTGTTTACTCTTGATTTCCAAGGCATCGATTTAGGTGTGCCGGTCTGGGAACAGGTGAAAAACACCATGCTGATTACCCTGTGGGTGTTTATCGGCGTGGAAGGCGCAGTGGTGGTGTCCGCGCGTGCGCGTAATAAAAAGGACGTCGGGCGCGCTACGTTACTGGCCGTTATCTCTGCGCTGGGCGTTTATCTGCTGGTGACGCTGCTATCAATGGGCGTTGTCGCACGCCCTGAGCTTGCTGAAATGCGTAACCCGTCGATGGCAGGCTTGATGGTTCGCATGATGGGCTCATGGGGTGAAGTTGTGATTGCTGCTGGGCTGATTGTTTCGGTCTGCGGGGCTTACCTGAGCTGGACGATTATGGCAGCGGAAGTGCCGCTGCTGGCCGCTACGCACAAGGCATTTCCGCGTATTTTTGCTCGTCAGAACGCGAATAATGCGCCGTCCGCTTCGCTTTGGCTGACCAACCTCAGCGTGCAGGCAAGCCTGGTGCTGATCTGGCTGACGGGATCAGACTACAATACGCTGCTGACCATCGCATCCGAAATGATCCTCGTGCCTTACTTCCTGGTCGGCGCGTTCCTGCTTAAAATTGCGAATCGTCCGTTACACAAGCTTATTGGTGTCGGCGCCTGTGTTTATGGCTTATGGTTATTGTATGCTTCTGGCCCCATGCACCTGCTGCTGTCGGTCGTACTCTATGCGCCAGGGCTACTGGTCTTTATTTATGCGCGCCGCACCCATGTCGATAACGTCATATTGAAGCGTCGCGAGTTGGCATTAATTGGTTTACTTCTGGTTGCCGCCGTACCGGCAACGTGGATGTTGGTGGGGTGACGCGCGTGATCCCATCGTCTTTAATTTAAGGAGAGTACGATGGGAAACATGTTATCACGCCCGATTCTGATTACCGGTGGAGGCCGCCGCATTGGCCTCGCCCTTGCCCACCATTTTCTCACCCAGCAGCAGCCGGTTATTCTAAGCTACCGTACTCACTACCCGGCTATCGACGTTATGCAGCAGGCTGGCGCGGTCTGCATTCAGGCTGACTTCTCTACCGACGAGGGAATTTATACCTTCGCGGATGCGGTAAGAACCCACTGCTCCAGCCTGCGCGCGGTTATCCATAATGCCAGCGGCTGGCAGGCGGAGAGCCCTGGCGCATCCCTCAGCCATGTATTGAACGCGATGATGCAAATTCACGTCCACGCGCCCTATCTGCTTAACCATGCGCTGGAAGATATGCTGCGCGGCCACGGGCACGCCGAAGGCGATATTATTCACTTCACCGATTATGTGGTGGAGCGCGGCAGCGATAAGCACATCGCCTATGCCGCCAGTAAAGCGGCGCTGGATAACATGACCCGTTCTTTCGCCCGCAAGCTAGCACCGGAAGTTAAGGTGAACGCGATTGCACCTGCACTGGTATTGTTTAACGAAGATGATGACGCAGAGTATCGCCAGAAAGCACTCAATAAGTCGCTGATGAAGATTGCCGCCGGGGAGAAAGAGATTATCGATCTCGTCGAGTATATCCTCGGCAGCTGCTACGTGACCGGGCGTACCTTTGCCGTCGACGGCGGTCGCCCGCTGGTCTAGCGCTTAGTGAAAACGTACCCACAAAAAGATGAGCAACCAGGCGCTGACGCCCCAGCAGGCCACCGCGCCTGCTAGCGCCAGCGGCAGGCGCATCATGCCGGTGAGATACCATAGCGACAACAGGTAGAGAAAGTACGGGATAATCGACCACATACCGAACACGATGGTCGTTCGCAGTGCTTCAGTGCCTCGCTCGCTGGCAACAATATAATGTGCGATCAGCGCAAAAGTGGGAAACAGCGGGATCAGCCCCGCAATCGCATAGTTTTTAGTTTTCGCTAAAATCCCGATCAGGACAACCACCAGCGCCCCAAGCAGCGCCTTAATTAACAATCCCATTGCATTATTTACCGATAAACAACATGTTGCCTGAGCATAACGGAAGTCTGCTCATAGATAAAAGGTTAATACAGCACGGGAATTGAGAAAGCAGAGGTGGCAGGCGATGGGCGCTCAGTGTATCGTAGCGTTTTTTCCGTCAGTGCGTAGAGTAATGAATAAGATCGTTTATGTTGAGGATGATCCGGATGTTGGGGCGCTGATCGCCGCTTATCTCGGAAAGCATGATATGGATGTGGTGGTCGAGCCACGTGGCGATAACGCCGAAGCGACGATCGCCCGCGAGAACCCAGACCTGGTGCTGCTGGACATTATGCTGCCGGGTAAAGACGGCATGACGCTGTGTCGTGACCTGCGCGGCCAATGGACCGGGCCGATTGTGCTGCTGACCTCGCTCGATAGCGATATGAACCATATCCTGTCCCTGGAAATGGGCGCCAACGATTATATTCTCAAAACTACACCGCCTGCCGTCCTGCTGGCTCGTCTGCGTCTGCATTTACGCCAGCGCCCAGCCACCAGCAACAGTATTGTACAGGCCCAGTCAACGTTGACGCCGCACAAAGCGATTCGCTTCGGTACCCTTTCCATCGACCCGGTCAACCGTCAGGTGCTGCTGAGCGGCGAGAATATCGCGCTGTCGACGGCGGATTTCGATCTGCTGTGGGAACTGGCGACGCACGCCGGGCAAATAATGGATCGCGATGCACTGCTGAAAAACCTGCGCGGCGTAACCTACGACGGTATGGACCGCAGTGTAGACGTGGCGATTTCACGCCTGCGTAAGAAACTGCTCGATAGCGCCACCGAGCCTTACCGCATTAAAACCGTACGCAATAAAGGCTATCTGTTTGCGCCGCACGCCTGGGAATAACACTCACCCCAACAGCATAATATGCTGACCGTAAAACTATAACCCTCGAGAGGCGGCGCACCATCCCTCTCAAAAACAGCGTGTTTATGCTGCCAGTAGCGTACTAAACGCGCTACTGGCGATATTATCTATAATTCCGTTCGCTATTGCGTCAGCTCGGCCATCGTCACACCTCGCGCAAAGCCCGCTTCAAGCAGCCCCAACGTCACGTTGAAGATAGCTTCAGCGCTCAACCCCTCGCCCAGCGGAAAACTCAGTACCGCATCTCGAACGATCGTCATGCTCAGCCCCAGATCGGCCCCGGATCGAATCGTTGAGTTAACGCAGAAACCGGCCACTGCGCCAATCACCGTTAATTCGTTAATATTCTCGCGCTGTAGCCACTGGTAGAGATCGGTCGAACTAAACGCCGACGAGGTTCGTTTGATAAAGACCTTTTCTTCGCCCTGCTCCTCAAATCCTTCGACCGGTGGAAAATGCGGGGAATTTTTTTGCAAGTCGGAACCGGGTTCGATTGTTTCATGGCGTACATGAAGCACGGTTTTCCCGGCAGCCCTGAAAGAAGCCAGAATCGTTTTCATATTCTCGATGCTCGCGGCGGGAAAATACTCCATGCCACGCGCGATTCTATCGCTGACAAACCGTTGCATATCAATAACCAGTAAAGCCTGCATAACGCCCCCGACAGTTCAGTAAAAAGACAAATTACGAGAATCATGGTGCGAAAACAAGCCGCTAAATATTGTTCAGCGCTCCCCATCGGCCAAACGCATAAAGTCACACTTTTTGCATGCCATATCAGAATCTTTCTCTCTATAATGCGCTACGGCACTATTATCCATCCGGGATAATAGGTTAATTAATTGAAAACAACTCTTTCCGGCATTTCAGGTGCTGAATGGGGCAAGAGGCTTAAAGATGTTCATTACACTCGCGTATATTGCGCTTTTTTTGATCTGCTCATGGGGCATTTTCGAAATAGATAAGCGCAGTTCATCGCTTTCCCGCTCTGTCTTCGCGGCTATTTTTATCGGCGCGCTCATCGGGCTTTCTCTCCACTTTATCGCCAGCGATAGCAGAACCACCGTTATTGATTGGTACAGCGTCATTGGTAACGGCTACGTTAATTTATTAAAACTGGTCGCCATTCCGCTAATCTTTATTTCCATTCTCTCAGCGATTAATAAGCTCGAAAATAATGCGGGGATCGGCAAAATGTCGCTGACCATCGTCGCCTGTATGCTGATTCTGGTGATGATCGCCGGATTAGTGGGTCTGACGATGGCGCATACCCTGGGGCTGAGCGCCAGCACCTTTGGGCAGATGCAGTCCACACTGACCGCTGATGATGTGTCCAAAACCGCCTCCGTTTCACTGCCGCAGCTCATCACCTCCTTGATTCCCACCAATCTATTCCTCGACCTGACCGGCGCCAGAAGCGTTTCGGTGATCGGGATTGTGATATTTACGCTGCTGGCGGGTATCGCGCTGCTGAAAGTGAAAAAAGAGGCCCCGGAAGAAGGCGCGAAATTAAGCGCTGGCATTAACGCCATTCAAATTTGGGTCATGAAGATGGTACGCATCGTTATTACCCTCACCCCTTACGGGGTGCTGGCATTAATGGCGAAAGTCTTTTCCACCTATCAGCTCGCACAATTTACCAGCCTGCTCGGCTTTATTGTCGCCTGCTACCTGGCGGTGGCGATGATGTTTGTCGTGCACGCCATTTTGCTGGTACTGAGCGGACATAACCCGCTGCGCTATTACAAAACCGTGTGGCCGGTGTTGACCTTTGCCTTTGTTTCCCGCAGCAGCGCGGCGGCTATTCCGCTGGCGATTACCGCGCAGGAGAAATTTGGTGTACCGAGCACCATTGCCAATATCGCTGCCTCGTTTGGCTCCAGCATGGGGCAAAACGGTTGTGCCGGGATTTATCCGGCCATTATGGTGGCGATGATTGCGCCAACAATGGGCATCGACCCGTTCTCCGTGCATTTCCTGGTGACGCTGCTACCTGCCATCGCGCTGGGCTCCGTCGGCGTGGCGGGTGTGGGCGGCGGCGGAACCTTTGCCGCACTGATTGTGCTTTCCACCCTAAATTTTCCGGTGGCGCTGGTCGGGATCTTTATTGCGATTGAGCCTATTGTGGATATGGCGCGTACCGCACTGAACGTGAATGGCTCGATGATGTCCGGCGTGATTGCCAGCCGGATATTGACCAAGGATGAGACGGCGCAAGAAACAGAAGCGTCGCTGAATTGATAGCACGCGCCTCGGTGCCCTGAACGCCGAGGCGCGTTAAATAGCGGTATCACTGAGAAAATATTAACGCAGCACAATTTTGCCTATCAGATAGGTCGTCGCCTGCCCGCCAATATGAACGCGGTCACCAAGATGGCGGCAGCGCAGTTCCCCACCGCGATCCACGCCCTGATGCGCCATCATCTCCGTTTTGCTCAGCTTTTCAGCCCAGTAAGGGATGAGCATGCTATGCGCCGAACCGGTTACCGGATCCTCAGCCACGGCTTCACCTGGGCAGAAGAAGCGGCTGACAAAATCGTACTCGCCCGTCCCTGGTGCGGTGACGCAGACCATTTTCCCCAGCGGTACCATGGCGTTAATATTCGGCCGCAGCGCCTCGACCTGCTGCTGATTTTCCAGCACCACCAGGTAATCGCGCGCGACGCGCACTTCTTTATATTCGGTGATGCCCAACGCTTCCAGCAGCAAAGCGGGCGGCACGACCGGTTCGGTCTTCCAGGCCGGGAAATCAAGCGTTAACCACTCCCCATTGCGGGTCACGGTAAGTGGCCCGACAAAACGGGTATCGAAGTGGATCGTTGCATCAGGGAAATTCAGGTATTCAAAGATGACATGTGCGGCCGCCAGCGTCGCGTGCCCGCAGAGGTTGATTTCCCCCTGGGTGGTGAACCAGCGGAGTTCAAAGCCGTTATCCGTGGTGACAAAAAACGCCGTTTCCGACTGGTTATGCTGTTTCGCCATTTTCAGTAATGTCGCATCTGGCAGCCATTCGGTGAGCGGGCAAACGGCAGCGGCATTGCCACCAAACGTGGTGGTGGTGAAAGCATCTACCATATAAAAATCGATCTGTTGCATAGCCTAACCTCTCATCAAGCGCAGGAGAATCCGCATCTTTTCCATAGCGGAATGACACAATTTAGATTTTTTTTATGCACTTACACCATAACAGGTCTTATCCCCGCCGCGACAGATTTTCTTGCGTCGGGGACACTATGGCAGTGGAGAGTGAAGAAATAGAGAGAACGTATTATTTCAGTAGCGTTATCATCATCTGGTTAAACATCGGCACATCTTTACTCAGCGAAAAAGCTGGGTTTATCGCCTTGCGCGCAATCAACCCATCAATAAACGCGAACAGAATAATGGTCATTTCTTCCGGGTTAATATCCTGGCGAAATTCCCCCGCCGTTATCCCTTGTTCAATGATTCCAGCAATGCTTTTTCGCATAATGCGGTCGCTGGAAATAAAGGTTTCCTGTAGCTCAGGATTACGCGAGGATTCCGCCATAATTTCAACCCACAAGCGGTGCGTAACGGGATAGCCGACATCGCTGATGCAAGAGATGACCTGATGGCAAAGGCGTTCAAAATAAGTGTCGCCGGAAAGTTGTTCATGCGAGTTCAATGCTGAGTTTTGCTCTTCCAGTACAATCGCCCGAATAAGCTCATCCTTACCCTTAAAATAGGTGTACATCGCCCCCTGACTAATTCCGGCACGCGTAGCGATCTCGCGCACGCTCGTCGCGCTGAAGCCTTTTTCCGCGAAACAGGCTGCAGCTGCGGTAATCAGCTTATGGTAAGTTTCAGTATCCTTTGACATATTCGCCCTTTGCTTTGTCCCTACCCCCAAACTTTACCGTCCTTTTACGCCGGTAGCCAGATATGATGCCCCCTGTGACTACCGGCTTGATTCTTATTTCAGCAGCGGTAACTCGCTCAGCATATTCTTGAGGTTCAGCATATCCCACGGTAAATGTTCTGCGAGGGTGATCCCGACGGCCTCAGCCTGTGAGGTGGCCTGATGAACCAATCTGAGCACTTCCGCCATCGTCAGCTTACCTTCCGCGACATCACCGAAATCATGCTCCCCTCTGCCCGGTTGCGCGAACAGCACCGCACGGAAAAACGTGGGGTCCAGAACGTCGAGATCGATATGAATGGCCAGATAAGCGATATCCTCTCGGGCAATCCAGGCCAGCACCTCATTCGCACCATTTTTGATCTCCTCAGGGCTCGACGTGGCGATGCGATGCGCCTCGAGGTATTCCTGTTCATAAGCCAGCGGTTTGTGGATGCCAGCAATCATGACTTTGGCCGGCGAAAGCGGAGTGGCAACACTCGCCACCAGATCTTTATCGCCCGTCCCCATTAGCGCCCCGAGGACGTGAGCATGTGCATTTGGATACTGCGCGGCGGTCTGGACGTCAGGATGGGAATCAATCCATAACACGCCCAGCTTATCGCCGTATTTATTCAGCAGATGGGCAAACGGTGCCAGCGACACCAGACAGTCTCCACCCAAAACGACCATCGCATCAGGGTCGTGTTTCTCGATAAGCGCTGCCGCGTCACGCAGCTGTTGAATAATTTGCGGTTTGCCGGTGATGCCATCGACCTGAGTGAGAGTGTCCGCGTCAGGTAACGCGACCGGTACCTCTTCTACCGGCCCCTTCGCTGCAGGAGCAAGAAAGGAGAGCAGCCGCGAACCTAGGTAATAAGGCGGGTTATTGCCGCCCTGCCATTGAGGGAAATCGAGTCGAAGCGTCTTTTTACTCATGATGTCTCTACCGTAAATACAATAATGAATGAACGTTCATTCATTATCTATCTGAGATAAAAATGATGCAAGCAAGGATGGTAGAACCCCACATTTATCGTCGCTCATCAACGTCATGGCATGCAGAACCGCGTTATACAGTGTACTCTGCCAGGATAAGCAGGTTTGATGACCCTCTCATCCCCTGCGAATCGGCAAAGCGCTGACCGCCCCTGAAAATCTCTGGGGAAAACGTATTAGCTAACACATTGAACGTTCGGTGATTTTTCATGAAAAAGCTGTTTGTGCAGTTTTACCTTCTGCTGTTTGTCTGCTTTCTGGTCATGACCATGCTGGTCGGGCTGGTCTATAAGTTCACCGCCGAACGGGCAGGTCGTCAGTCGCTTGACGACCTGATGAAAAGCTCTCTGTATCTTATGCGTAGCGAGCTACGTGAAATTCCACCACGCAACTGGAGTAAGACGCTCAACGAGCTCGATCTTAACCTGTCGTTTGACCTGCGTATTGAGCCGTTGAGCAAATTCCAGCTAGGCGAAAGATCGATGCAACACCTGCGCGAAGGCGATATCGTTGCACTTGATGACCAGTACACCTTTATTCAGCGCATTCCACGCAGCCACTACGTACTGGCCGTCGGGCCGATCCCCTATCTCTACTTTATGCATGAGATGCGACTGCTGGATATTGCGCTAATGGCGTTTATCGCCATCTCGCTCGCCTTCCCGGTGTTTATCTGGATGCGACCGCACTGGCAGGACATGCTCCGCCTCGAGAGCGCCGCACAGCGCTTCGGCGAGGGGCATCTGACCGAGCGCATTCACTTTGACAGCATGTCGAGCTTCGAGCGTCTTGGCGTCGCCTTTAACCAGATGGCCGATAACATCAATGCGCTGATTGCCAGTAAGAAACAGCTGATTGACGGTATTGCCCATGAACTGCGCACGCCGCTGGTGCGCCTGCGCTATCGGCTGGAGATGAGTGAAAACCTGACCGAAGCCGAGTCATTGGCGCTCAATCGCGATATTGGGCAACTGGAAGCGCTGATTGAAGAGCTGCTGACCTACGCGCGCCTCGACCGCCCGCAGACCGAACTTTCGCTGACCACGCCAGACCTGCCGCAGTGGATCGCCACACATGTTGAAGATGTGCAGGCAGTCAATCCACAGCGCGAAGTGACCATTGACCAGATTACGCCGGGCGATTACGGCGCGCTGGATATGCGCCTGATGGAGCGCGTGCTCGACAACCTAATCAACAACGCCATGCGCTACAGCCAGTCGCGCATTCAGGTTAGCCTGATGCTGCATGGCAGCATCGCCTGCCTGCAGGTCGATGACGACGGCCCCGGTATTGCCGAAGGCGAACGTGAGCGCGTATTCGAGCCTTTTGTCCGCCTCGATCCAAGTCGTGACCGGGCCACCGGTGGCTGCGGTTTAGGGTTGGCTATTGTCCACTCTATCGCCGTGGCGATGGGCGGACAGGCGCACTGTGACGTCAGTTCGTTGGGCGGCGCACGGTTCAGCCTGACCTGGCCTATCTACCACCATATCTCCCTGCCCGCGGCTAGCTGACCGCGGTTTGCACGGTGCCAGATTCTGGCTTATAGTAAACGGTGCAGTCAGTATGTTGTAACTAACTACATAACGGAGAGCTCATCATGGCCAGCTACGACCTCGTAGAACGGTTAACCGACACGTTTCGCCAGATAGAGCGTAATCTGCTGGACCTGCGCGATGAACTCTCCGCCTGTCGCCTGCTTACCGCGCGTATTTTTGAGCTGCCGGAAGTGACGAAAACGTCAGAGCACGCGCCGCTATCCCAGATTCAGGTTGTCCAGCATCTGGGGCAAACCGCCTTTGAGATGGCACTGAAACACTTTAACCATCTGTTTATTCAGCAGCAGTCGGAGAATCTCAGCAGCAAGGCGGCGGTACGTCTTCCCGGTGCTATCTGCCTGCAGGCAACCAACGAGCAGCATGAAGCGCTCGCCGCACGCGTGCAGCACATTAACGCGTTAAAGGCCGCGCTGGAGCAGATAATCACCGTCGATTCGGGCCTGCCGTCGGTGGCGCGTTTTGAATGGGTTCATCGCTATATTCCCGGTTTGATCACCCTCAACGCCTACCGCTCGCTCACCCTCCTCTCCGACCCAAGCACCATCCGCTTCGGCTGGGCGAATAAACATATCATCAAGAATCTGACCCGCGATGAAGTACTGGCGCAGCTTGAAAAAAGCCTGAAGTCACCGCGAGCGGTGCCACCGTGGACCCGTGAACAATGGCAATCAAGACTGGAGCGGGAATATCAGGATATTGCGGCGCTGCCACAGCAGGCGAAGTTAAAAATCAAACGCCCGGTAAAGGTACAGCCGATAGCCCGCGTGTGGTACGCCGGCGAGCAGAAACAGGTGCAGTACGCCTGCCCTGGCCCGCTGATTGCGGTGATTTCCGGGCGTAACGGCGTCAGCGTGCCTGACCTTGGTGAACTGCTGAACTACGATGCCGATAACGTCCAGCATCGACACAAGCCGGAAGCGCAGCCGCTTAAGCTGATGATTGAGCGGCTGCACCTGTGGTTAGCGCCGGATTAAGCGCCGCTGATTTGGCTGCCGACCATCTCTTCAGGCCGCACCCAGCGGTCAAACTCCTCGGCGCTGAGATAGCCTAACGCCAGCGCCGCGTTCTTCAACGTCAGCCCCTCTTTGTGCGCTTTCTTGGCAATCTCCGCCGCTTTGTCATAGCCGATGTGGGTATTCAGCGCCGTCACCAGCATTAACGACTCGTTAAGCAACTGATTAATACGCTCGCGGTTAGGCTCAATCCCTACCGCACAGTGCTCGTTAAAGCTCTCCATCCCGTCGGCCAGCAGACGCACGGATTGCAGTACGTTGTGGATGATCATCGGGCGATAAACGTTAAGCTCGAAGTTGCCGGATGCGCCGCCCATATTGACCGCCACATCGTTGCCCATCACCTGGCAGCACAGCATGGTCATCGCTTCGCATTGGGTCGGGTTGACTTTACCCGGCATGATGGAGGAACCCGGTTCGTTTTCCGGAATAGCAAGTTCGCCAATGCCGCAGCGCGGGCCGGAGGCCAGCCATCGAACGTCGTTGGCGATTTTCATCAACGATGCCGCCAGCCCTTTTAGCGCCCCGTGGGCATGAACCAGCGCATCGCAGGTCGCTAACGCTTCGAATTTATTCGGCGCCGTGATAAATGGCTGCCCGGTCAACGATGCCAACTCTTTTGCTACACGGACGGCGTATTCTGGATGGGTGTTCAACCCGGTGCCGACGGCGGTGCCGCCCAGAGCCAGTTCGCTCAGGTGCGGCAGGCTCTGTTCCAGATGGCGACGATTATGCTCCAGCATTGCCACCCAGCCGGAGAACTCCTGGCCAAGCGTCAACGGCGTAGCGTCCTGCAGATGCGTACGGCCAATCTTGACGATATCGCGGAAGCTTTCCGATTTCTGGCGCAGCGTCTCCTGCAATACCGCCAACTGCGGCAGCAGATGTTGGCGCAGCGCAATCACCGCCGCCACATGCATCGCCGTTGGGAAAACGTCGTTCGAGCTTTGGCTTTTGTTCACGTCATCATTCGGATGCACTTTGCGCGTCATGCCGCGCTCGCCGCCCAGCAGTTCGCTGGCGCGGTTAGCCAGCACCTCGTTCATGTTCATATTGCTTTGGGTGCCGGAGCCGGTCTGCCAGATAGCCAGCGGGAACTCATCGGGATGCTGATCCTTCAGGACTTCATCGGCGGCCGCCATAATGGCTTCGGCTTTCTCTGCCGCTAATAAGCCTAAATCCAGATTAACCTTCGCCGCCGCGCGCTTGGTCAGCGCCAGGGCATAAATCAGCGAAAGCGGCATTTTCTCGGTGGAGATCCGGAAATGCTCCAGTGAGCGCTGGGTTTGCGCGCCCCACAGTTTGTCGGCAGGAACCTCAATTGGCCCCATAGAATCGCTTTCGCGGCGTGACGTTGTCATTACCTTCTCCTTGAATTCAAAGTGATTGTGAAGTGACATTGCTCTTGCGAAAAAGATAAGTATGAACGGAGAAACAAAAACCGCCCCGAAGGGCGGTAAAAGAGATTATTTCACGCAGCGGGCGCACTGCGACGCCTGAATCTGCTGGAAGAAGTCGTTGCCTTTGTCATCCACCAGGATAAACGCCGGGAAGTCTTCCACTTCAATTTTCCAGATAGCTTCCATACCCAGCTCCGGGTACTCCACGCATTCCAGACTCTTGATGCTGCTTTGCGCCAGCACCGCTGCCGGGCCGCCGATGCTGCCGAGGTAGAAGCCGCCGTGCTTATGGCAGGCGTCGGTCACCTGCTGGCTACGGTTGCCTTTTGCCAGCATGATCATACTGCCGCCTTCCGCCTGCAACTGGTCAACGTAGGAGTCCATACGCCCCGCGGTGGTTGGCCCCAGCGAGCCAGAGGCATAACCTTCAGGGGTTTTCGCCGGGCCCGCGTAGTAGATCGGGTGATCCTTAATGTACTGCGGCAGCCCTTCGCCTTTATCCATACGCTCTTTCAGCTTGGCGTGCGCAATGTCGCGACCCACGATGATAGTGCCGCTCAGCGACAGGCGCGTAGAGACCGGGTACTGGGACAGCTGCTTGAGGATATCGCTCATCGGACGGTTCAGGTCGACCTTCACCGCTTCACCCTCGCCCGCTTTACGCAGCGATTCTGGGATGTACTTACCTGGGTTATTTTCCAGTTTCTCAATCCAGATGCCGTGGCGGTTGATTTTGGCTTTGATGTTACGGTCAGCGGAGCAGGAAACGCCCATCCCGACCGGGCAGGACGCGCCGTGGCGCGGCAGACGCACCACGCGGATATCGTGCGCGAAGTATTTACCGCCGAACTGCGCCCCGAGGCCCAGATTCTGCGCTTCAACCAGCAGCTCTTTTTCAAGCTCAACGTCGCGGAACGCCTGGCCGTGCTCGTTACCTTCGGTTGGCAGACCGTCGTAATACTTGGTCGACGCCAGCTTCACGGTTTTCAGCGTGGCTTCGGCAGACGTACCGCCAATCACAAAGGCGATATGGTACGGCGGGCAAGCCGCAGTGCCGAGGGTACGCATCTTCTCAACCAGGTAAGTTTTCAGCTTCGCTGGGGTGATCAGCGCTTTGGTTTCCTGATAGAGATAGGTTTTGTTCGCCGAACCGCCGCCTTTGGCGATGCACAGGAACTTATATTCGTCACCGTCCACGCTGTAGAGATCAATCTGCGCTGGCAGGTTAGTGCCAGTGTTGACCTCTTTGTACATATCCAGCGGCGCATTTTGCGAATAGCGCAGGTTGTCTTCGATAAAGGTGTCATACACGCCGCGAGCCAGCGCCGCTTCATCGCCGCCGCCGGTCCAGACGCGCTGGCCTTTTTTACCCATGATGATTGCCGTGCCGGTGTCCTGACAGGTCGGCAGGATACCTTTTGCCGCGATATCCGAGTTACGCAGGAACTGCAGCGCCACGTACTTATCGTTTTCGCTGGCTTCCGGGTCATTCAGGATATCGGCCACCTGCTGCTGGTGCGCGGGGCGAAGCATAAAGGAAGCATCGTGGAAGGCGTGTTTGGCAAGAAGCGTCAACGCTTGCGGGGCAACTTTGAGGACTTCCTGCCCTTCAAATTCTGCGACGGAAACGTAGTCGTTGCTTAACAGGTAGTATTCGGTCTCATCCTTTTCTAACGGAAAAGGATCCTGATAGTAGAAAGGTTTATTCGACATTGTGCTCTCACTTACTGCTTTGATGATGTTATGAAGGGCAGGCTTTCCATTTGCCCAGGTTAAAAGCGAGTTACCCTATCGTACACAATTTTTTAACAAAAACTGAGACAAGTACGACTTTTTATTTCTGCGGCATACGACAGCGCATTTTTTTGCTTTAATACAGCCCAAAGAATCCACATTGAAACAGGGCTTGATAATGCAAAAACTCATCAACTCAGTGCAAAACTATGCCTGGGGCAGCAAAACTGCGTTAACGGAACTCTACGGTATGGCAAATCCTGAAGGTCTGCCGATGGCAGAACTGTGGATGGGCGCGCACCCAAAGAGCAGCTCAAAGATTACCGACAGCCACGGCGTCGTGCAGTCGCTGCGCGACGTGATTGATGCCGATAAAACCACGCTGCTGGGAGCCAACGTTGCCACTCGCTTTGGCGAGTTACCTTACCTGTTTAAAGTACTTTGCGCCGCACAACCGCTCTCTATTCAGGTCCATCCGAGCAAAAAAGCAGCGGAAGTTGGTTTTGCCAAAGAAAACGCCGCCGGGATCCCACTGGACGCCGCCGAGCGTAACTACAAAGATCCAAACCACAAGCCGGAGCTGGTCTTTGCGCTGACGCCATTCCTGGCGATGAATGCCTTCCGTGAGTTTGCAGAAATCGCCTCACTGCTGCAGCCGGTTGCCGACGCCAACCCGGCTATCGGTGAGTTTATCGCCCAGCCGACCAGCGAGCGCCTGAGTGCCCTGTTCGCTGGCCTGCTCAATATGCAGGGTGATGAGAAAGCCCACGCGCTGAATGTGCTGCGCGCGGCGTTGGAAAATCAGCAAGGTCCAGCCTGGGATGCAATTCGCCTGATTGCAGAGTTCTACCCGGACGACAGCGGCCTCTTCTCCCCGTTGCTGCTGAACATCGTTCAGCTTAACCCGGGCGAAGCAATGTTCCTCTACGCTGAAACCCCGCACGCCTATCTGCGCGGCACCGGGCTTGAGGTGATGGCAAACTCCGATAACGTACTTCGTGCTGGACTCACACCGAAGTATATTGATATCCCGGAACTGGTAGCGAACGTCAAATTCACCGCCAAACCGGCGAACGAACTGCTGACTCAGCCAGCACAGCACGGCGAGGCGCTGGAGTTCCCGATTCCAGTTGAGGATTTCGCCTTCTCTCTTCACGCCCTCAGCGCGAGTGAAGCCACGCTGACTCAGGATGGCGCCGCCATTCTGTTCTGTGTGGACGGTGAATCCGTACTGAGCAAGAACGACCAGCGTCTGGTACTGAAGCCGGGCGAATCCGCGTTCGTCGCGGCGAATGAATCCCCGGTTCAGGTCAGCGGCAGCGGCCGTTTAGCACGGGTGTATAACAACCTGCAGTAAACGCCGAAGTTAATGGAGCGGCTTGCCTGATAGGCAACCCGTAAAACGTAAACCAGGTGGCCTGTCCACCTGGTTTTTTTTAAGGATGAAAAGATGAAAAAAACGCGCGTGGCAATAGGGGTTATTGTGGCTTTAGGCGCTGTCTGGGTTGGCAGCGCGTGGTATACCGGCCAGCAATTGGAATCACGGATGGCCAGCAAGGTGGCAGAGGCGAATGGGTGGCTACAGCAAAATCCCACCAGCCCAGGGGTTAAAATCAGCTATCAGGATTATCAGCGAGGCATTTTTAGCACGCAGCTTAAAATGGTGTTAACCGCCACCCCGGATGCCAAAGCATCATGGTTAGAGCCCGGTCAAAGCGTGATTCTCAATCAGACCATCGACCATGGCCCTTTCCCGGCAGCATCGCTTAAATCCTTTAACCTCATTCCCGCACTGGCGTCCGTCCACACCACGCTCGAAAATAATGCCGCCACAAAAGATGTTTTCCTGCTTTCTAAGGGGATTTCGCCTTTTGAAGTGGAAACCCGCTTCAGCTACGACGGCGCTACCGTGTCAGCTATTTCGCTTAGGCCATTACACTCCGAAACCGATCGCTCAAAGCTTGCTTTTAGCGGCGGCAACGCCATCTATTCGCTCGACGCCCGGCACGATGTGATGTCGCTGAACGGCCAAATAGAAAGCGCCCAAATCGCTACTACTGACCGGGATAATAAAAAAATAGAGTTCACCCTTCGTCAGTTGAAAACCGACAGCAGCAGTTGGGTCAGCAATTTTGGACGACTGGGCGAACAATTGATAACCCTGGAACAGGCGGCTATCACCCGCGACGGCATCCACCTGGCGGAGTTGAATAATATCCGCATCGGCGGCAAAACGGCGCTGGCCGAAGGCGGCAAAAAGATCAACTCTCAGTTAGATTTCGCGCTGGAAAACCTGAAAGTCGTGAATCGCCCCATCGGGAGCGGCCAGTTAACGCTGAAAACGGAAGGCGTTGACGGGGAGGCTATGCACCAGTTTATGGCGCGTTTGCGCACGCTGCATGCGCAGGATAAGAGCGCGCAGGAAAATATCCTCGCCACCTTACCTACCCTGCTGAAAGGCGGCCCAACGGTCACGTTGTCGCCGCTTCGCTGGAAAAATGTTAAGGGTGAGAGTTCGCTGGATCTCTCCGTGAGCGTACGGGATCCTGCGGAGGTTACAGGCGCAGCGGGCTCGACAGCGCAGGTTTTCGATAGCAACGTGAAATCGTTGAGTATGAAACTGGCGATCCCAATCGACATGGCGACCGAATTGATGACGCAGATTGCGCAGACCATGCACTTTTCTCCTGAGGACGCGGCTAAACAAGCGAATCAGCAGGTTCAGCAAATGATAATGCTCAGCAAAATGTTCAAACTGACGACAATGCAGAACAACACCATCAGCAGCGACCTTCACTATGCTGATGGCCAGGTCACGCTGAACGAGCAGAAAATGTCGCTGGAGAAATTTCTCAGCCGGACACGGTTATAGATTTATCCTCTTTTCCCTCGGCAAAACGTCATTGATGCCGGGTTCTTACCACTTCGTTTAACGCGTATTTGTAATAAGTTGAAGTTAATACTGAAGTTTCAGTACAAGCTTGCTACTCTTTTGCATAGCCTTATGACTCAACCAGGCGGCTTTCCCGCCTGGTTTCATTTTTATGGACAAATACTATGAAAAAAACGCTGGTAGCCGCAGGTATTATCGTCGCTTTAGGGGTGGTCTGGACAGGCGGAGCCTGGTATACAGGCAAACAACTGGAATCACATATTGCGGAAATGGTCTCTCAGGCGAACGCCCAGTTGAAGCTGAGCGCGCCGGAAGCCGGTCTTGAGATTAGCTATCAGGACTACCAGCGCGGCGTCTTCAGCAGCCAGCTAAAAATGGTGGTGAAGCCGCTGGCTGGCGCGGAAAACTCATGGTTAAAACCGGGTCAGAGCGTGATTCTGGATGAGTCCGTCAGCCACGGTCCAATCCCACTGGCGTCGCTGAAGTCCTTCAATCTTGCCCCTGCGATGGCAAGCGTAAATACCGTGCTGGTCAACAATGAGGTGACCAAACCGCTGTTCGACATCGCCAAAGGTACCTCGCCGTTCGATATCAACACCCGCATCAGCTACAACGGCGATACCGAATCCGCCATCGCGCTCAAACCGCTGGATTACGAAAAAGATGCCGAGAAGGTCACCTTCAGCGGCGGCGATTTTGTACTCTCTGCGGATAGCCAGGGCAGCCTGGTGTCGCTGACCGGTGAAGCGAAAAGCGGCCAGGTCAACGCGGTTAACGAATACGATCAGAAAGTACAGTTCACCTTCAACAACCTGAAAACCGACGGCTCCAGCAAGCTGACCTCGTTTGAGGAGCGCATCGGTGACCAGACCCTCTCCCTGGAGCGCCTGGCTGTCTCCGTTGAAGGAAAAGATCTGGCCGAATTAACCGGTATGACCATTGCCGGGAAATCATCCCTGACGCCTGATGGTAAAAAGATAAACAGCCAGCTCGACTACACGCTGAATAATCTCAAGCTACAGAATCAGGATTTCGGCAGCGGCCAGCTGACGTTGAAAGTTGACGGCATTGACGGCGTGGCGATGCATCAGTTCAGCCAGCAGTATCAGGCGCAGACTCAGGCACTGATGGCACAGCCGGACCTGGCGCAGAACCCAGAGCTGTATCAGCAAAAAGCGGTCGACGCGCTGTTCAACACCCTGCCGATTTTGCTGAAAGGTGATCCGGTAGTGACACTGTCACCACTGAGCTGGAAAAACGCCAAAGGCGAAAGTTCGCTGAACCTCTCCCTGGCGCTGAAAGACCCGGCACAGGCTACCGGTGAAGCCACCACGCTGGCGCAGCAGGTCGATCGTGGCGTGAAATCGTTGGATGCCAAGCTGGTGATCCCAATGGAGATGGCAACCGAGCTGATGACGCAGGTCGCGCGCCTGGAAGGCTATCAGCAGGAAGATGCTGCCAAGCTGGCTGGGCAGCAGGTTCAGGGTCTGGCAGCAATGGGGCAAATGTTCCGTCTGACCACCACGCAGGATAACGCGATTAGCAGCAGCCTGCAGTACGGTGAAGGTCAGGTCACGCTGAACGGCCAGAAAATGCCGCTGGAAGACTTTGTTGGCATGTTCGGTATGCCGGGCCTGGCCCAGCCGGATGAACCCGCAACCATCCCAGCACCATAAATAAAAAAGCGCCTTAAAGGCGCTTTTTTATGACCGTAACGCAGTAGCCCGGCCGAGCAACGCGACGCCGGGAACCTCTCCCGCGCCCTATTTTCTCGCCACCAGTCGCGGCGGCATAATCAGGTTTCTCGCCGTCCCTCGCCCGGTATCAATACGCTGCAAAATTCGCTCGGCAACGCTTTGCCCCATTTCGCGTGCCGGTGTGGTCACCCAGGTCAATGGCACGTCATCAAGCGCCTTTTCCGGCACGTCGGCAAATGCCGCCAGCGCCACGCGCTGCTCAAAATAGCTTTCGACGCTGTCTTCACCGCTCTGCTTACCCGCCCGCATCAGACCAAACCACGCGCCCATCGCAATCACGCTGTTGTAGCACAGCACGGCGCTAATCGTCGGGTTATGGCGCAACAGTCTGGTGATCGCTTCCGACGCCTGCTTCTGGCTGGTCTCACACTCCAGCACCCAATCGCTGTGGAACGGCAGCCCGTATTTAATCAGCGTGGCGCAGTAGCCGCCGACCCGCTCAGCGCGAGTCAACGATGAGCTCTGCCCACCGAGCCAGGCAATGCGCTGATGGCCCCGGCGGATCAGATGTTCGGTCACCAGTTGCGCCGCCTGCATATTGTCCGGACGAATAATGTCGACTTCATCGAGGTAGCTGGCGCGTGAAGCAAACACCAATGGCGTTTCCGTTTCTGCCGCTTTTGCCCGCAGTTCCGAGGCCTGGTCCACCGAACCGGCAATCACCACCCCGTCAACGCCCTGCGACACCAGCGCATCGAAACGCTGCAGCATCTGCTCGCCCCGCTTCCCGCCCTGGGTCAAAAACACCATTTTGCCCTGCGATTCAAGGGCGGCGGTCATCCCCGCAGTCAGTTCGGCATAAAACGGTGACGAAAGGTCGCCAACAATCAGCCCAATCACCCCCGTTTGCCCCCCGCGCAGCGAGACGGCCTGGCGGTTACGCACAAAGCCTAACTGGTCAATCGCCTGGTAGACGCGCTCACCCGTCGCGGAAGATATTCGCCCTTTACCGCTGAGAACCAGCGAAACGGTACTGACGGACACACCGGCCGCCAGTGCAACATCGTTAATGGTGACTTTCTTTGCAATCGCCATGGTTCCAGCGAGGCTCCTTTTGCTCAAGAGATAAAACGTTTTATCAACAGACTCACTTTATAAACCTTATTATCACTTGCTTTTGTGATTTGTTTCTCACTAAAAAATGGTAAAACGTTTTATCTTCCTGTCCCGTGATTGTTAGAAACCCTTTTTTCAGGATTAAGGAGTCGTTTCATGACGGCGAATACCGCACCAAAAGTTACCCTCTGGGAGTTTTTCCAGCAGCTTGGCAAAACCTTTATGCTGCCGGTTGCCCTGCTTTCCTTCTGCGGGATCATGCTTGGGATCGGCAGCTCGCTTAGCAGCCATGACGTCACCACGCTGCTGCCGTGGCTTAATACGCCGTTCCTGCAGGCCGTCTTTATCTGGATGAGTAAAGTTGGCTCCTTCGCCTTTAGCTTCCTGCCGGTGATGTTCTGTATCGCCATTCCGCTGGGGCTGGCGCGTGATAACAAAGGGGTCGCCGCTTTCGCGGGTTTCGTCGGCTACGCGGTGATGAACCTGGCGGTAAACTTCTGGCTGACCGCCAAAGGCATCCTGCCAACCACCGATGCTGCAATTCTGAAAGCGAATAACATTCAGAACATTATCGGTATTCAATCCATCGACACCGGCATTCTCGGCGCGGTTATCTGCGGGATTATCGTCTGGATGCTGCATGAGCGCTTCCACACCATCCGTCTGCCGGATGCGCTGGCCTTCTTCGGCGGCACCCGTTTTGTGCCGATTATCACCACCATCGTGCTGGGTCTGGTTGGCCTGGTGATCCCGCTGGTATGGCCGGTATTTGCGATGGGCATCAACGCGCTGGGTCATGTGATCAATAGCGCCGGTGATTTTGGCCCGATGATCTTCGGTACCGGTGAACGCCTGCTGCTGCCGTTCGGCCTGCACCACATTCTGGTGGCGCTGATTCGCTTTACCGAAGCGGGCGGTACTATGGACGTCTGCGGCCACGACGTCAGCGGCGCACTGACCATCTTCCAGGCACAGCTGAGCTGCCCGACCACTCACGGCTTCTCCGAAAGCGCGACCCGCTTCCTGTCTCAGGGTAAAATGCCTGCGTTCCTCGGCGGCCTGCCAGGTGCTGCACTGGCGATGTACCACTGCGCACGCCCGGAAAACCGTCATAAAATTAAAGGCCTGCTGATTTCCGGCGTCATCGCCTGCGTCGTGGGCGGCACCACTGAACCACTGGAATTCCTGTTCCTGTTCGTTGCACCGGTGCTGTACGTTATCCACGCACTGCTGACCGGTCTGGGCTTCACCATCATGGCGGTACTGGGCGTGACCATCGGTAACACCGACGGCAATATCATCGACTTCGTGGTGTTCGGTATCCTGCACGGTCTGTCGACCAAATGGTACCTGGTGCCGGTCGTCGCAGCTATCTGGTTCGCGGTT
This sequence comes from Kluyvera sp. EC_51, assembly GCF_019584505.1. Taxonomy (NCBI): domain Bacteria; kingdom Pseudomonadati; phylum Pseudomonadota; class Gammaproteobacteria; order Enterobacterales; family Enterobacteriaceae; genus Kluyvera; species Kluyvera sp. EC_51. The sequence continues at coordinate 7,762 of NZ_VDAG01000075.1, read as the reverse complement.
TACTATGCAATTTTCCGCTTCGCTATCGTGCGCTTTAACATCAAAACGCCGGGTCGCGATGTGGATACCACTCCTGCAGCAGAGCACACCTCCAGCGGCGTAACCGGGAAATCCGGCTACAACGTGCCGGTTATCCTTCAGGCGCTGGGCGGAGCTGAAAATATCATCTCGCTCGACAACTGCATCACCCGTCTGCGTCTGTCGGTAAACGACATGGACAAGGTCGACGTTGATACGCTGAAAGCCAACCGTGCCATTGGCGTGGTGAAACTGAACCAGCACAACCTGCAGGTGGTCATTGGCCCGCAGGTACAGTCGGTGAAAGACGAAATGTCGATACTGATGAACTCCGTTCAAGCGTAAAGCCCTTTGCCCCTGTGCCTAACAGGGGCAAAATAGCCCAATCTTCCCTTCGTTAGGATCTCCACATGTTTGATTTTTCAACGGTGATTGACCGACACGGCACCTGGTGCACCCAATGGGACTATGTTGCCGACCGCTTTGGCGACGCTGACCTGCTGCCGTTTACCATTTCTGATATGGATTTTGCCACCGCGCCCTGCATTCTGGACGCACTGAGCAAACGTCTTTCTCACGGTGTATTCGGCTATAGCCGCTGGAAAAACGATGAGTTTCTTCCGGCTATCGCTCACTGGTACGCGCACCGTTTTCATGCGGTGATTGATACCAACACGCTCGTCTACGGCCCTTCTGTCATCTATATGGTGGCTGAGATGATCCGCCAGTGGTCGAAGCCTGGCGACGGCATCGTAGTACACACCCCTGCCTACGACGCGTTCTTTAAAACCATCGAAGGAAATCAACGCCACGTGGTTGGCGTGCCGATGGATAAGCACGATGGGCAGTGGTTCTGCGATATGGACAAACTCGAAGCCGTGCTCGCTGAACCACACAACAGCGTGCTGTTGCTGTGTAGCCCGCAAAACCCGACGGGTAAAGTCTGGACACGTGAAGAGCTCGAAACCATGGCGGCCCTGTGCGAAAAACATAACGTGCGGGTGATAAGCGATGAGATTCATATGGATATGACCTGGCAAGGGCATAAGCATATTCCGTGGAGCGAAGTGGCTCGCGGCGAGTGGGCACTGTTCACTTCAGGGTCGAAAAGCTTCAATATCCCGGCATTTACCGGCGCATACGGCATGATTGTTGATGATGCCGCGCGCGAAGCCTATCTCACCGCGCTGAAAAACCGCGACGGCCTCTCTTCCCCTTCCGTTCCCGCGCTGGTCGCCCATATTGCCGCTTACGAACAGGGTGAATCCTGGCTGGATGCGCTACGCGAATATTTGCAGGATAATATGCGTTATATCGAGAAAACGCTGAACGCCGCCTTCCCGGAACTGCAATGGTCGATGCCACAGGCAACCTATCTGGCATGGGTTGATTTGCGTCCGCTGAATATTGACGATCGTAAACTGCAGGAAGTGTTAATTAAACAGCAGAAGGTCGCCATTATGCCGGGCTACACCTACGGCGAAGAAGGTAACGGTTTTATTCGTCTGAACGCCGGATGCCCGCGCGTGAAGCTGGAACAAGGCGTCGAACGTCTGATTGCGGCGATTCGCACCCTGCGTTAATCGCCATTGCGCAATGCTGCCAGGCATTGCGCAAGCTTTAAGCCTTAGCTATCGATTGTTAATATCAGATCCTGCCATTCACATCTCTTAGACATAGCACGATTGCTCAATCTAAGACATTTCTTAATCTTTATTCTCCGCCCCCGTTAACACCCCACCCCAAAACAATTGAAAAATTAGTGAGTTTTAAAATGATTAACCGTCAAGCCACTGCATTAACTCTGACTGCGATTAGCATTTTATTTTCATCTGCCGCCTTTGCGGATAACGCAGCAAGAACAGACCAGGTTCGCGGCGCCGACATGCATGTCAATCTGACCGTTGGGAAATCCTGTCAGATCAGCGTGGACGATATGAACTTTGGCTCGCGTGCGAGCGACTCCGGCGATGCGACTGCTTCCGCAAATGCAACCGTGACCTGTACTACCGGCACAAGCTATAACCTCAGCAGCGAAAAAAGCCACGACTACAACATGTCGAATAACAACGGCACCGATAAGGTGGCCTACGCCCTCTATAGCGATGCTGATGATACCAACGAACTGTCCACCACCGGCATTCCACAAACCGGTACCGGCACGGCGCAGGTTATTCCTATCTACGGCAAAGTCACTGCGGACGCACTTTCACAGGCGCCCGCTGGTGTGTATGCCGATACCGTGACCCTGACCGTCTCCTACTGATTCAGCTCCCGGGGAGTAGCATATGATACGCACACTGGCTGGCATCCTGCTCGCGACATTGGGCTCGTTATTTGCCCTTTCTTCCTATGCTGCAACCCTCCAGGTTTACCCGGTTAACGTTGGCTTTTGCGCGGGTGAAACGGCGCAGGCAATCTACGTTAAAAACGTCGGTAGCGCCGCCATTGGCGCACAAATCCGGGTATACGCCTGGCATCAGCAAAACAATACAGACGCGCTAAGTGAGACGGAGGATTTACTGGTCAGCCCGCCAATGACCACTATTCCAGCAGCCCGCCAGCAACTTATTCGCGTCATTCTTCCCGTGCCGCCCAGCGCTGATACCGAACACGCCTACCGTCTGGTCGTCGATGAACTGCCCGGCAGCAGTAACATGGCGGAAAAAGATGGCGTGCGCTTTCTGCTGCGCTACTCCATCCCGGTGTTTGTGAACTGTCACGACCAGCCGGTGGACCTGAAAACCGTGAGCGCATCAATTGATCATCTCGCCCACCCGGCGATGCTCAGAATCCGCAACAACGGCACGCAGCACATTAAGTTGAGCAACATTGCCCTGTTAGCCGGTAGCCATCGCGTACCGATGAGTAAAGGGTTACTCGGCTACGTACTACCGAACAGTGAAAAGGAATGGCCCCTGCCAAAAGGAATCAATACGGCGTCATCTTTGTCACTTAATTTGAATGATAATGAGCAAAAACAGACCATCGATATTACTCCGTAACGCCATACCGCTTTGGTTTCTGCTCTGTCACTGCGCCTACGCCGCCAATGATGAAACGCTCTACCTGACCGTCAGCGTTAACGGTCAGCCGATTAAAGGCTTTGTGAAAGCCAAAAATATTGATAATAAGCTGTATATCTCGGCCAATGACGCCAAAAAACTGGACATCAAAACCGCCTCGCTACCAGAGCGTCAAGGGTTCTTCGACTTAAGCGCACAGGACGGTCTGGACGTAACGTTCGATAGTCTGAGTCAGAATATCAACATCGTCGCCAGCAAAGCGTGGTTAGGGCGCGATAGCCGTCTGTCCAATCGCAACGGCTCCCATCTGATCCACGCCTCTCAGCTTTCGCCGGAAGTGCGCGGGTTGGCGCTGAACTACAATGCGTTCACCAGTCACGAAAACGGCGAGCAGGAGGCTTCACTGTTCAGCGAGTTGCGCACGTTCGGCCTGGGGCCCGGTTTTTTTAGCACCTCGTTTAATAGCCAGGACTCCACTAACGCCACCGACAGTGAGCGCGGCACCCATCGTCTGATGAGCAGTTGGGTCTACCAGAACGTCGATAAACTGTTCTCCATGACGCTTGGCGACAGCTTTACCAGCAGCCAAAGCTGGAACAACAGCGTGCGTTTTGGCGGTATCAATATCGCCCATAACTATTCGACACAGCCAAACTTCAGCACCTCATCGCAGGATATTCTGACCGATAGCGTCACCCTGCCCTCCACCGTTGACCTCTACGTTCGCGGGGTGAAAACCTCTTCACAGCGGGTGGACCCAGGCCAATTTACGCTCAATACCGCGCCGATTTTCACCGGTAATGAAGGTGCGCAGGTGGTGATTACCGATATTAACGGCCAACAGCGGGTGGTAAATCTGGATCTCTACGGCGCCACGCAGCTACTGTCAGCCGGGCTGAATACCTGGGGCATTAGCGCAGGTTGGGTGCGAAAGGATTACACTTACGCATCGTTTAGCTATGACAGTGAATTTGTCGGCGTGGGAGACTGGCGCTACGGGGTCAGCAACAAATCCACCCTCGGGCTACATACCGAGCAAAGCGCCAGCCTGCACAATCAGGGTGCGGGCTGGGATTACCTGCTATCGCCCACGCTAGGGGTGCTTCACGCCAACGCGTCGAACAGCCGCGATGGGCAAGAGAGCGGAACGCAGTGGGGGTCAGGCTGGCAGTGGAACAATCGCCGTTTTAACGTGGCGTTGAACCATTCGCAGGCGAGCCGGGGCTATCGGGATGTTTCATCCCTGGCGGACAATACCCTGACCACGCGGGAGGATTCGGCATTTACCAGCGTCACCGTGGATGCGGTCGGTACCTTCGGCATAAGCTGGGTAAATCAAACTTACCCGGACGCCTCATCGCAGTACGTTGGTCTCTCCTGGTCAAGAAGCTTTACCCACCAGATAACCTTAGCCACCAGCCTCACCCGGGAACTTGGCGATGAGCGCAATACGACGGTGTATCTGAACTTCAGTATGCCGTTGAATCAGAATAAAGATTACCTTTCGCTGCAGGACAGCCACGATAACGCCGGCAATGCAATGCAGGCCAGTCTGGCCCACTCTCTTGATGCCAATAAACCCGGCTGGGGATGGAATATGTCGGCTCAAAGCGGCGATAACGCCGCGCTGCACGCGACCGTTCAGCACCGTAACCACTGGAGCGATATGGCGCTGGGCCTTAACCGCCAGGACAATAACAGCGATTACTACGGTTCAATCTCTGGGGCATTGGGGCTGTTTATGGGCCATCTGTACGCCACCCGCATGTTGGGCAGCGCGTTCGCCATTGTCGATACTTCAAACGTGCCTGACGTACCGGTTTATCTGGAACATCGGCCCGTTGGCCATACCGATAAGAACGGTATGCTGTTTCTCAACAACCTCAATGCGTATCAGGAAAACCGGTTGGATATCGATGTGCTGCAGCTCGACGAAGCCTATCGAGCGCCCTACACCGGCGAAGTGCTGATCCCGAAAGCCGCCAGCGGCGCGTTGGCTCAGTTCACGATCTACAAAACCCAGGCGCTGCTGATGACGGTGAAAACGGTCGATGGAAAGGCGGTGCCGTTTTCGGCGCAGGTTAACGTACTGACCGCAGCCGGTGAACCACCCGCACACGGCACACAGCACACCATTGCGGGCTATGAAGGAAAGATATATCTGGAAGATCCCCCGGCTGGCGGCCATGTAGAAGTTAAATGGGCCGCTTCATCCTGTCAGGTAATACTGCCCCAGCGGCTTCACCCTACCCATTCCGTGGAGACAATTAACGCGCTATGCCAGTCACTCGCTCAATAGGATTTATCGGCCTGTTTATACTGCTGATGTTTACCTTTAACCCCGCCGCGCAGGCGGCAAACTGCTGGAACGGCAGCCCGCCGGGGCTGAGTTTTGGTACCGTTACGCCGGGCGTTAGCAGCGCGACCAGCACCAGGCTGACCTTTACCTGCAACAACTACGACGGGCAGCCGGAATACGTTCGCGCCTGTCTGAAGCTAATGGCAAACGACCCGATTCCGATGAGCCAGAATGAGCCGTCCACCACGCCGCTCTATTTTTCGCTGTACTCACTGTACGACCTGAGACACCCGCTGAGTCAGAACAGTGACGTCTACGCGCAGATTGATATGTCGTTGGCGTCCGGACAGGGTAACGTTGAGCATGACATTCCGCTCATCGGCAAAATCAATCCAGGCCAGAGCAACATCAGCGCCGGGAGTTATTACGATTACGCCACCGGCGTTCAGATACGCTATGCCTCAGCCTCGTCGATGCAATCGCTGCCATCATGCAGCGAAGAGTCTGGCACGCTTATCACCGATCAAATCAGCGCTACCGCCACGGTGAAAAATGGCTGCGAAATCGTCAGCGTCGATAGCATGGAATTTGGCAGTAAATCACCTGCCGAAGCGGATACGTTACAGGCAAGCTCAACCGCCGACATCAGCATTCAGTGCCCGACGGGCACCACCTATGCCGTTGGCATCGGCCGCGGCCTGCACGCGGACGGTAACGCCCGACAGCTTTGCCACGACGGCGAATGCGTCAGCTATGGTCTGTATCAGGATGCTGCCCATGCCGTCGAATGGTCGCCTGACAACCCGGAGAAACAGTATTCCGGCGACGGTAAGCCGCAGAATCTGGTGGTCTACGGCGACGTACCCGCACAGAAGTGGCCGTCGGCGGGGGTCTATTCCGACACGGTGGTGATTACGCTGACCTATTAACCGCTGGCAGCAGCACGTTCAGAAGTTGAGCCAGTTGCGCCGCCACTGCCTCAACGGGCAGCCCCATCTGCGCGTGCATAATCGCGCCGTCCAGCGCCACCACTACCGCTGCGGTCTCATGGCCCGGCCAGCGCCCTGCCAGTTCGGCGGCAACGGCGGCTTTATGTTCGCGAGTCAACTGCTCAACCTCGGGCAGCGCATCGCCTATCTCCGCCGTCGCATTCAGAAAAGCGCAGCCGCGAAAGTCAGGCTGCTCCCACCACTGCCGCATCGTGGCGACCAGCGCCGTAGCAGGCGCCTGCCCGGCTTCACTTTGCCGCTGTAGCGTATCGCTAAACCACGTCATCCACAGCGTGTGGCGATAATCCAGATAGGCGAGAATCAGCTGATTCTTGCTGGGAAAGTGACGATAGAACGTGACTTTGGTCACCCCGGCCTGCTCGATAATTTTATCAATACCGGTGGCACGGATACCGTATAAGTAAAATAGCGCATGCGCCGTGGTGAGAATTTTTTCCCTGGCGCCGATGGCCTTTGAACCGTTTTTTACCGCGTTATTCATCGTTTTTTCACCGTTGACAAACTCTGGAGACGGGAATACGTTAGCACCAAGTAGACAGATCTGTCTACATTGCTACTCTGGAGGTTTTTATGAGCATCAGTCGCCCGCCACTCCCGCCTTTCACTCGCGAAAGTGCGATTGAAAAAGTTCGCCTTGCTGAAGATGGCTGGAACAGTCGCGACCCGGTGAAAGTCGCGATGGCCTACACTACCGATACCCAGTGGCGAAATCGCGCCGAGTTTATCCACGGACGCGCCGAGGCGCAGGCCTTTCTCGAGAGAAAATGGAAAAAAGAGCAGGAATATCGCCTTATCAAAGAGCTATGGGCTTTTGAAGGCAACCGTATTGCCGTGCGCTATGCCTACGAATGGCATGACGATTCCGGCAACTGGTTTCGTTCCTACGGCAATGAAAACTGGGAATTTAACGAGGATGGACTGATGCAGCGCCGCTTTGCCTGCCTGAACGACCTGCCGATTCGCGAAGATGAACGCCTGTTCCACTGGCCCGAGGGCCGACGCCCGGACGATCATCCGGGGCTTAGCGAATTAGGACTGTAACAGCAGCGCTCTCCGCGCAGTCGCGCGGGGAGTGTTTATCCACCGCAATATTATTTTTGCATCAGTACAGATGCCGCGCTCAGCAGAAAAATAGCAATCATCACGACACTCATGATAATTACCGCTAAACGGGCGTTGCGCAAAGTTCGGGTCATTGCGAATATCCTCACAAAGAAAAATAGTGGCGTAACAGCGCCGTAGCGAGCACGCCGATAATAACGGTTACTGGCATAGAAAAACGGATAGCCGCAATAGGTAATGACTCCAACTTATTGATAGTGTTTTATGTTCAGATAATGCCCGATGACTTTGTCATGCAGCTCCACCGATTTTGAGAACGACAGCGACTTCCGTCCCAGCCGTGCCAG